>CAKKQX010000216.1 GCA_919902235.1 Burkholderiales bacterium
TGGCTTCACGCCGTTGGCCTGTCATGGCTTCGATCTTCGCATAGAACCGGGAATTACCCAATGGCTGGTAGTGGTTCGAACTGGTAAAGCCGCTCGGGGTTTTTCACCAGGATCTGCTCGCGCAGTACAGGATCGGGCACCCACCGGACCAGCAGGTCGACAAAATCGGCGTCGTTCGGCATGGTCATGTGCCATTTCGCCATGACGTGCGGCCAATCCGTTCCCCAAACCACCCGATGGGGCGCCGCATCAAGCAATGCCTGCGCGTAGGCATCGGTGTCCGCGTGCGGTTGAGGCCCGGTGGAAATGCGATAAGGCCCCGTGAGCTTGACCCACGCCTTGTCCGAGCGCAGCAGCCGCAACAATGCCTGGAATCCGGGGACGGCGACGCCTCTGTCGGCCCGCACGTACCCCAGATGGCCGAACACCATGTCTACCGGGAAATCCTCCAGGTCGCGATCGAGGTGCGGAAATTCGTCCACATGCATCAGGAATTCCATGTGCCAGCCCAAAGGCCGGATGCGGCGCGCAAGCTGCACGAGCGCCTCGCGCGGCAGCACCCCCTTGCCGTCGAGCGTATCGACGATGTTGACCCGCACGCCACGCACGCCCCGATGATGCAGGCGTTCGAGTTCGGCGTCAGTGACATCGCGGGGGACGACCGCCACGCCGCGAAACCGCAGACCAGCGGCATCGATCGCGTCCAGCATCGCGCTGTTGTCCGTGCTGTAGAAACTGGGCTGAACGAGAACCGCTCTTTCAATGCCCAGCGTGGACAGCATCGTCAGGTAGGCCGGGAGCGCAGAGTCCGCGGGGGTATAGATGCGTTTTGCGTATAGCGGATATTGCGCGGAGGGACCGCAGACATGCGCGTGACAATCGCATGCGCCGCGGGGCAGGACGATCTGCGGGCGGCGTGTCCCGGGATCGGGTGGCGCGCAGACCGGCGGCTCGGCAGCCGTCATCGCCCGGACTTCCGCGATATCGTCCCCACCTTCATCGCGCAGTCTCCCGCGTCATCAGACGCAATCAATCCAGCTTTATGTTTGCGTCTTTAATGATCTTGGCCCACTTCGGAATCTCGGTCTTGATATGGTCCGCGAATTCGCGCGGAGTGCCGCCGATGATTTCGGCGCCGAGACTGGTAAGGCGCCCGCGCACGTCCGGCATCTGCAGCGCGCGGTTGAGCTCTGCGTTCAGTCTCGTCACGATGGGCGCGGGCGTGCCTGCGGCAACGAGCACGCCATGCCAGGTTGTTGCCTCGAATCCCGGCACCCCGGCTTCCGCGATGGTGGGCAACTCGGGGAACAGCCGCGAGCGCTTTGCCGGCGTAACTGCCAGCGCGCGCAGCCGCCCGGACTTGATGAAGGGTTGCACGGACAGCGCAGTTGCGAACATCAGCTGGTTATGGCCGGCGATGACGTCGACGAGTGCGGGGGCCGCGCTCTTGTATGGCACGTGCACGATGTTCACTTTCGCCATGCTCTTGAACAGCTCGGCGGCAAGGTGGGCGGCGGCGCCCTGGCCTGAACCTGCGTAATTCAGCTGCCCCGGCCGCGCTTTCGCCAGCGCGATCAGCTCCTTGACCGACTTCACCGGCATGGACGGATGCACCACCAGGATATTGGGCTGCGTGCCCACGAGTATGACCGGCGTGAAATCCTTGAGCGGGTCGAAACCCATGCTCTTGTAGAGACTTACGTTGGCGCCGAAGGTCGCGTTATTTCCGGTGACCAGGGTATAGCCATCGGCAGGCGCCCTGGCGGCCACTTCGGTCCCGATGTTGCCGCCGGCGCCTGCGCGATTCTCGACGACTACCGGCTGACCAAAGGCCTCGGCAAGTTTGGCGCCGAGCAGCCGCGCCAGGATATCGGTTGGTCCGCCGGGCAGATTGGGCGCGATGAAACGGATGGGCTTCACCGGGTATTCCTGCGCGGCCGTGAGTGCCGGGAATGCGATGGACAAACCCATGATCGAATAACCGGCGATGCGCATCAACATTTTTGCATTTCCCGGATTTGCAAGCGCTCTTGTCATATTCCGCTCTCCCAGGCCGTTCAGGGCCTTTTAAATTCCAGTATGTCGAACCGCGGGCCGCGGTCGACGACGTAAATCACGCCGCGGTCATCCACGTCGACGTCGTTGGTCTGCGGTCCCGCGCACCCGCGCGCCGGCTCCGGTATGAAATAACCGACTTCCTGGGGTGCGGACGGGTCGGCGATGTCCACGATGCGCAGCCCGCCGGCGAACCACGTGCAATACACCAGCGTGTCGTCCTTCATGCGCTCCCGGAACTGATGCCCGCCGAACCGCCCGGGCATGGTGCGGGACCATGGCGAGTCCAGTTCGCTCACCTCGAAGATGGACAGCGGCTGGATATTGTTGAAATCCGTGACGTCGAATACCCACAGGCAGCCATGCGGGCGCCCCCGCCGGCGGGCCATCTCCGCCGCGCCGTGGGAGTGGTCCTCTTCGTCGATCGCCACGGCAATGCGTTTGCCGCCGATGCGCTTAGGCATCTCCATAAACGTATGCGTAGGCTCGGGGAACGGCGGGTGATAGTTGTATGCACCGACGGTTTTCGGCTTGCGTATGTCGGACACGTCGATGACACGCACGCCCGCCATCCAGCAGCCGGCCCACAAGTGGTCGCCGGAACGCAGCGCGTGATGAAGGCGGTTGCGGCGCCCGGGCCACGTCGGCTTTTCTCCCCCGGCAGTATGCTGGCCCGGCATCCACCAGCGCGAGACCTCCTCGGGCTTCGCAGGATTACGGATGTCGTAGATCATCAGCATCGCGCCGAGGTAGCCGGGCATCTCGGTCGAGATGTAGGCATAGTTTTCATCCATATCGAAGCGGTGGACACCTTTGCCGCCGGTTTTCTGAAAGCAAAGCAGCCTGGGCCTGGTCTTGTCCTTCACGTCGTAGATCTTGAAGCCGCCCTGTTCGTAGGGGCTGCGCTCGGCGGCCTCGAGCACGGCGATATCGGCTTGCCCCACGGTAAGCTTTTCGGCGAGTTCCGCCGCGGTCGGCGGACGGCCGAGGGATTGCTCGAGCGCCGCCCGTGCCGAGGGTAGTTGCTCCGATTTGCGGCCCAGCGCGGAGGCGTTCTGCTCGCTGTTGACGATCATGATATCGCCGATCACGCGCGCCTTGTGGCTGTGCGACTGCAGATCGTCGAGGTGTATCTGGGAAACGATGCGCGGCTTGCGCGGCTCGGACACGTCCATGATCGTCGTGCCCAGCTTTTCCCTGTTGGTCAGGTGTCCGATATAGGCGTACTTGCCCTCGACGTACACCTGGCCCGCGCCGGTGAGTTCCATTTCGGACAGGCGAGTGATGTTGTTCGCAAGCCGGGGGTTGATGGGCGCGTTCAAGCTTCTCTCCAAATTACGTGACGGCGAATCCTACACCCGCCGGGAGCATTCGGACAAGCGCAGGCGCGTGAGTAGTGTCCTGATTTGCGGGGTTTGACTTGAGAACATAATGAAGCCCGCGCAACGCCGGAAATGAATAGGCAGGATCAGTGTAACTTAGAGCGCCTAACAAAATAAATTCCCCTCTCCCCCGCTTGCGGGGGAGAGGGTAGGGTGAGGGGGCTTAAGCGTCATTTTGTTAGGTGCTCTTAGCCGCGTCGCGAACTTTCCGCTTTGTTGGAAAGTTACACTGATATCTATTCGTGAGCATTTGTGGCTCGCAGGATCCAGGACTATCGCTCGTGGCACCTATCGAGACTTAACGTCCGTGTTGTGGTGCGCGCGGCTGCTCTTGCCGCGCGTCACTCTCGAACACGCGGTTAGGCGTCGCGGCTTTTGGCGTGAGCACTACAGCAACCACTTCTTCCATGCCTCTTCCCAGCGAAGCGCAGCATCTGCATTCGAAGGGCCTACATTTGCGCTGGGGCGGAGACCCTTGCGAGTGCCGGCCTCGATGCTTGCCCGCTGCCCCGTG
>CAKKQX010000217.1 GCA_919902235.1 Burkholderiales bacterium
CAAGCGGGGAGAGGGAGAATTTCATTTTTTTATCAGGCGTTCTTATACTCCGTGTCTCTGCCTCCCGCGAAACCTTAAACCATGCTGCTCTACCTGCTGGAACTGTTCGGCGTCGCGGTGTTCGCGGTGAGCGGCGCGCTGGCGGCGGCGCGCAAGAACATGGACCTGTTCGGCGTCATGGTCATCGCCGCCGTCACCGCCATCGGCGGCGGCACGCTGCGCGACGTGCTGCTCGACCGCCATCCGATTTTCTGGTTCCAGAACACGGTCTATCTGCCGGTGATCATCGCCGCCGCGGTGTTCACCGTGATCTATACCCGCTACCGCGACGTGCCGCTCAAGGCGCTGCTGGTGGCCGACGCCTTCGGGCTGGCGCTGTTCACGGTGAGCGGCGCGAAAATCGCCGAGCAACTGGGCATGCCTGGTATCATCGTGGTGTTCATGGCGGCGCTCACCGGCACCGCCGGCGGCATGCTGCGCGACGTGCTGTGCGCCGAGGTGCCGCTGATCCTGCGCCGCGAGATCTACGCCACCGCCTCCATCGCCGGCGCCATCGTTTATGTTGCGGGCCAGGCGGCCGGGCTGGACACCACGCTGGTCACGTTCGCCGCAATGGCGGTGGTATTTGCGCTGCGCATGGCGGCGATCTTCCTGGGCTGGCACATGCCCGACAAGCCGCGCGCCTGAGTGCCGGCGCCGTAGCATCCGCTATAATTGCGGCTTTATTTCACGAAAGTCGTCGCTGAACACGCCTTTCCCTCATCCCCTGCCCTTCTCCCGGAGGGAGAAGGGAGAAAACCCTTCTTTCTCCTCCGGAGGAAAAAGAAAGGATAAATTCCCTCTCCCTTCGGGAGAGGGTTAGGGTGAGGGCGGGTTTTGAGATGCCCCGCAGCCACACATGCACCTTATCCTCCAGGGCGGCGACGCCGAAACCGCGCTGCTCAAGCAGCTCGCAAAACTCAGCGGCGCCAGCGCCATCGAGCAGCCCGTGTCGGGCGTGTTCCGCCTGCGCAACGCCAGGCCCGCCGCGGAAATTGCCGCGCTGTGCGCAGCCGCCGGCCTCGATCATGCCTTCGTTCCCGAAGCGCGCCGGCTTGCCGATTTCCGCCTGCTGGTGATGGACATGGATTCCACGCTCATCACCATGGAAACCGTGGACGAGCTTGCCGACATGGTGGGCCTCAAGCCGCAGGTGGCGGCGATCACCGCGCAGGCGATGCGCGGCGAGATCGAGTACGACGAAAGCCTGCGGCGCCGCGTTGCGCTGTTGAAGGGGCTGGACGCCAGTGCGCTTGCCCGCGTTTACGACGAGCGCCTCAAGCTCTCGCCCGGCGCCGAGCGGCTGCTCGCCCAAGCCAAAAGCCTGGGCATCAAAATCCTGCTGGTGTCGGGTGGCTTCACCTATATCACCGACCGCCTCAAGCCGCGGCTGGGTCTCGATTACGCCTATTCCAACACGCTGGGCATGGCCAACGGCAAACTCAGCGGCGAAGTGCTGGGGCGCATCGTCAACGCCGACGCCAAACGCGACGAACTGCTGCGCGTGCGCGACGAACTGGGCATCACACGCGAACAGATCATCGGCATCGGCGACGGCGCCAACGACCTCAAGTTTCTCGCCGAGTGCGGCGTGAGCGTCGCCTACCGCGCCAAGCCGGTGGTGCGCGACAAAACCACCCACGCGCTCAACCACGCCGGGCTCGACGGCGTGCTGCATCTCTTCAATTGAAAATCAATGGACAGGATTAACAGGATTTACAGGATCAAAGCGGCCGGGTATCCACAAGCCTTTGCTTTGCACTTCATCCGGTTAATCCTGTAAATCCTGTCTATCAGGTTTTCGGTTTTCGCATCTGCTGCGGAAACTTGTAAAAATCGCGCTCAGGCGTCCGGCGTGCGACGGCGTTCCATCAGGGCCGTGGGCAGGCGCGGCTCCGCACCGCGATCGGTATTGGCCTCGGTTGTCGTGTCCCGCTGTTCCGTAGCCTGGTCGGCAGCCCTCTCGTACATGCCGCACAGGCAGGACGCGATGAGCAGCGGCACGAACAGCAGTATTGCCATGTCAGGATGTCCGGCACACGCCAGCACAACGGGCACGATGCCGAGACCGATGAAGAAAAAATCCGTACGACGCGCGTTTTTCATAGGATGGCCTATGTTGGATGGATAGTAATCTCCCTGGTTTCCCGGCTGCATGGAAAACTTCAGGCGCCATCCTCCGCCGCCTCCGCTTACAACTACAGCAAATGCAATGCCAGATACAAATATATTTAGAGCGCCTAACATAATGACGCTTAAAGCCCCCCTCTCCCTACCCTCTCCCCCGCAAGCGGTGGAGAGGGAGATTTATTTTGTTAGGCGCTCTTAGAATCAATAGGTTAAATAATAAGCTCTGCTGCGATTGGCAAGCGCATGCCCCATGTCAGGGCGCGGTGCACTGATATTGGGGATGGAAAACGCAGCGGCAGGCTGGATTACTACGGCACGGAAACAAGGTTCTGCGGTGTGCCGGCCAGAAATTTAGCGACGTTGTCCATGGTGCGCAGCAGGCCGTCGCGCCGCACTTCCGGCGTCTGCCCCGCGTTGTGCGGCGAGAGCACGGTGTTGGCGAGCGCCATCAACGCATCGCCGGGCTTGAGCGGTTCATCGTGGAATACGTCGAGCCCGGCGCCGGCGATCCTGCCGCTGCCCAGCGCTTCGAGCAGGGCGTCGCGATCGACCAGCGGGCCGCGGCCGGTGTTGACCAGAATGGCGGACGGCTGCATAGCAGCGAATTCCGCGCGGCCGAGAAAATCGCGCGTGGCCGGCGTCAGCCTCAGGTGCAACGAAACAAAATCGGCGCGGCGCAAGGCGTCTTCCTTGGCGGCGGCGCTGCCGCCGCGCGCGCTCCACGTCAGCACTTCCATGCCGAAGGCGCGTGCGAGCTGTGCCACGCGCGCGCCTATGCTGCCGCTGCCGAACACCGCCAGCGTTTTGCCGTGGAGCTGGGCGAGCATTTCACGCGGCCAGCCGCCTTCGCGCATGCCGCGGTCGATCTGCGGGATCTTGCGGGCAACAGCCAGCATGAGGGCGATGGTGTGCTCGGCCACGGCATAGGCATTCACGCCCGGAATATTGCACACCGTGATGCCGCGACGCGCCGCCGCGACGAGGTCGACATTGTCGGTGCCGGTGCCCCAGATCGAAATCATTTTCAGCGCGGGGCAAGCGTCGAATACGGCATCCGTGAAGCAGGCATAGGCGCGAATGTTGACGGCGATGCGCGCCGTGCCGATGCGCCGCGAGAGCTCCGCCTCTTCTTCTGCGCCGCGTTCGGTAAAAACGCGCACCTCGCCCAGCGTTTTTGCCAGCGCGTGCGCCTCCGAGCCGGCAAAGACCGACGGGAAATCGTCGGGAATGACGATCATCATGGGCACGGCTTCATTGCGTGCGGCGCTAGCGTCGGGCAGCGTTGTACAGCGGCATCACCTGCGCCGAATAATTCTGCAGGTCCTGGATGCGGCTTGTGCTCGATGGATGGGTGCTCAGAAACTGGGGCGGACCGCCGCCGCCCGCCTGGCCCATTTTCTGCCACAGCGTGATCGCCGCGCGCGGGTCATAGCCGGCGCGCGCCGCGAGTTCCACGCCCATGCGGTCGGCCTCGCGCTCGAATTCGCGCGAATTGGGCAACCCTATGGTTACGTCCGCCACGATATTGGCCAGGCTCGCGCCGGCGTCGCCTATACCCAGCAGCGCAGCGCCTATGCCCAGTACCGCACCCTGCGCGACCTGCTGGGAGGCGCGCTCGCGGCCGTGCTCGCGCAAGGCATGGGCAATTTCATGGCCGATGATGGCGGCCAGTTCGTCGTCGCTGAGATTGAGTTTTTCGAGGATGCCGGTGTAGACCGCGATCTTGCCGCCGGGCATGCACCAGGCGTTGATATCGTTCGAGGTAATGACGTTGACTTCCCATCTCCAGCCCGGCGCATCGGAACGGAACGCACCGGTTACCGGAATAAGGCGGCCCGCGACGGCGCGCACCCGCCGCACCTGTGCCGGATTGCGGTTGAGCGCGCCCTTCTGCGCCGCCACCTGCAGCGTCTTCTGATAGGACTGGTCGGCAGCGCGATTCACTTCCGCGGAGGAGAGCACCATCGACTGCCTGCGTTCGACGCCGACCGCGCCCGACTGCGTGGTTTGCACCGTCTCGCACGCAGCCAGCACCAGTATTGCCGGCAACAGGCCTATCCATGATTTGATGATGACCGGGGACATGTTCACGCTGTTTTCTCCCAAGCTGCGATTACCGGCATAATTTTACCCTTGGCCCGGCATGCAGTTCAGTAAACAGGAAGGCGCTTATTGTCGCCGTTGAGTTCATACGCCGCCCACGAACCGACGCCCTCGCGGCACAAGCCGTAACGAAACGGCCATGCATTGCGGCCCGGCGTCAAAAAACGCAGGTCCTGAAACCATATGCAGGTCGAGGGATTGCCGCTATCGATGCGATACAACGCGGGGTATTCGGCAAACCAGCGGAAAAAAGCCAGCTGCGGCTGCTGCAGCGCCTCTCTCGCCAACGCCGCCTGTTGCTGCGGGCCGTAACGCTCCGCGCCCACCCATATCGCTCTGTCGAGCGGCAGGTAGGGTGCCGCCAGCCGCGCGATAAAGCCGGTTTCCGCCGTCGGTTGCGGCGGTATTTCGCGCCGCGACAGGCTGATCAGGGCATAGTGGTAACGCTCGCCTTCATCGACCACCACCATCCAGTTGAAGGGCGACACCGGCCGTGGCATGGCCGAAACCTTCGCCTGCTTGAGGCCTGCGGACTGCGCATAGGCTTCGGCAAACTCCAGCGCCCGTTGCTGCAGCGAAAATTGAAACGCGACATAGGCGGCCAGTGCAACGACTGCCAGCGCCGCCGGCGCCCGCGACTTGCGCCACGCCAGGGACAGCATCAGCCCTGCGAGTATGATGCCGGTGAACCACAGATCGATGATGAAGGTGGTCGACAGCTTGAAGCGCGTGTCGGAAAACGGCGCCAGCATCATGGTACCGAAAGAAGTGATCCAGTCGCCCGCGATATGGCTACCGATCCCCAGCGCAATCACCCCGAAATAGGCGCGCCAGCCGCGGTCGCCGCGCCACAGCAGCGCGCACAGCCACGCCAGCACGAACGCCCACAGCGGCAGCATCAGCAGCGAATGCGTGATGCCGCGATGATAATAAAGATAAGCGAGCGGGGAAATCCACGAGGCAATGACATCGAGATCGGGAGACGCGGCGGCAAAAAATCCCAGGGCGACGCGCCGGCCCAGCGGCAACGCGTCGGGCGACGGCGATGGTGCCGTAGCACGCGCCAGCAGCGCGCCGGAAAGCGCATGGGTCAGCGTATCCATTTCCGCTCCGGACGAGTGAACGGATCAACAGACGGAAGGGAAAACGGCGCCGCGGCCATTCCTCAATCCCAGCGGTCGTCGCGCACCTGGATCTCGCCGTTTTCGACCCGCACCGGAAACTTGGCAGTCGCTTCGTAGGCGGGGGCGGATAGCGCTTCTCCGGTCCTGATGCAGAAGCGCGCGCCGTGGCGCGGGCAGACGATCTCGCCACCCTCGATACTGCCGCCGGTCAGCTGCCCGCCGTCATGGGTGCATACGTCCTCTATCGCAAAGTATTCGCCGCCGAGATTGAACACCACGATTTGCGCGCCGTCGGCGTCGACGCAGCGCCATTGTCCGGGCGCAAGCTCGCCTGCCTTCGCTATCGTGATCCAGTTGGACATGATACTTTGGGGGAAATCAAATCTGCCGCCAAGACGCCAAGGCCGCCAAGAAAAACAAAACCTGCTTTACCTGCAGCCACATCCTGCTCATCGCAGACTCCCGACAAACATTGCCGCAACCATCACGTCAGACAGATTCACTCTTGACTTTCTTGGCGTCTTGGCGTCTTGGCGTCTTGGCGGCTAAGCTTCTAAACAGCGACGACTTCCATGTCGGGTTCGATCTGCTTCACCAGGTTCTCAATGCCCGCCAGCGTGCCCGAGATCGAACTCGGACAGCTGCCGCATGCCCCCTGGTAGTGCACGGTAAGCGTGTTGCCTTCCAGACCCATTACGTAGAGATCGCCGCCGTCGCCCTGCAGGTACGGGCGCACCTGCTCGTCGAGGATTTCGTTGATCTTGTCAAGCCGCGATTTATCCGCATCGCTCAGATGTTCGGTGCTGACAGCGGCAGTGGCCTGCGCCGCAAGCTGCTCGGACTGCGCGTCGGCTCCCGGCGCGTCGCGGATGGGCACCGCGAGCTTGCGCATCAGCTCCTGCCAGTCGGCCTGGCCGTCCTGGGTCACCGTGATCCAATGGTCGACGTAGAACACATTGGTCACGTGCTCGATGTCGAACAGCGCCAGCGCCAGCGCATCGTCCTGCGCCTGCGCCGGATTGTCGTACGAGCGCGTGATTCCCCAGGTCAAAGGCTCCTTGAGGATGAACTTCATCGCGTTCGGGTTCGGCGTGGGTTCGATTTCGGCGATTTTCGGCATGGTTATCGATAGCCGCCAAGGCGCCAAGGCGCCAAGGAGGCCCAATCCAAATTAGTAGCATTTATCTTCATTGCGCTCGGGATCATATTTTTTCTGTCTCTCACCACTTCGCTTGTCCAACCACCTGGTTATGCTTTTCTTGGCGGCCTTGGCGCCTTGGCGGCTAATCCCATTTCTCAGGCGCCGCCGATGGGGGCGTGCATGGGATCGGCGTCAGATTCGGTGGAGGTGCTCATGCTGCCGGTAAACGCCGCGTGCAGCGTGTGCCATGGCAGGATCGCGCACTTGACCCGCGTCGGCAGGTCGCGCACGCCGGCAAACACCGTGAGGCGGCCGAGGTGATGCGGGCCGGCGGGATCGAGCTTGCCGGTTGCCATATCGCGAAACTCCTGCACCATCTGTTCCGCATCGGCGCGGCTTTTGCCCTTGACCGTGCCGGTCATCATCGAGGCCGAGGCTTTGCAGATGGCGCACGACTCGCCTTCGAAACTGATCGCCTCCACCTTGTCGTCGCTGAGCTTCACGCTGAGGTGAATATGGTCGCCGCACAGCGGATTCACGCCCTCGGCTTTGTGCGTGGCGTCCGCAAGCGTGCCCCAGTTGCGGGGCTTCTTGTTGTGATCGAGGATCACTTCCTGGTAGAGCTGTTTGCTGTCGGCCATGGTAATTCGTTCGTGAAGGCGTGAGACCCCTCTCCCCATCCCTCTCCCCGCATCCGGGAAGAGGGGGCGGCTCCTTTACTCCTTCGCTCCTTCACTCCTTTACTCATTCACTTAACTGAAAATCTTCTGCACTTTGCGAATCGCCGCGACCAGTGCATCGACTTCATCCATGGTGTTGTAGAACGCGAACGAGGCGCGCGAAGTCGCCGGCACTTTGAAACGCTGCATCACCGGCTGCGCGCAATGGTGTCCGGTGCGGATCGCCACACCCTCTTCGTTCAATAGCGTGCCGACGTCGTGCGGATGCACGCCTTCCACCGCGAACGACAGTACCGCCGCCTTCTTTTCCGCGGTGCCGATGATGCGCACGCCGGGCAGGCGGTTGACCTGATCGGTCGCGTAGTCGAGCAAATCGGTTTCGTGTCTGGCGATGCTATCCATGCCGATGGCGGTCAGATAATCGACGGCGGCGCCCAGCGTGATTGCAGCGGCGATCGGCGGCGTGCCGGCTTCGAACTTCGCCGGTATCGGCGCATACGTGGTTTTCTCGAACGTCACCGACAGGATCATGTCGCCGCCGCCCTTGAACGGCTGCATTTTCTCGAGCAGCGCGGCCTTGCCGTAGAGCACGCCGACGCCGGTCGGGCCGCACAGCTTGTGTCCGGAGAATGCATAAAAATCGCAGTCAAGCGCCTGCATGTCGACCTTGAGATGAGGCGCGGCCTGCGCGCCATCGACCAGCACCGGCACGCCGTGCTCATGCGCGAACGCAATCATCTCGCGCACCGGATTGATGGTGCCCAGCGCATTGGAAACCTGGGTCACGCCGACGAACTTCGTTTTGGCGCTGAACAGCTTGCGGTACTCGTCGAGCAGCAGTTCGCCGCGGTCGTTGACCGGCACCACGCGGATTTTTGCGCCCTTCTCCCCGGCCAGCATCTGCCACGGCACGATGTTGGAATGGTGCTCGAGCGTAGTCAGGATGATTTCATCGTCCTTGCCGATGAACTTGCGCCCGTAGCCGTGCGCCACGAGGTTGATGCTCTCGGTGGTGCCGCTGGTAAAGACGATTTCGCGTTCTTCCCCGGCGTTGATGAAGGCCTGCAGCTTGCGGCGCGCCGCCTCGTATTCGGCGGTCGCCGTCTCCGACAGGTAGTGCACTGCGCGGTGAATGTTGGCGTGCTGGCTGGACTGATACCTGATCCAGCGCGCCATCACCGGCTGCGGCATCTGGCTCGAGGCGGCATTATCCAAAAAAATCAAAGGCTTATCATTTACCCTGAGCTTGAGTATCGGAAATTCGGCGCGGATGCGCGCGACGTCCAAAGCCGCCGGCACGGGTTGCATCACTGCGCTGCTGATCGCGGTCATGATGGCTGCTGCCCGGTTTGCGTCTGCTCGAGCACCGTGCGCTCGAGCCGCGCCACCAGCGACGGCACCGGTATGCGGTCGATGATCTCGGCGCCGAAAGCGTAGGTCAGCAGATTGCGCGCCTGCGCCTCGGGCAGGCCCCGGCTCTTGAGATAGAACAGCTGCTCGGCATCGATCTGGCCGACGGTGGCGCCGTGCGCGCACTTCACGTCGTCGGCGAAAATTTCGAGCTGCGGCTTGGTGTCGACGTGCGCTTTTGGCGAGAGCAGCAGGTTGCGGCTTTGCTGTGCCGAATCGGTGAGCTGCGCGCCCTCGCGCACGAACACCTTGCCGTTGAACACCGCGTGCGCGGCGCCGCCGGCGATGCATTTGTGCAGCTGCGTGCTTTTGCCGTGCGGCCGCGCGTGATCCATCAGCGTGTGGGTGTCGGCGAGCTGGCGGCCGGAAATCAGCGCCAGTCCGTCGATCTTCATTTCAGCACCCTCGCCGTTCTGCACGACGTTCAGGTTGTGGCGCGATATGCGCGCACCCAGCGCCACCGCATGCGACTGGTAGACGGCGTCTTTTTCCAGCACCACCGCGCAATTGGCGATGTGGAAGGCGTTCAGGCTCTCGCGCTGCAGCCGCACATGGCGCACGCGGGCATCGGCCTCGAGCACAATTTCGCATACCGCGTTGGTGAGGTAGGCGCCGTCCTGCAGGCTCACGAAATCCTCGATCAGCATGCATTCCGATCCGCTCCCGGCAATCAGCAGGCAGCGCGGATAGGACGCCGCTTCCTTTTGGGTGGCGATATGCAGCAGATGCACGGGTGCCGCACAAACCACACCTTTTGCCAGCGTGATCAGGGCGCCATCGCGCAGATAGCTGGTGTTGAGCGCGGCAAACACGTTGTCGTCAAACCCGACATGGCATGCAAGATGTTTCTCAGCCAGCGCGGCCCCGACCTTGAACCCCTGGGCGAAATTCGCAAACTGCATCCCCGCCGGCAGTCCATCCAGCGCCGACAGCGCAGGCGCAAACATGCCGTCTACGAACACCAGCCGCAACCCGGCTTCGGGCACCAGCATGCCCTCGATATCGGACAGGGTGAGGGTGAGCGCGCCCGCAGCCTGCACCGGCTGAAAATGCATTTTTGTCAGCGGAGAGAGGTCGGTGAAGCGCCATTCCTCGTCGCGCGTGGTCGGCACCGTCAGCGCATTGGCGCGCTCCAGCGCCTGTGCGCGCCGCTGGTTGAGCCAGCTGAGCGGGCTTGGCGGCAATCCGCGGCTGCCCTGGAGCAGCGCTTCGACATAGGGATGGCCTGCGCTAACGCTCATACCGCTGCGCCTACTTTTTTATATTCGTCGACCACCCAGTCGTAACCGCGGGTCTCCAGTTCCAGCGCCAGTTCCTTGCCGCCGGTCTTGATGATCCTGCCGTCGTCCATCACATGCACGTAGTCGGGCACGATGTAATTGAGCAGCCGCTGGTAATGGGTGACCAGCACCACCGCGTTGTCGGGGCTGCGCAGGTGGTTGACGCCGCCCGCCACCACCCGCAACGCGTCGATGTCGAGGCCGGAGTCGGTCTCGTCGAGAATCGCCAGCCGGGGTTCGAGCAGCGCCATCTGCAGGATCTCGTTGCGTTTCTTCTCGCCGCCCGAGAAACCGTCGTTGACGCTGCGATCGAGGAATCCGGGATTCATGTCGAGCAGCTTCATTTTTTCGCGCACGTGGTCGTCGAATTCCAGCGGATCGAGTTCTTCCTTGCCGCGCGCGCCCTGCACCGTGTTGTAAGCGAGCCGCATGAAGGCGCTGTTCGATACGCCGGGAATTTCGACCGGGTACTGGAAACCGAGGAAGATGCCGGCGCGCGCGCGCGCTTCCGCCGCCAGCGCAAACAGATCCTGGCCTTCGAACTGCACTGCGCCGCCCGTCACCGAGTAGGCCGGGTGCCCGGCGAGCACCTTGGCGAAGGTGCTCTTGCCCGAGCCGTTGGGTCCCATGATGGCGTGCACTTCGCCGGCGCGCACCGTCAGATTGATGCCCTTGAGTATTTCAACACCCACGACCGTCGCCGCGAGGTCGCGCACCTGGAGCAGAATTTTTGCGTTTTTACCGGTCATCCCACACTGCCTTCGAGTTTGAGGCCGAGGAGTTTGGTCGCTTCAACCGCGAACTCCATCGGCAATTGCTGGAACACATCCTTGCAGAAACCGTTGATGATCATGGACACCGCTTCCTCGGTGCCTATGCCGCGCTGCTGGAAATAAAACAGCTGGTCTTCACCGATCTTGGAGGTCGTCGCCTCGTGCTCGACCTTGGCGGTGTTGTTGTGCACCTGGATGTAGGGGAAGGTATTGGCGCCGCACCTGGTTCCGATCAGCATCGAGTCGCATTGCGAATAATTGCGCGCGCCGTCGGCTTTGGGGCCGATGCGCACCAACCCGCGATAGCTGTTGTTGGAGCGGCCGGCGGAAATACCCTTGCTGATGATGGTGCTCCTGGTGTTTTTGCCGATGTGCACCATTTTGGTTCCGGTGTCGGCCTGCTGATAGTGATTGGTCAGCGCCACCGAATAGAACTCGCCTATCGAGTTGTCGCCGAGCAGCACACAGGACGGATATTTCCAGGTGATCGCCGAGCCGGTCTCGACCTGGGTCCACGAAATCTTGGAATTGGCGCCCTTGCACAGGCCGCGCTTGGTGACGAAGTTGTAGATGCCGCCCACGCCCTTCTCGTCGCCGGCGTACCAGTTCTGCACCGTCGAATACTTGATGTCGGCGTTGTCGAGCGCAATCAGTTCCACCACCGCCGCGTGCAACTGGTTGGTGTCGAACTTGGGCGCCGTGCAGCCTTCGAGATAGGACACCTTGGCGCCTTCCTCGGCGACGATCAGGGTGCGCTCGAACTGGCCCGAATCCTGGGTATTGATGCGGAAATAAGTCGACAGCTCCATCGGGCATTTCACGCCCTTGGGGATAAAGCAGAAGGAACCGTCGGTGAACACCGCGGAGTTGAGCGCGGCGTAGAAATTGTCGCCGGTCGGCACCACGCTGCCCATGTATTTCTTCACCAGCTCCGGATGCTCGCGCACCGCTTCCGAAATCGAGCAGAAAATGATGCCCACGTCGGCGAGCTTCTGCTTGTAGGTGGTCGCCACCGACACCGAATCAAAAATCACGTCCACCGCTACGCCGGCAAGCGCCGCGCGTTCGTTCATGGGCACGCCGAGCTTCTCAAAAGTCTTCAGCAGTTCGGGATCGACCTCATCCATGCTCTTGAGCTTTTTCGGCTTGGGCGCGGAGAAATAGCTGATGTTCTGGAAGTCGATCTTCGGATAATGGACATTGGGCCAGGCCGGTTCCGGCATCGTCAGCCAGTGCCGATAGGCGCTCAGGCGAAACTCAAGCAGCCACTCCGGCTCGTTCTTCTTGGCCGAAATCAGCCGTATGGTGTCTTCGCTCAGTCCCTTGGGCGCGGTTTCCGACTCGATGTCGGTGACGAAACCGTGCTTGTAGGGTTGATTGACTAAGTTTTCTAAAACCGTGCTCATTGTATAAATCCAAATAGCCGCCAAGGCGCCAAGACGCCAAGGGAAACCGGATAAATCTTGAGATACCGCAAGTCGGACACGCGTTGCCCTACCCTGCAGCTTGTATCAATTGCTTTCATTTTTGCTTTGCCCTTCTTGGCGCCTTGGCGTCTTGGCGGCGAATCAGACCTTTTCTTTAACACTGAAGGACTCGCCGCAGCCGCAGGTCGCGTCCACGTTCGGGTTTTCGAACTTGAACACCTGCTTCAAACCCTCTTTCACGAAATCGAGCGTGGAGCCGTCGAGAAATTCCAGGCTCTTGCCGTCAACCACCAGCCGGCTGTCGAATGCCTCGAACACCTTGTCTTCGGCGCCCACTTCATCGGCATAGTCGTAGGTGTATGCCCAGCCCGAGCAGCCGACTTTCTTGATGCCGACCCGCAAGCCCAGGCCGTGCCCGCGCTTGGCAAGCTGCGTCTGGATCTGCTTCGCCGCGTTTTCAGTCAGTTGTATCTTCATAGATCAAACTCCTAAACCCAAATGGACAGGATTTACAGGATTCACAAGATTAAAAACAGAGAGTTCTCCCGCCAAGCCGATGAATTAATCCTGTCAATCCTGTAAATCCTGTCTATTTATTGCATTTCAAATTCTCAAACCGCGATCGCGGTCAGGCGGCGCAGCTGCGTGAGCGTCGCTGCCAGCACGTCCAAAAATTGTTCCACCTGCTCGTGCGTATTCGCCACGCCCAGGCTGAAGCGCACCGCGCCGCGCGCGATTTCCGGCGCCACGCCCATCGCCAGCAGCGTCGCCGAGGGCTCGGTGCTGGTACTCGAGCAGGCGGCACCGGCGGCGACCGCGAAACCCGCCTTGTCGAGCTCGATCACCAGCGTTTCGCCGTCTATGCCCTTGAACGCGAAATAGGCGGTGTTCGGGATGCGCGGCGCGCGCGCGCCGAAAATCACCGCGCCCAGATCGCTCAACCCCTGCTCGAGTCGCGAGCGCATCGCTTCCAGTTGCGGCGCCAGCATCTGCATACGGCCGGCCGCCAGTTCGCATGCCGCGCCGAAACCGACGATGGCCGGCACGTTTTCGGTGCCCGAACGCAGGCCCTGCTCATGACCGCCGCCGCTGATAAGCGGCCGCAGTTCGAGGCGCTTGTCGACGACCAGCGCGCCGGCGCCCTTGGGGCCGTAAATTTTGTGCGCGGAGAGCGTCATCGCATGCACGCCGAGCGCGCTGAAATCGATCGCGATCTTGCCCAGCGCCTGCACCGCATCGGTATGCATCCAGGCCTTGGTGCGCCGCGCGCGCTCGGCCACTGCCGCGACATCCTGGATAACGCCGGTTTCGTTGTTGGCCAGCATCACCGACACCATGCCGGTCGGCTCCGCCAGCGCCGCATCGACGTCCGCGAGGTCAATGCGGCCGTCGCGCGTCACGGCGAGCTTGCGCAGTTTCCAGCCGGCGCGCGTCAATTCCTGCGCCGGTTTCGCCACGCACGGATGCTCGATCGCGCTCACTGCGATCTGCGCCGGTTGCAGGTACGACGCCGCGCCCTTGATGAAAAGATTGTTTGCTTCGCTGCCGCCGCTGGTGAAAATCACCTGCACCGGCTGCACACCGGCCAGCGCCGCCACCTGCTCGCGCGCCTGGTTCACCGCGCGCCGCGCAAGCGTGCCGAATTCGTGGCGGCTCGATGCATTGCCGTATTGCCCGCGCAGGTACGGCAGCATCGCCTCGAAGACCTTGTCATCGAGCGGCGTCGTCGCGTTGTGATCGAAGTAAACGTGTGTCATATGAAAAGCGAATAGACAGGATTAACAGGACTTACAGAATTAAAGCGCCTTCAATGCAGCAGGCAGGTGCTTGGCATTTCATCCTGTTAATCCTGTTAATCCTGTCGATTGATTTATGCACTTCAAACCGGCACCGGCACGCGCTTGCTGCCGGAAATCGCGCGCATGTCGTGTACTTGCGCGACACCGGCTTCCTTCGCCTTCTGGTTGTCGACCAGCTGGCGCAGGTTCACTGACTCGAGGTAATCGAAAATGCGCTCGTTGAGCGTCGCCCACAGGTCGTGGGTCAGGCATTTCTGTTCATCGCGGCAGTTTTCCTTGCCGCCGCATTGCGTTGCGTCTATGGGTTCGTCCACCGCAAGGATGATGTCGGCCACCGACATGTCGGCGGTTTTTTTCGCCAGGCAGTAACCGCCGCCCGGTCCGCGCACGGACTCGACCAGTTGATGGCGGCGTAACTTGCCGAATAGCTGCTCCAGATACGACAGCGAAATTTTCTGGCGCGCGCTGATTTCGGCCAGCGTCACCGGCCCGCTGCCGTCGCGCAGCGCCAAGTCGATCATCGCGGTGACAGCGAATCGTCCTTTAGTCGTCAGTCTCATGGGCCACCTCTAATAATTCAATAAAATCAAATAGATATATATTTAGTTTAAATACCCAACTGTTTTCGTCAAGTATAGCTTACCCGACAAATTTAGTCAACCATTCGGTTGAGCGAGTTCACGTCCAGTTTGCTTGCCACCGGCTCGTCGATCTGCATGCCCAAACGCTTCAACTCGGCGAGGATCTGGTCTATGCGCTTGTCGGTACCGACGCTGTGATCGATCAATTCATGTATCGCCTGGACCATGGGGTCATTCATGTCCTTGGCCACCGCATAGGCCGCGAAGCGCCCGGCGACGGTCGCGTCCTGTCCTTCGACGATGCGCGCCGGAATGCCGATCGCCGTTGCGCCCGCCGGCACCTCCTTGACCACGACTGCGTTGGAACCGATTTTGGCGCCGTCACCGATGAAAATCGGCCCGAGTATCTTGGCGCCGGCGCCTATCACCACGCCCTTGCCCAGGGTGGGATGGCGTTTGCCCTTGTTCCAGGAAGTCCCGCCCAGCGTGACGCCGTGGTACAGCGTGCATTCGTCGCCGATCTCCGCCGTCTCGCCGATCACCACCCCCATGCCGTGATCGATGAACACCCGTCGTCCTATGGTTGCCCCCGGATGAATCTCGATACCGGTCAGCCACCGTCCAAGGTGAGAAACCAGGCGCGCCAGCCACTTGAACCCGCTCTGCCACAACCAGTGCGCAAAGCGGTGACTGAGCAACGCATGGAAACCCGGGTAACAGGTAATCACCTCCCAGGTGTTGCGCGCGGCGGGGTCACGCTCGAAAACGACCGCTATGCCTTCTTTGATCCGGGCAAACATTGGAAATCCGTTAGAAAACAGTGAAATTGGCAAATGAAAGCTTACAATGCCCCAGTAATTTGGTCAACTATTAGAGCTTAGCCGTCAAATTAATTATTTTTAAAAACAATGTGTTACAAAAAAAGCTAACCGCCCTTCTTCGGACGCCACAGCGCCTTGAATATGCCGCGCAGAATATTGACCTCCTCTTTTTCCAGTTGCGCGCGCGCGAACAGGCGCCGCAGGCGCGGCATGAGCTTCTTGGGATGCCCGGGATTGAGAAATCCGACCTCGACCATGGTCTGTTCGAGTTGCCGGTAAAACCCCTCGACCTCTTCGTGGTCTGCCATGATGCGCGGCTTGGCGCCGGACATCGCGCCGCCGGCGGCTTCCACCACCATGCGCAATTCATAGGCGAAAACCTGTACTGCCGCCCCCAGATTGAGCGAAGAATATTCAGGATTGGCGGGTATGGTCGCCAGCAGCCGGCACTTGTTCACTTCCGCGGTGGTGAGTCCGTAAGTCTCGTTGCCGAATACCAGCGCGACCTCCTGCGTGCGCGCAATCGCGACCAGCTGCGCCGCTGCCTCGCGCACTGTCGCCTGCGGCACCGCCACCTCGCGGCTGCGCGCCGAGCACGCCACGGCAAATGCCGCGCCGGCCAGCGCCTCGTCGAGACTGGTGCAGATCACCGCACGCGCCAGAATATCGCTCGCGCGCGAGGCGCGCCACTCCGCTTCGGGATCCGGAAAACGCCTGGGATTGACCAGATACAGGCGCGACAACCCCATCGTTTTCAGCGCCCGCGCCGCTGCGCCGATATTGCCGGGATGCCCGGGCTCGCACAGCACGATGCGGATATTTTTGAGCGGCTTCGCTTTATTCACTACAATACGCGCTCTTCACGCCGCGGAAACGCCGGCTCGATCTTTAAATTGTGCTAGCGCCCGAGGTCGGGCTGTTAGCCGTTAGCTGAAAGCTGAAAATGCATCCCATGCTCAATACCGCGGTGAAAGCCGCGCGCCGCGCGGGCAACATCATCAACCGCGCCACCCGCAACCTCGACATCGTGGTCGCCAGGGAAAAAGCGGCGAATGATTACGTTTCGGAAGTCGACCACGAAGCCGAGCAGGCCATCATCAGGACGCTGCGCGAAGCCTACCCGGATCATTCAATTCTAGCAGAGGAAAGCGGCGCTTCCGGCAAGTCAGAATACCAGTGGATCGTCGATCCGCTCGACGGCACTACCAATTTCCTGCACGGTTTTCCCCAGTACGCGGTGTCGATCGCGCTCGCGCACCGCGGCATCCTCACCCAGGCTGTCGTTTACGACCCGAGCCGCAATGATCTTTTCACCGCCACCCGCGGACGCGGCGCGCACCTCAACGACACCCGCCTGCGCGTAAGCAAGCGCGACCAGTTGCGAACCAGTCTGATCGGCACCGGTTTCCCATTCCGCAGCCATGAGCATATCGACGCCTACACCGGGATGCTGCGCGACATGATGAAACGCACCGCCGGCGTGCGCCGGCCGGGTGCCGCCTCGCTTGATCTTGCCTATGTCGCAGCGGGACGTCTTGACGGTTTCTGGGAACTGGGCCTGGGCAAATGGGATATGGCCGCGGGAGCGCTGCTTGTCATCGAAGCCGGCGGACTGGTTGGCGACCTCACAGGCGACGAAAACTATATGCAAAGCGGCAATATCGTTGCCGCCGCGCCCAAAGTATTCGTCGAATTGCTGAAGACCATCGCGCCGCATCTCACCCCCGCGCTGAAACAAAAGCCGCCCGCAGCCTGACAGTCCCTTCACAGATCACGGCATAGTGATAGCGTGAGACGATATGACTGAAAACACCGCTGCGCCCCGCTACGAACCCTTTGGCTGGCATCACTGGCCCGACCATTTCTGGATGTCCTACCAGTTGCGCCGCGGTCTGGGCGAAACCCAGGAGGGCGGCGGCGCGGTGAGCGAAGTGCTGCAGGCGGCGAGCCGCATGAAACCGGGCGACGCCGAAAGCTGGCACGAGGAATGGACGCGCATCGCCGTGCGCAACGATGAACGCGGCGACGGCGCAGCGGCGGCAGGACATGTGCGCAGCGCAATGAATTGCTGGCTCAGGGCAGCCAATTACTTTCGCGAAGCCGAGTTCTGGCTCAAGCCCGACGACCTGCGCCGGCTTGCAAGCTTCGGGCGCTGTGAAGCCGCTTCGCGCAAATGGCTGGCGCGGCTGAATCCGCCGGGCGAAGTCGTGGACATCCCTTACCTGCCCGGCAAACCCATGCCCGGCTATTTCATCCGATCACCGCACGGCGGCGCCCGGCAACCCGTGCTGATCTCGGTCGGCGGACTGGACTCGTTCAAGGACGAACTGTGGTTCATGACCGGACGCGGCGCCGTGCAGCGCGGCATGTCGGTGCTGCTGGTCGACGGGCCCGGGCAGGGCGGCACCCTGCGCCGCCACGGCATTCCGACCCGGCATGATTACGAAGTACCCATCGGCAAGTGCATAGACTGGCTGCTAGCGCGCGGCGATGTCGATGGCACGCGCATCGCGGTGAGCGGCTCCAGCCTCGGTGGCTACTATTCCGCGCGCGCCGCCTCGCGCGATCACCGGCTGGCCGCCTGCATTTCGCACGGCGCAATCTGGGATATCCATGAGCGCTGGAAGGCGCGCGACGACAGCCACGGCCTGGCCATGCACATCAAGTGGGTGTTCGGCGCAAGCTCCATGGCTGAAGCCGCCGAAATCGCGCGCCCGTTCAGGCTGGAAGGCGTGCTCGACGCCATGCGCTGTCCCTATCTCATCCTTCACGGTGGCCACGACGTGCTGGGGGTCAACGAGGTAAAAACCGTCTACGACTATGCCCGGGCGCATGGCGTCAATGCCACGCTCAGACTCACCAGCGCCGAAGAAACCGGTGCCGAGCACTGCCAGCATGACAATCCGACTCTGGGTCAGGAACTGATGCTGGACTGGCTTGCAGACGTATTCAAAATCGACCAGCGCAAACTCAACGTGGATTGCGGCGCAGACTAACTTTGCAGCTTTTCGCAAAGTTACGCCGCAGCCACAATCCAATCCCAAAAGACTTCCCCTCTCCCCCGCTCGCGGGGGAGAGGGTTGGGTGAGGGGGATGTTTGAATTCCGTTCTGCCAGATACTCTTGGCGCTCAAGCGAGCCGCCCGCCCAGCCGTTGCGCCAACCAGTCGGCAACGAGATTGGCGCCGACCTGACGGTTGTCTTCCTGGCAGTGGTCGCTGCCGCCATCATGCGCGGTGAGAATTTTCAGCGTCTTGTCCTTGGCTCCCACTATTTCATGCAGACGCTGCGCGAATTCCAGCGGCACAATGTTGTCGTTTTCGCCGTGTATGCAATAAAACGGACAGCGGATTTTTTCAGCCACGCCCGCGAGGCGGTAGTTTTCGAGTTTTTTCATGCAGGCTTCCATGTCCGGCATGCCGAGCACCCACGGCAACTGGAATGACGGCGCCGAAATTTTGGTGCCGCCGGATTCCATGATTTTGCGCCGCCGCACCCAGGCCTCGTGATAATCGAAATGTCCGCCCCACGCCACGCATGCCGCGAAGCGCGGTTCCATCGCCGCGGCGCGCGGGGCGTAATAGCCGCCCATGCTGAAACCCATCACCGCCACGCGCTGCGCATCCACTTCTGGCCGCCCGCTGATGTACTCGTAAGCGGCGCGTGCCGGCACTTCGTAATCGTAACGGCTGGGTATGTCCTGCAAGCGCAGCGCTTCGCCCTGTCCGGGACCGTCGATCGCCAGCGTATGAATGCCACGGCGCGCGATCTCCACGCCGCCGAACAACACGCTCATCTCCTTGGCGTTGTCGAGGCCGTCGAACATGACCACGGCAGGCGCCGGCCCCTGCACATCGGCCTTCAGAAACCATGCCGGCAGCGTCGTGCCCTCACCATTGTGCACATAAGGCACTTCGACCCGTTCGATGCCCGGATAGCGGCGCGCAATGCCCTTGCGGAAACAGCGCAGGCAACTGCGGTAAGTATCCCGCTTGCGCTCCGAAGGCGCGATGAAACGCTCGCCGCAGAAATAATAGATCGCCGCCCGCAAATAATAACTGCCCGCCGTGAGCTCGCAGCCCTCGCTTTGCGCGGCATCGCCAAAGCCTTCGATACGCTGCGCCATGGCGGTCCATTCCTGCCACCATTTCTCGTTGTCGCCGACATGGGCCTTGAGCTGCTGCCCGATCTGGTCGATCTCGCCCAGCGCCGCCGCGCCCTGCGCCGTCATCTCGATGCCGAACATCATGCCCTGCGACCACATGTGGTTGCCGGGAAAATACTCAAACCAGTGACTCATGTCGCGCTCTTTCCAGATATCGTCAGATCGAATGATTAAAATTGATTTTCTGTCACGGGGATTTTCTCACAATCCGCCTGAAAACCATGCCGCGCGGTCTGCGTACCGCCAAACATGTCAAAATACGGGCCGCGCCGGTTAAAACTCTATCCCAGCACATGAACAAACCCATGGAAAAGCACACCCCGATGATGCAGCAGTATTTACGCATCAAGGCCCAGCATCCGGACATGCTGGTGCTCTATCGCATGGGAGATTTCTACGAACTGTTCTACGGCGATGCCGAACGCGCGGCGCGTCTGCTCGACATCACGCTCACTACGCGCGGCGCTTCCGCCGGCGAGCCGATCAGGATGGCCGGCGTGCCCTACCACTCGGTGGAACAGTACCTTGCGAAGCTGGTCAAGCTCGGCGAATCGGTCGCCATTTGCGAACAAATCGGCGACCCGAATACTGCGAAAGGTCCGGTCGAGCGCAAGGTCATGCGCATCGTCACACCCGGCACGCTCACCGATTCCGCGCTGCTCGACGACAAACGCGACAACCTGCTGCTGGCGGTGCAGCGCTCTCGCGCCGTGGTCGGCATCGCCTGGCTGTCGCTCGCTTCCGGCCGCTTTCAGGTGATGGAGACCGCCGCTTCCAACCTCGCGAACGAACTCGAACGGCTGCGGCCCGCCGAGGTGCTGGTTGCGGAGGATGCGGTCTTTGCCGAGCTCGACGCCGCCGGCGTTGCGGTAAAACGCCTGCCGCCCTGGCATTTCGATGCCGACGCGGCGCGCCGCAATCTGTGCCGGCAGTTTGAAACCCTGGATCTCGCGGGTTTCGGCGCCGCCGGTCTCGGTCCCGCAATCGCCGCCGCCGGCGCGCTGCTGGAATACACGAAATCGACGCAAGGCACGGCGATCGCGCACGTCAAGGCACTCGCCGTGGAGCAGGAAAGCGCGTTCGTGCGCATGGATCCGGCGACGCGCCGCAACCTCGAAATATCGGAAACCATACGCGGCGAGCCCGCGCCGACGCTGCTGTCGCTGCTCGACACCTGCGCCACCGCCATGGGCAGCAGGCTGCTGCGCCACAGCCTGCACCACCCGTTGCGCGACCGCGCAGCGCTGCGCGCGCGCCTGGCTGCGGTAAGCGCGCTGAGCGGAGACGCCGGCAACGGACCGCACCGCGCGCTGCACCTGATCCTCAGGCAATGCGCCGACGTGGAACGCATCACCGCGCGCATTGCCTTGCGATCGGCCAGGCCGCGCGATCTGTCGGGCTTGCGCGACACGCTGCAGCGTCTGCCTGAACTCAACGTGGTGCTGGCCGGCGCGCTCACGCCGCGCATGGCGGAACTGGTCGCCGCGCTGGCGCCGCAGGATGACCTTGCCGCGCTGCTGGCGGCGGCGATCCGCGCAGAACCGGCGGCAGTGCTGCGCGAGGGCGGCGTCATCGCCGACGGCTTCGATGCCGAACTCGACGAGTTGCGCGCGATTCAGAACAACTGCGGCCAGTTCCTGCTCGATCTCGAAGCGCGCGAGCGCGCGCGCAGCGGCATCGCCAATCTCAAGGTCGAATACAACCGCGTGCACGGTTTCTACATCGAGGTCACGCGCGCGCAGTCCGACAAAGTGCCGGACGATTACCGCCGGCGCCAGACACTGAAAAATGCCGAACGCTATATCACGCCCGAACTCAAGACCTTCGAGGACAAGGCGCTGTCGGCGCAGGACCGCGCCCTGGCGCGCGAAAAATTTTTATACGACAGGCTGCTCGACGACCTCGCCGCGCACATTCCCGCGCTGCAGCGCGCCGCCGGCGCGCTGGCCGAACTCGACATGCTGGCCGCGTTTGCCGGGCGCGCGCTGGCGCTTGATTTCAACGCCCCGCAATTCACCGACGAGCCCGTGCTGGAAATCGAGGGCGGCAGGCATCCGGTGGTGCAGGCCCAGATCGATAATTTCATCGCCAATGATGCGCAGCTGTCGGCGGCGCGCCAGATGCTGCTCATCACCGGCCCCAACATGGGCGGAAAATCGACCTACATGCGTCAGGTTGCGCTGATCGTGCTGCTTGCGCACTGCGGCTCGTTCGTGCCGGCCGCGCATGCGCGCATCGGCCCCATCGACCAGATTTTCACGCGCATCGGCGCCGCCGACGATCTGGCCGGCGGACGCTCTACCTTCATGGTGGAAATGACCGAGGCCGCCTATATTCTGCATCACGCCACGCCGCAGAGCCTGGTGCTGATGGACGAGATCGGGCGCGGCACCTCGACTTTCGACGGGCTCGCGCTGGCATGGGCGATCGCGCATCACCTGGTCGAGAAAAACCGCAGCTTCTCGCTGTTTGCCACCCATTACTTCGAACTCACACGGCTCGCTGAAAGATTCCGGCAGGTCGCTAATGTGCATCTCGACGCCGTCGAGCACAAGGATCACATCGTGTTCCTGCATAGCGTGGAGGAAGGCCCCGCCAACCAGAGCTACGGCCTGCAGGTGGCACAGCTTGCCGGCGTGCCGGCTAACGTCATCCGCGCCGCCAGAAAAAATCTGCTTGAACTCGAGCAAAACGGCGGCACCGCCGGTCCCCAGCGCGACCTGTTCACCGCGCCGCTGGCCGACGCCGCGCCCGCCAACCATGACGGGCATCCGGCGCTGCTGCTGCTGCGCGATACCGAACCCGACGCGCTCACGCCCAAGCAGGCGCTGGAATTGCTCTACCGTTTGAAGCAGCTCGACGCGTGAAAATCAAAAACCGGTAAGCGGTGAGCGGTAAGCGGTGAGCGGTGAGTTAGAGCGGTTTTTCTGCTCACTGCTTACCGCTGCTTGCCGCTTGCCGTCTTCAATGATGATGCCCGTGCTCACCGTGAACGTGACCGTGCGCGAGTTCTTCCGCCGTCGCCGAGCGCACGCTGGACACCGTGCATGAAAAATGCAGCGTTTGCCCGGCCAGGGGATGATTGCCATCGACAACGACCTTGTCCCCGGCAACATCGGTGACGGTATAGACCAGCGCGTCCTCCGCGTTTTCGGGCTTGCCCTCAAATTGCATGCCGACTTCCACATTTTGCGGAAACTTGTCGCGCGACTCGACATGCACCAGCTCCGCATCGTAATCGCCGAACGCATCATCGGGTTCAAGCTTCACGCGACAGCTGTCGCCCGCGCTCTTGCCGTCGAGCGCCTGCTCCACCAGCAGAAAAATTCCGGCAAAACCTCCGTGCAGGTATTCGATCGGCGCATCGGTTTTTTCGATGAGATTGCCGTCGGTGTCGAA
>CAKKQX010000218.1 GCA_919902235.1 Burkholderiales bacterium
GTGTCGCTGCAGTTCCTCCTGCAGAAGGCAGGCGCGGCCCGGTTTTCCCTGTTCTGGGGTTGCAAGATCCGGCCCGATGACTGCATAACTGCTGCCGTGTGGTTTGCGGCTGCCGGACATTGCAAAGCGTGGGGCAGCGGTTGCAATTTCTGCCGCCTGTCAGGCAATCGCTTTCTCGCGGTACTTGTCGTAGATCACGCCGCTTTCGAACAGAGCGTCGATATCGCCGTCGCTGCAGCCTATGCTGCGCAGGGTTTCGCCCGAGTGCTGGCCCAGCCACGGGGCAGGCTGGCGGATGGCGGTGAGCTCGCCGGTGGATTTGACGGGGATTCCCAGCGATTTCATGCGGCCGATTTTCGGGTGATCAATTTCCACCACCATTTTGCGCGCCTTGATGTGCGGGTCGTTGAGGATCTGGTCGTAGGTGTAGACCGGGCCGCCGGGCACCGCGGCTTCATCGAGCTTTTCGACCCAGTGCGCGGTGGGCTGCGCGGCAAACACCAGTTCGATTTCCTTTTCCAGCCCGTCGATGTTTTTCAGGCGCAACGACAGATCCTTGAAGCGCGGATCGGTCAGCCATTCGGGTTTATTGCAGACGATGGTGCAGAAGTTCGTCCACAGTTTGTTGTTGTTGGCGCCAACGGTGACGTAACCGTCCTGTGTCTTGTAGGCCTGGTAGGGTGTTGAACGGCGGTGGCGGGTGCCGGTCGCGGTCGGCAGTTCGCCGGAGCCGAAATAGGCGCCCGATTCCCAGTGCGTCCAGGCCAGCCCCGCCTCAAGCAGGGAAGTTTCAAGATACTGGCCTTTGCCCGATCTCAATTTGCCGATGTAGGCGCCGAGTATGCCGTAGAGCGCGGTGACGCCGCTCGAAATGTCGTTCATTGCGATGCCGACCTTGGCCGGGCGGCCGCCGGGATAGCCGGTCATCATCATGATGCCGGACATGCCCTGGGCGACGATGTCGAAACCGCCTTTCCTGCCGTACGGTCCGGTTTGGCCGAAGCCCGACATCGAAGCGTAAATCACGCCGGGATTGAATTTGCTGATGCAGTCGTAATCAATGCCGAGTTTCCTGACCACGCCGGGGCGGAAATTTTCGGTGACGATGTCGGCCTTGGCGGCAAGCTTGAGGAAGATTTCCTTGCCGCGGGGATCCTTCATGTTGAGACCAAGGCTTTTTTTGTTGCGGTTGAGCACCGCAAAGCAGTACGACTCGTCGTTTATTTTGGGATCGAATCGGCGGGAAGCGTCGCCCTCCGGGAAGTTCTCGACCTTGATGATTTCGGCGCCCATGTCACCCAACACCATGCTGCAGTAAGGGCCGGCCATGACGGTGGTGAGATCAAGCACTTTCACGCCTTCGAGCGGCAGGGCCATGCGAAATTTCTCCTAGAATTCAATTGTCGCGACAGCGATTGCCGCAGAACAGGGGGGTCTTGAGATGGAAAAAGCTCCCGAGATTATAACGTGTTGGCCGAGCCGGAGATAACCGGTTGAATAATCACCCATCTTGTGATCATAATGCGGTTCGACACAATGTGGAATTAAAATAAGCCATTAAACGAGGAGGCAAGACATGAAGCCATATCGCCGTATTGCCGGGATCTCCGGCATTGCCAGCATCGCCGTTGCCGTTTCCTGCGCCGCGCTGTTCCTGCCCTCAGCCGCACTGGCGCAGGCCTATCCGTCAAAACCGGTGCGGGTGGTCATCGTGTTCCCGCCGGGCGGATCGAACGACGTGGTTGGGCGCATCGTGTTCCAGAAAATGAGCGACATCACGGGTCAGCAGTTCGTGATCGACAACCGCGGCGGCGCGTCGGGCCAGATCGGCTCCGAGATCGTCAAGAACAGCCCCGCCGATGGATATACGATAATGGTGCAGTCGACCACCCACGTTGCCAACGCGCATCTTTACAAGAAGCTGCCTTATGACGTGCTGAAGGATTTCATTGGTGTGACCACGCTCGCGCGCCAGGTGGGCATGCTGGTCGTGCACCCGTCGCTGCCGGTGAAGACGGGCAGGGACTTTATCGCGCTGGCGAAAAAACGCCCGGGCGAGGTGGTCTACGGCTCCGCCGGCAATGGCAGCTATGTGCATCTCTCGATGGCGCTGATGGCGTCGATGGCGGGTTTGAAAATGATCCACGTGCCGTACAAGGGCGGCGGCCCGGCCGCCACCGCGCTTGTCGGCGGCGAGACCCAGGCGCAGCTGGCGACGATAGGATCGCTGTTTACGCACGTCAAGTCGGGACGCCTGCGGCCGCTCGGCGTGAGCGCGGACAAGCGCGTGACGCAGTTCCCTGACGTGCCGGCGATTGCGGAATTCGTTCCGGGTTATGAATTCACCGCCTGGGTCGGCTGCCTGGCACCGGCGGGAACGCCCAAGCCCGTCATCGACGCGCTCAACGCCGCGCTCGCCAAGGCGCTGGCCGATCCCGATGTCGCGGCCAAGCTCACCGCGCAGACGCTGGACCCCTTGCATATGACACCGGACCAGTTTGCCGCGCGCATTAAGTCGGATTACGACAAGTACGAAAATGTCGTCAAGATCAGCGGCGCGCGAGTAGATTAATTCCGCCGGCGCGGCCGCGCTTCTCATCGGGGCGGCCGCGACTGATGCCGGCGCGCACGCACGGCCTCGGTATTGCATCTTCGCTTGCCCGCACGCAGTGTGGTGCGGGCGCCTGACACTTTCCTGAATTCACATGGCGGGATTGAACCGCATGGCGTTTTTCGCGGATAATTGCATTTCTGCAGTACGACATACCGCAGATCACGATAAATCTCTCTGGAGGAAATAATGAAAGGAATGTTGCATGTCATGGCACTCGCCTTGACTGCGTCCTTGTTCGCGCCGGCTGGCGCGACGGCGCAGACCTATCCGTCAAAGCCGGTCCGTGTCCTGATTCCGTGGCCGGCAGGTGGCTCAAATGATGTAGTCGGCCGCATCGTCATGCAAAAAGTATCCGAAGCGCTTGGTCAGCAGTTCGTGGTCGACAACCGGGGCGGCGCGGCGGGGTCCATCGGCGCGGACGTCGTTGCCAAGGCGCCGGCGGACGGATACATGATCATGGTGCACTCGACCACCCACCTCGGCAATGCCCATATCTACGGCAAGAAGCTCGCTTACGACACGCTCAAGGACTTCACCGGCGTGGGCATGCTTTCCGCGCAGCCCGGCGTGCTGACAGTGCATCCGTCGTTGCCGGTGAAGACTGCCAGGGAATTCATCGCGCTCGCCAAGTCGCGTCCGGGGCAGATCAATTACTCGTCTTCGGGCAACGGCAGCGCGCCGCATCTGCAGATGGCGCTGCTCATCTCGATGACCGGCATCGATATCACGCATGTGCCTTACAAGGGCGGTGCGCCGCAAGTCACGGCATTGATGGCGGGGGAGACCCAGGCTTCCTTCGCCACCGTCGGTACGGTGATTACCCATATTCGCAACGGCAAGCTGCGACCCCTGGGGCTGGGTTCGACCACAGCGAGCAAGGCGCTGCCGGGGGTGCCGACACTTGCCCAATCGGGCGTGCCGGGCTATGACATGAGCCCCTGGATCGGGGTGTTCGTGCCGGCCGGGACCCCCAAAGCCATCATCGACAGACTCAATACCGAGATCAACAAGGCGCTGGCGATTCCGGACGTGATCCAGAAACTGGAAAACCAGGCGCTCGATCCGGCGCCGGGCACCGTCGGTCAGTTCAACGCGACCCTCAAGGCCGACTACGACAAGTACGGCAAGCTCATCAAGCTGATCGGCGCGAAGATCGAATGAAAAACGTGAGTGGCGGGCGGTAAGCGGCAATTCGTGACAAGCGTTTCATGTCGTGTAGTAAATCGCTCACTGTTCACCGCTCACCGCTTACGGGGTCAACATGGATCTGGGAATCAAGGACGAGACTGCGCTGGTCGTCGGCGCCAGCGAAGGCATAGGCTATGAAAGCGCCAGGGGCTTGCTGGAAGAGGGCGCCGATGTGCTCATCTGCTCGCGCAACGCCGATAAGCTGAAGCAGGCGGCGCACAGACTCGAGCAGGCATGCGGCCGCAAGGTGCGCTGGTTCGCCGCAGATATTACCAAGGCGGACGAGGTCGCAAAACTCAAGGCCTGGCTGGAAAAAGAAACGCCCAGAATCGATATCCTGGTTTCAGCCGTGGGCGGCAGCCAGCGCGCGCTGTTCGAGGAACTCGACGATGCGGCGTGGATCGCCAATTACGAGTTCAACATCCTTGGCAATGTGCGCATCATTCGTGCCGCGCTGGAACTGCTGAAAAAAGCCCGGGCCGGGCGCATCGTGATCCTCGGCGCCGCGGGTCCGCGCATGCCGTATCCGCACCAGGTCGTATCCAACGTGCACAAGGCCGGCCTGATCGCGCTCACCAAAACGCTGGGCGTCGAGTTCCGGCCCTATAACATCCGCGTCAATTCGGTTTCGCCGGGCCGCACCCTCACCTCGCTGTGGACCAGGCGCATAGACCAGCTGTCGAAAGAACGCGGCGTAGCGCCGCAAAAGATCATCGAGGAGTTCGCGCACGAAATTCCCATGGGACGCTTCGGCAAGCCGGAGGAAATCGCGCCCATGGTGGTTTTCCTGGCCTCGCACAAAACGAGTTACGTGACCTGCCAGTCGATTCTGGTGGACGGCGGTATCGCGCGCGGCCTGCTATAAGGCATGTTTTCAGCGCAGTCTGGCGCAGACGCCTTGCACCATTTCGTTGAGCGAGCCGAAGACCGCGGCGCCGGCGGCTTCCAGCGCCGCGCGTTTCGCGGCGTAAGTGCCGTGGCTGCCGTGGATAAGCGCGCCGGCATGACCCATGGCCACGCCCTCGGGCGCGGTGCGGCCCGCGATCAGCGCGAACACGGGCTTGGTGAACCGGTGTGCATTGAGTGCGGCAGCGAAATCTTCTTCCTCGCGCCCGCCGATTTCGCCGATGATGAGCAGGGCCCTGGTCTGTTCATCGGCGGCATAGAACGGCACCAGGTCGGCGTAGCGCGTGCCTTTGACCGGATCGCCGCCCACGCCTATCCATACTGAAGTGCCCACCCCCGCCTGCGCGAGGCGGTAACCGGCTTCGTAGGAGAGCGTGCCGGATTTCGACATCAGGCCCAGCGCACCCGGTTGCAGCGAATCATCCGGCAGGAAACCCAGTTTGACGATGCCCGGGATGGCCATGCCCGGTGTCGACGCGCCGATCCAGATCACGCCTTTCTCGCGCACCAGGTGCTGCGCCTTGAGCGCATCGTGCACCGGCATGCCCTCGGTCGGCGTGACGATGTAGCGGATGCCGGCAGCGACCGCTTCCTGCATTGCGCCCAGCAGTTGCATCGCGCCCACCAGCGACACGCAGGCGCTGGCGGCGGTGGCTTTCACCGCGGCAGCACAGTCGGGGAACAGCGGTATGCCATTGATTTCCTTCACTTCCATCTTCGGTGAAATGCCGCCGACGATGTTCGTGCCGTACTCCTTCATGAGCCGGCTGTGCAGCTTGCCGGCGCGGCCGCTGATGCCCTGGACGATGACCCGTGTATTGCGGTCGATGCGGGGATTGATCATATTGGTTTCACGGGATTAGCAGGAATAAAACGAAGGCGTTCGGGCATCCTGTTAATCCTGTGCATTGGTTTTAAGGTGTTTGCGCACTTCGGCAACAGCCTCATCAAGATCGGTGTACAACGTCACGCCGGCCTGCGCCAGCACGTCGCGCGCGGCGGGCAGGCCGTTGCCGACGAGGCGCGCGACGACGGGCACCCTGAGCCGCGGCACCTGCTGCAGCGCGCTCACCAGCAGCTTCGAAAATTCGCCGAGATCAGTGATGCCGGCGAAAATGTTGACGAGCACGGCGCGCACACACGGTCCGGCGGCAATCCACGACAGCACGCTGACGAGCCGTGTCGTTTCGCCGCGCAGGCCGCCGGTGCGGATATCGAGAAAGTTGTAGGGTTTCAGCCCGGCCGCGCGCAGTTCATCGATCAGCATCATCGACAGTCCCGCGCCGGTGGTAAGCAGCCCCAGTTCGCCTTGCGGATCGACGACAACGAAATCAAAGCCGTGGTCGAGTTTGAGCGCAGCTTCGGGGTAAGCGGCGGCGCGCCGTTCAAGCAGTTCCCTGATTTCAGGCTGTCGTTCGAGCGCGTTGTCGTCGGTGACGAACTTGGCGTCGCCCGCCAGCCACTGCCCGTCCGGTCTGACGAACAGGGGATTGATCTCGATCAACAGTGCTTCGCGCTCCAAAAACACGCGTGCCAGTTTCTCGCCCGCTTCGCGCAGCGCGCTGCCGACGGAACCTGCGAATTGCGCGGCGACTCGCCGCACGCAGGCGGCAAGCGCCGCTGCATCCGGCGCGGCGCTTGCGCTGCGGATATCCTCCGGCGGCAGCGCCTCGACCTCCACGCCGCCGCGTGCCGACATGATCACGCGCACGCTGCCCGCTGTGGCGTCGAGCAGCAGCCCGACATAGGCTTCGTCATAGCCGATCACCTGCTGCTCTATGCGCACCGATTGCACCTGGTGCCCGTTCACGATGGCGCCGAGTATGGCGTCGACGTGGTCGGTGATGTCCTGCAGCGTGTAAGCCTTGCGGATGATGCCCGCCTTGCCGCGCCCGCCGCTCGCGATCTGTCCCTTGACCACCCACTGGCCGGCGGGCAGCGCAGGGCGGTAAATGGTTTCGTCGCGCTCGATCAGGCGTCCGTCGGGCACCGCAATGCCGTGGCGGGCGAGCAGCTGCTTGGCGTCGTGTTCGAGTAAATACATGTCCGGTTCAAATGAAAGCGGGCGACGCATCAGCGCCGCCCGCGCGACTAACGAAGATCGCAGTTTATCAAAAAGGCGCGCTGCCGCGGACCGTAGTCCGATACATGAGACGGCGCATGGGTAAATCGTAGTCAAAGGTGGCTTTGTGCTGCGCCGCTGCGTTATCCCACATCAGCAAATCGCCCGGCCGCCAGCTGTGCACGTACTGAAACTCCGGTTGGGTGATGTGCCGGTACAGCTCGCCCAGCAGCGCCGCGCTTTCTGCGCTTGGCAATCCTGTGATATGCGAGGTGTGCGCCTCGTTGACGAACAGCCCCTTGCGCGCGGTAACGGGGTGGGTGCGCACCAGCGGGGTTTCGACGTCGGGTACACTGCGCAGCTGCTCTTCGCTCAGTTCGGGCTCCTGCACCACACGCCCGCCGCGGGCTTTTTCTTGCTCCTGCGCTGCGCGGTTCCTGGTGCGGTAATAGCGGTAGCTGTGGACATTCCTGAGCCCGGCGATGCGCTGTTTCATGTCCGCAGGCAGGGCGTCATAGGCGGCGGTGGTACTGGCGAAACCGGTGTCGCCGTAGACCCTGCCGTCTTTTTCAGGCACTTCAATCGAATACAGCGCCGACAGCATGCTGGGCTCCTTCTTGTACGACAGATCGCTGTGCCAGAAGCGGCCGGCGTCCTGCGAGCCTATGGCCCTGCCCTGATCGTCGAGCAGATTGGAAATGATCAGGATTTCCGGGAAGCCTTCGAGCCGCGCTTCCTTGCGCACATGCTGCTCGAGCACGCCGAAGCGCCGCGTGAACGCGACCTGCTGCTCCGGCGTTATTTTCTGGTTGCGAAAAAAGGCGACTTCGTTATCGAAAAAAGCACTGGCGATCTGCGCGAACGCATCGTCGCTCAGCGGTTTCGACAAATCGACGCCGGAAATCTCGGCGCCCAGATGCTTGCCGATGCGCTTGACGATGATCATGTGGATTTCCTTGCGGTTTCGATGCA
>CAKKQX010000219.1 GCA_919902235.1 Burkholderiales bacterium
GCCAACGTCGGCCAACTCACTCGCTTCGCCAAAGAGTTGCTGAAGGTGCGTGACACACGCGAGATACACGCTCGGGTGGAAAAACAAAGCCGGCATTGAGCCGGCTTGTCGTGAGGCGGTAATTCCTTAAAGTCCGGTTAGCGGCGCACGCCTTCGGGCAGGTGCGGACCGATTTCCGAGGTCTGTGCCGGATACACGTAAGCAAAGGCCGGCTGGCTGTCCTGCACGATCGCCACCAGACCGCTGCGGTACTTCAGGCGGTTGGCACTGAACCCTTCCGCGATACGCGGTTGGAATGTCTCCTTCAGCACCGACACGGCGGTAATCTTGTTCATGCGGAACGGCCGCCAGAACGGCGGCGGACGGCCGGAGGCGGAATGGCCGCGCGTCTGGTAACCGTCCATGACCAGCTCGCCGCGCTCATCCGTGTAAACCGCGTGCGGTTCCACCACGCGAATCTGGCGCTGGTCGTGATAGCGGACGGCGATGCAGCGCTTTTCTTTGATCGCCTGGCTGATAAGTTGGATGGTATTGGGGAGCATTTTCCGGTTCCTGTCTCTATCTAAAATATGGCACAGGCAGCCAGCATCGCAAATACGCCCTGATAAATGGCTGATTTCACGGCGTATACGGCCGGATTCCCCGCAACCGGGGCGGGATTTCAGAGGAGGAACAGGGTCGCGAGGCCGAGGAAGGCAAAAAAACCGACGACGTCGGTAACGGTGGTGAGGATCACGCCGCTGGCCAGCGCGGGATCGACGCCGAAGCGGCGCACCAGAAAGGGAATGGCAACCCCGGAAAGCGCGGCAAAGGCGAGATTAATGACCATGGCCGCCGCAATTATCGCGCCGATCACGAGGTTGGCATACCACCACACCGCCACCACCGCTACCACCAGCGCCCAGATCAGCCCGTTGACGGCGCCGATCATGAGTTCACGCGTAAGCAGCCGGCGCGCGTTGCTTTCCGAGATCGTGCCCACCGCGAGGCCGCGCACCACCAGCGTCAGCGTCTGGGTACCGGCATTGCCGCCCATGCTGGCGACAATCGGCATCAGTACCGCCAGCGCCACCACCTGCTGGATCACCTGCTCGAACAGGCCAATAACCCATGATGCAATAAAGGCGGTGATGAGATTGACGCCGAGCCAAACGCCGCGACGCCGGCTCGTGCGCGCCACCGGCGCGAAGATGTCTTCCTCCTCGCTCAAACCCGCCGGCGCCAACACCTGGCGGTCGGCCTGCTC
>CAKKQX010000220.1:0-9183 GCA_919902235.1 Burkholderiales bacterium
CAGCTGGCGTAGGGTGCGCTTGCGCACCAATTCATTCCCCATAATCGCTATCGGCGCTGCCGGGATCGACAGCCCAATCCCGAGGGTAGATTCCCGCCGTCACATATCTGTGAAACGTCGAATACGGCCAATCGACCGGGCGGTCGACATACCTGTGCTTCACCGGATTGCAGTGAATGTAATCGACATGCCGGGAAAGGTCTGCCTCATCCCGGATCAGGTGTTCCCAGAATCTCCGCTGCCACAAAGCGCTTTCGCGGCGCTTCTGACGGGAAGGGCTCATCTCCTGCTGCGGTAACCAGCCCGCACAATCACGCGAAACGTGCCGTTTGATGAGCGACCAGCGCAAGGAGAAATCGACATCCCCTTCGGGCATCTGCCAAATTGCGTGCAAATGATCGGGCAGCAGAACCCACGCGATTATCTTGAAAGGCGCGCGGCTGCGGGCCGATTCGATTGCCATCCGCAGGGCAGTCCGGCAACGCACATCCGTCAGTACGGGTTGGCGTCGAAATGTATTAACCGTGAAGAAATAGGTGCCGCCCTTGATGTTGGCGCGACGATAATCCGGCATGCAACCATTTTAGCGACAGAGCAGGCGCGCAAGCGCACCCTACTTGAACTACACTGCTACGTTTGGTTTGCCGAGTTTTACAGCGTCAGCATTCAAGCAACGTGATTTATATAAAAATATAAATTAAAACAATAAGTTACATCATATTCCGGACTGCAATTTATGAATCGCCGCAAATTCCTTCTCAGCAGCGCCGGACTTGCCTGTGCCTTGCCCGCGCTGATGCGCGAAGCCGTAGCCGTGCGCATCCCGGATTCGCCGTTACGGCAGGAGGCCATCGCGGCGTGGCGGCGCCGGATACTTTCCATCCTGAACCGCGGTCGCCTGCCCATCCTCGATACGCAGGCAACCTACATCGAGGGCAGGACCAATATTCCGCGCATGATCGAGTACATGGACGAACTCGATATCGCGCAGATTGCGTTCGCCCCGGCATTCTCCGCGACCAGCGCGCCCTCGCTCGACCTTTATCGCAACCATCCCGGGCATTTCATTCCCACTACCAACAGTGGCGAGTTTCCGCGCTGGTGGACCAATCCGCTCGCCTTCGTGGCCGGCCTGCGCCGGGATCTGGAAAGCGGCATGTATTTCTTCATGGGCGAGCACGAGTTCCGGCACTACCCCTCGCCTGAGCAGGTGCGCGCGGGACGCAGCGACCGCGATATCAGCGTGGACATCAGCGGGCCGGCAGGAGACGCCTTGTTCGCGCTCAGCGCGGAATTCGGCATTGCCTTCCAGATTCATTACGAAATCGAGGACCGTCTGCTGGCGCCGCTGGAAGCCATGCTCGAACGCCACCCCCAGGCCAGAGTGATCTGGTGCCACCTCGCGATGATCCGCTACCCGGAGCGCAGCAGCCGCTACAGTCCGGCGTACGTGAGGGGGCTGATTGAGCGTTTTCCCAATCTGCACTTCGACCTTGCCGTGCCGGACCCCAATGCCATTTATCAGCCGTCGGGCGCGCGTCACTCCACGCTTTACACCGGCGGCCGGCTGGACGGGAAATGGGCAGAGCTGTTCGAACAATATCCGGAGCGTTTCCTCGCGGCCAGTGATTACCGTCCGCAGGTGGCGGACGAGTATCCGAACCAGATTTCACGCCAGCGCAAATTGATTCTGGATACTCTGGGCGAGCGTGCGCGGCATCTGATCGCTTATGGCAATGCGTGGCGACTGATCACGGGTGCGTCGTGGAAATAGCCGCTGCCGGCGTTTGGCGAGATAGAGGCGCCTGCCGGGGGGGGGAAGCGCGCATTCGAAGTCGGCTACCGGCGCTACAAATGGAAAAGCGATTTGGCTTTTGCGGTCACTGCCCAAAGCAAAGGCAATAAGCCAGCACCTTCAATCCGTCAATGCATGGCGCAGCCGGGAACTTCAGCCGCCGCGAAGAAATTACAATCAGCGCCGGTCATACGCGGATATTCACAGAGCCGGCAATTGACGTAGAATATGCCAAGTGCATGACTTTGCTGATCGGTATACGTGGCAGGCGATATGACGAATTCAAGTGTCGTCCACATGTGCCGGCAGGTGCCAACAGTAAATCTTCGACTTAAAATCAACGGTCAATAATACGCAGTCAGAACGGATGAAAAGGGGAGCTCATGCGGTATTTCAGGGTTGGATCAAAAGGATTCGGGATCGCGTCAAACCGGGATGCCGGCCGGTTACCGGCGACACGCCGGCGGCTTGGGGCAAATGCGCTAGGCAAAACCGCTTTATTATTCGCCACGCTGGCTACCTTCGGATGCGCGTACAATCAACAGGCCGGCATGTCAGCCGGCCGTTCGATCGGCGCCAATGCCACTTTGGGTAACGGGACAGTGTCCAGCTACGCCGAGTTTGACCAGAGCGGCAAGCCCAGCGCTATCGGCATTGTTTTCCAGGCGGGTGCGCTTGACGCTCTTCCCACCGCGAATTCCGATGGGCATCACTGTTATGACCGGAACAAGGACGGGAAGATAGACCCGCAGACAGAGTGCCTGGCCTCCCACGAACGGGTGATTCCGCTACCCGGTGAGGCAGCCCGGCGTTTGGACATCCCGTTCAAATGGGTGGGTCTGAACTGGAATCCGCATGGACACATCCCGCCCGGAGTGTATGACACCCCGCACTTTGACGTGCACTTTTATATCGATCCGATCGAGCAGATTTTCGCCATCAAAAGCGGGCCCTGCGGCCCCGAATTTGTGCGCTGCGACCAGTTCAAGCTCGCGACCAGGCCGCTGCCGCCCAATTACATGCCCCCCGACTTCAAAAACGTGGATGCCGTGGCGCCGGCGATGGGCAATCATCTGATTGACCCGACAAGCCCCGAATTCAAAGGCAAGAAGTTCACGCGAACCTGGATCTATGGCGTCTACGACGGCCGCATCACCTTCTATGAGGAGATGGTGACGCGTGATTACCTGCTGAGCCGGCCCGCCGCATGCTTCCCGATCAAGTTGCCGCTGGCCGTGGGCGTCCGGGGCTACTACCCCACGCAATCCTGTATCCGCCACCTGCCCCAGGCCAACGAGATCACCGTTTCGTTGGAAGGCTTCACGCTACGCGAGGCCAGCGCTGCGGCGCCGGCTCAATCTGCGCGTTGACATGTCCGTGTTTAAGATCAGGGCTCAGCGCCGCCGGCGTGCGGCTTCCACGATGCGCCTGATCACGTCCGCATGTTTCACGCCGACAAAGCAACGGTCTATGCCCATCGCGTGCGGATGCAGATCGGGATTGGCATTGGCTTCGATGAACACGATGCGGCCATCGGACGTCAGGCGGTAGTCGATGCGCGCGTAGTCCCGCAGCTTGAGCGCGCGGAAAATACCGCAGCTGGCCTGCGCTATATTTTTCAAAGCCACTGCGCTGAGCTTCGCCGGCAACCAGCGGATACGCCATTTTGTGCGGAAAGCACCGTCGTTCTTGAGGCGATAGGTCGCCATCTGCGGCGCCGCGGCGCCCTTGCCGCCGATCACCAGTTCGACCGGGGACATCACATCCGGCGCGTTGCCGAGCAACGCGACGTAGAGATCGCTGCCCGCGATGAATTCCTCGCATATCAGCGGTTCGCGCAGGCGCAGGCGCAGGGCGCGCACCCGCGCCCTGAATTCGCGCTCGCTTTTCACCACCGAGTTGCCGTGCACTTCGTCGGAACCATCGCCAAACTGCGGTTTGACGATGAGCGGATAGGCCAGCCCCGGGTTGCGCACCCGACTGCTGCTGTCGAGCACGAAATGGCGCGGCACTGCCACCCCCAGTCCGGATACGATGTTTTTCGACAGCGCCTTGTCGCGTGCCAGCCGCATGCCGTCCGGCCCGCTGCCGGTGTAACGCAGCTTCAGCAGATCGAGCAGGCCGGCGATCGCCGCGTCCAGCGCACGGTCGCCGTCCACCCATTCGGTCAGGTTGAACACGATGCGCGGCCTGAGGGCGCGCAATTCGGATATCGTGCGGGCGATATCGCAGGTAAACGGCACCATCACCACGTTTCCGTAACTCGCGCGCAGCGCGTTCAGCACATAGGCTTCCACGCTGTTACGGTCGGGCACGAAATGTCCGGCGGCGCGGCGCGCGCCGGTCTCCGCGTCCACCAGTATCGCCACCTCGCAGCGCGCGGTTTTCTTGTTCGGCATGGTGCAATTGTACCGCACGCGCCACCGCGGCAAAAAAAAGGGGCGGTCAGCCGCCCCGTTGATCTCAATAACCCTGATTCAGCGCACGCGCCGCCTTACTTGAAGTTTGCAACCTTGCGCGCTTCGCCCGTCAGTTCGAGGATGTGTATGCCGGTGTTGGCGCGGTCAACGATGTATATATAGCCGCGCGCATCGACTTCGACGTTGTTGGTCTGGATGGCGACTTTGCAGCGCGGGCCCTCCGCCGTCTTGAGGCAGCGCTGGGTGGTCTTGTCGGTTACCGCCGGGATATAGTAGCCCGCTTCGCGCGGCCGGTACGGATCGCGCACGTCCACCGCGCGCACGCCTGCATTGAACCAGGACATGAATACCAGGCGCCTGGCGTACACCGCCGGCTGATTTTCGTTCGAGGCGTGTGCGCCGAAACGGCCGCCGCGCGCGCAAAAGCCACCGCTTTCCTCTGCCACCTGATAATTGGCCACCGGAAATGGATTGCTCTCGTCCGTGATATCCACGACGTAGGCCAGCTGGCGCGCTTCTTCCGTGCATTCGCTCTTGAGCGATTCATTGACGATAAGCACGAAATCGCGCTTCTTGCCGACTTCATCGCGAGAGAATTCGCTCACGTCGACACCAAGCATGGGCAGCGTGGTGTGGGCACCCATGAACTTGGGCAGATTGATGCGCGAAATTTCCGGATATTGCAGGTTTTCAACAGTCGGTTCCTTTGGACCCTTCAGCAGCTTTTCGCGATCCACGATCTGCAGCACCCCCTGGCGGTTTGTGCCGTAGCCGAGATAGATGCGGTTGCCTTTCGGTCCGGTTGAAATCGGGCCGTGCAGGTCGTTCGGCACCGGGCCGCTCGCGCCCGGCTGCTGTCCCGGCAACCCGAAGTTGCGGATGAATACCGGCTTGGCCGGATCCGACAGGTCGTATATCTGTATCATCCTGCGCACGCGCCAATCCTGCACGCCGGACACGAGGTAGGCGATGCCGGTATCGCATTCCCACCAGTTCTTGTGCGTGTCCTTGAGCCCTTTCACCACCGTGGTGAGCAGCGCCGGCTGCTCGGGGACGGTCACGTCCCAGATCTCATGCGCAGTGTTGCCGAAGGAGCGCAGCAGGTACGATTTGCTGCGGTCGCCTTTCGGCAGATCCCTGCCGTTGCAGGTGCGCACCATCTGCGCGCCGCCGCGCTCGCCCTGCCCCGCCTCGCCCGGAATGTGATGCAGATATTTCGGATTCTTCGGATCGGTCACGTCGACGATGGACGTGCCGTTGGGCTCCTTGTTGCCGGTCAGCGGATTAAGAGCCGCACCGCCGTGGTGCCCGATATAAGCGATCCAGCGCCCGTTCTGTTCGTTGAGTACCGGATGATAGGCGCTGCGCGCCTGCAGGTCGTTGTAACCAAGAAGTTCCATGTTGCTCTTCTCGGCCGCACGCTGCTGCGCGCCGGAGGGACCGGCCAGCGCGGCCAGCAGTACGGTGACTGCGATAGTTGCGCCTTTACTGTGCTTGCTCATTATTTTTCTTCTCCCTGAAATGAAAATTGGGCGCGGCGGATCGCTCCGCCGCGCCCTTGCACCAGGCTGGTGCTTAAGCAACTCCGGTATCGGTGTCGGGAAGCGCGTTAACGGCGTGACGCCTGCCGTTGATGGTCAGCGTCATGGTGACTTTTTGACTCATGTTCCCCTCCATCGTTGCGTTCGTGCGACCACGCTGCAACTCGAATCCTCTCCCCGCCCTTCGCTAAAAGGTCGGGGGTAAGGGCTGATGCCTCCTCCTCGAAACCAGCACGGCTCGTCGTCCACGCTACTGTAATGTCAGCGCATTCTAGCGTAATCCTGCTGGCGCCGTGCCGAAAAGCATCAACACGAAGCATTCATTTCAATACCCCGTCTTCTCTATGCCCGCTCGACGGGTACACAAAGAAAGCTGAAGAACAGAAGTGAAAAAACAACAAAAATAATGAGATGTCGTGGATCAAATTTGATCCTGAACATAACGGGTCGGACCAGCGCAAGCCATTGATCTCGGGCGATAAGCGTGTCAAATAGCAGTCATCCGAAACCTTAGAAGGGCGTTTTTATAGGGAAAACGCCCGTTCTAAGGATTTCCTCTATGCCGCGCGCCAATCGCCATTTCCTGCCGGGCCACGTCTGGCACATTACCCACCGCTGCCACCAGCAGGCGTTTCTGCTCAAGTTCGCGCACGATCGCCAGTGTTACCTGCGCTGGCTCTTCGAGGCCAAGAAGCGGTTCGGTCTCTGTGTGCTCAACTATATGGTCACTTCCAACCACGTTCATCTGCTGGTCAAGGACACCGGGGCCGACATCATTCCACAGAGCATGCAATTGGTGGCGGGACGCACGGCGCAAGAATTCAACCATCGCAAGGACCGCAAGGGTGCGTTCTGGGAGGACCGCTACCACGCTACCGCCATCGAAACCGATGACCATCTGCACCGCTGCATGGTCTACATCGACTTGAATATGGTCCGGGCCGGCGTTGTCCAGCATCCAGATCTGTGGACGCACGGCGGTTACCGCGAGATTCAGGCCCCGCCGAAGCGCTATGCAATCATCAACGTGCCCGAACTGAGTGCGCTATGCGGCTTTGCGAGGGTCTCAAGGTTTCAGGAAGCGCACCGCGGCTGGGTGCGAGCGGCGCTTACAAGAGGGAAAGACGCCCGAGATGGACGTTGGTCCGAGGCGCTGGCTGTCGGGAGCAAGGAATTCGTTGACCAGACCAAGAGCAAGCTGGGAATCACAACGCTGCATCGGAGCGTAATCGAAACGGGCGGAGCGTACATTCTGCGGGAGCCCAATTCCGCTTACACGGGCAATATCTAGCCCAAAAATGGCGCTCTAAGGCTGGAAAACACCGTTTCCTGTGACGATAATGTCAATAAAACAATGGCTTAGCGTGGTCCGACCCGGGCAATAGATTTCTCACCGCAACTTGCTCAGCCGTTCGGCCATGCGCGTTTGCCAGCCTGGGCCTGTAGCCTTCCAACGTTCGATGACGCCAGCTGGCAGACGCAGCGAGATCAACTTGCGGGGATTCGGCGACAAAGGTCTCCCGCCCTTGTTGACCGTCGCGCGACCGAGCATCTCTTCGGTGAGTTCCGGGAGTTCCTCGTGCTCGCCGGGTTTCACCTTATGAGCATCGACGCGGGCAAGATCAGACTTCAAGGAGCGGCGCGATGCGGGCCTGTTCGCGTTCATAGACTTTCCTCATGCTGAATACGTGGCGATCCGCGCCACGCGGTGTGTAACCCACGACTACCATCCGGCCACCAAGAAGGCCGTAGCAGATCACGCGTGCCTCACCATAGTTCCTTCGCGTGTCTTCGACCCCCAATATGACACCGGAAAAGACAAACGCGGCGTCAGCGAAATCGAGTCCGCGTTCGGCCAAGGTTTTCTCGCGCTTAGCCGCATCGAACGTGATTTGCATGTGGTTATTGTATTTACAACAACTGCTCGCTGCAAGTTGCACTCACCAGCACAGCGGCCTGTAGAAATCTAACGAGTCTGTAGCAAGACCGTAAGGGGGCACCCATTAGCCGTTGATCTCGGGCGATAAGCGTGTCAAATAGCGGTTATCCGGAACCTTAGAGCCCCGCCCTTTCCGAAATATAGTTGCCGAGCGATGCCCAATCCTTGTCCCCGTAGCCGTGCGCGATGGCGGCCAGGTGTTGCTCTTTCAAGAGCACGGCCAGCGGCAGCGGCACGGCGGTGTCATTGCCGGCCTGCAGCGCCAGCTCCACGTCTTTCAAACCCAGCTTCAGAGTGAAGGTCGCCGCTGTTTTTTCCAGTATCATCCTCCCGTAGTTCTTGTAGGCCGGTGAATTCATCGACGTGCTGGTGATGATGTCGAGAAACATCGCGGGATCGACGCCTGATTTCTGGACCAGCGCAAAGGCCTCGCCTAGGCTCTCGATGATCGCGCCGTTCAGGAAGTTGCGCGCGATTTTCACGATATTCGCGTAGTACGCTTCGGTCCCCACGTTGAACCAGCGGCGCCCGAGCGCCTCGAACAGGGGCGTGCAGCGCGCGATCGCGGCCTCGGCGCCGGCCGCGACGATGTCCAGTTGTCCGCTTGCGGCCGGTTCCGGCCGCCCGAACACCGGCGCCGAAACATACTGCGTGCCCGCGGCGCGATGCATTTGCGTGAGTCGTTGTCCGAGACGCAGGCTGACCGATGCCATATTGAGGTGGATGGTCGAGGCCGGCAACTTCTGAACGAGTCCCGATGCGATCCACACCGCCTCGACCGCCGCATCGTCGGCCAGCATGGTAATCACCACGTCGGCATCGAGCAGTTGCTCCGGCCGTTCGGCCACGACCGCGCCGCGCGGCCGGAACGTTTCGGCGACCTCGCGCGACCGGTTCCACACGCTCAATTGGTAGCCGGAGGCTAGCAGCCGGCCCGCCATGCCCCGGCCCATTTGGCCCAAACCGATGAACCCGATTTTCATGGTCCGCTTTCCTCATGGTGTTCCGATGCCGTAATTGTTGCGCAAAGCCGGGCTTACCGATACTGGTTGATCTGCCGCACGCGCATCCGGAGGCTTGATTTACAATGCGACGGTAAGCGCAGTAGGTAATGAGGGATGAGGGGTATTGTCGGTCTCGGGTATTTTTAAATAGCTTCTGAACATAAGGGAAAAAAATGGATCTCGGAATCAAAGGCAGGTCGGCGATCGTGACGGGCGGCAGCCGCGGCATAGGCCGGGAGACGGCCCGGCAGTTCCTCGAGGAGGGCGTGCGGGTGATGATCTGCGGCCGAAACGCGGAAACGCTGGAACAAACGCGCACGGAACTGGCCAAGGCGACCGGCGGGGAGATTCACGCGGTCGTGGCCGACATGATCAAGGAGGAAGACATCGCGCGGCTGGTCGAGAGCGCGAAAAAACGGTTCGGGGGCGTGGACATCCTGGTCAACAACGCCGGCCAGATGTACTCGGGCCGCTTCGACGTGAT
>CAKKQX010000220.1:9283-13424 GCA_919902235.1 Burkholderiales bacterium
TGGCGCCGCAACGCCCAGGGGCTCGCCGCGGAATTGGGCGCGGAAAGCGAAGAGGAAGCCCGGAAGCGTGCGGCGCGCAAAAACTCGCTGAATCGGTTTGGCAAGCCCGAAGAGCTCGCGAACGCAATCGTGTTCCTGTGCTCGGAGCGCGCGAGCTACATCACGGGCGTCTCGCTCAATCTGGATGGCGGCAGGCTGAAGTCGCTTTGGTAGGCGGTTCGCAAGCGGTTCGCACGGAGGACACGGAGGATTACCATTCTTTCCGGGAGAAGGTATCATGTCAGTGGCCGGTAAGGGCAAGGGATACCCTGAGTTCACGGCAATGACAAAACCATACTTAGAGCGCCTAACAAAATGGCGCTTAGTTGCCCCCCCACCCTAGCCCTCCCGTGATCGGGGGAGAGGGGATTCATTTTGTTAGGCGCTTTTAATCAGAGGTTCCTTATATCTGAATCCGCTTTTGAGCAGTCAGTCCGACACAACAATCCAGGAGGAGGGACGATGAAAGCCATGAAAGCCGCAGGTCTGCTGCTCGCCGTGATGTGCTTGCCCATGTCCGCGCAAGTGATCGCCCAGGACTATCCGACGAGGCCGATCCGGCTGGTCGTGCCATGGCCTCCCGGCGGCATCACCGATGTCATCTCCCGGGGACTGGGCGCCGCCCTGTCTGAATCGCTCGGGCAGCAGGTGGTCCCGGACAACCGCCCGGGCGCAGCGGGCACGCTGGGCGTGGGTATTGCCGCGAAAGCCACGCCGGACGGCTACACCCTGCTGATGACCGATGTGCCGAGCCACTCCATCAGCGCGAGCCTCTACACGAAGCTGCCGTATGACCCGTTGAAGGACATCGAACCGATCGCGCTGCCATCGCGCTCGCCGCTGGTTCTCGTCGTCTATCCCAAGCTCGGCGTCAATACGATTGCGCAACTGGTCGAATATGCAAAAGCACGCCCCGGCCAGCTTGCGTTCGCCTCGTCCGGTCCCGGCTCGATCACGCATCTCACGGCGGAACGTTTCATCCGCGACACCGGCGTGAAGCTGTTGCACGTGCCCTACAAGGGAGGCGGGCCGGCCACGGCCGCCCTGGTCGCGGGAGAAGCCGGCATGTACTTCGCGTGTATTTCCGCTGCCATTCCCCACATCAAGTCCGGGAGGCTGCACCTGCTGGGGATCACCTCGCCAAAGCGCTCACCGCTGTTCCCCGACACGCCGGCGGTCGTGGAAGCCATCCCCGGGTTCGAAATGGGGTGCAACACGGGGTTCTTCGCACCCGGCGGCACGCCGCAGCGCATCGTCGCACGGCTGCACGCCGAAGCGATGAAGGCCGTGGAACAGCCGAGAATGAAAGAAATGCTTGCCGCGAACGCGGCCGAAGCCGCGCCCTTCACGCAGGCGCAGTTCAAGGAGTATGTGGCGAAAGAAGTACGCGACTGGGGCGTGGTAGTGCGCGCGGCGGGACTCAAGGTCGACTGAGTTGAACCGAAAGGCCGCCCTGATCACAGGCGCGTCGCGCGGAATCGGCCGGGCGGTGGCGCTGCGCCTCGCCTCTGAAGGGGCCGTGATCTACCTCGCGGCGGACGGCACCGAGGCGGAGCTCGCGGAAGCCGCCGCGGCCTGCCGCAAGGCCGGCGCGCCGGACGCCGCCTGGGGCGTTCACGACCTCGCGCGCACGGGAGAGGCCGAGGCAATGGTCGCCGCGGCCCATCAGCGCATGGGACGGATCGATATCCTGGTGAACAACGCCGGCATCCGGGCGCGCAAAGCCTTCGGTGAATTCTCGCATGAAGAGTTCGACCGGCTGGTGGCGGTGAACCTGCGCGCGCCCTTCTTTACAAGCCAGGCGGTGGTGCCCATCATGCGCGCGCAGGGCGGAGGGCACGTGATTCACATGGCGAGCCAGCTCGGCATCGTCGCTTCACGCTTCGGCGCCGTCTACAACCTCACCAAGGCGGGTCTCATTCAGCTCACCCGCTCGATGGCTCTCGAACTGTCCGCGCACGGCATCTCGGTCAACGCCGTCTGTCCCGGGCCCGTCTCCACCGAGGGTTTCATGGCAAACCGAAACCCGGGAGAGCTGGAGCAACGCGCGCGCGATGTTCCGATCGGACGCTTTGGAACCGCTGAAGAGGTCGCTGGCGTGGTGGCTTTTCTGGTCTCCAAGGACGCCGCCTATGTGATTGGCCACGCGCTCGTGATGGACGGCGGCTACATCATCCACTAGAAAATCTTTGATTAAGAGCGCCTAACAAAATAAATTCCCCTCTCCACCGCTTGCGGGGGAGAGGGTAGGGAGAGGGGGCTTTAAGCGTCATTTTGTTAGGCGCTCTAAGTCATCCCCGCGAAAGCGGGGATCCGGTAAGTTTCTGAGTAATCCAGATTCCCGCCTTCGCGGGAATGACAAAACTATACTTAATCAGAGCTTCCCTAGCGGTGCAGATCGCGGCTGATGAATTCGCCGTTCAACGGGGCGGACAGATCGCTCGCCAAAAAGACGACGACGTTCGAGAAATCGTCCGGCTGATAGACAAAGCCCGCGGCGAGAAGGCGCTTGATATCTTCTTCGCTCTTGTTGACCCGCCACAACGGCGTGTCCGTTGCGCCGGGCCCGAAGCAGTTGATGCGCACACCCGTGTCCTTGAGTTCGAGAGAAACCGCGCGCGTAAACCCGATGATCCCCGCTTTGGAGGCCGAATAAGCCGATCCCTTCGGCTGGCCTCTGATGCCTGTGCCGGAGGCTGTGCTCAAAACTATGCCCCGCTTGCGGGGAAGCATGCGCCGGATCGCGGCGCGGGCGCCCAGAAATACGCTTTTGAGATTGAGCGTGATCACCGCGTCCCACTCCTCTTCCGGCATCTCCACCAGCGCCCTGCGCGGAAACATGCCGGCGATGTTGAGCAGGACGTCAAGTGGACCGAACTCCGCCTCGGCGCGATCGAACAACTGCTCGAACGCCGCCGCCTGGGTGACATCCGCCTGGACCGCGATCGCCCGGCCGCCGGCCTTGACGATGGCGTCCGCCGTCGCCCGCGCCGCGCCGAGATCGATATCCGCCACGGCAACGGCCGCGCCGGCTTTTGCCATGGCGAGGCCGTAACAGCGGCCCAGCCCCCCGCCGCCGCCGGTCATGGCGACGGTTTTCCCTTCGAGCAGGTTCATGCGTTCCTCTTTCTGTTTTGTGGAATTCGATTCCGGGGTCAGCCGGCCCGGAACAAACCGCGCGGCGCGCTGTGCAGCCGCTCGAAGCCGGTCTTCGTGACGCGGATCAGCTCGCCGACCTGCACGCCCGCGGTCTGGTCGCGGGTAATGACATTGGGCTGCACCACCACCGTCATGTTCTCCTGCAGCGTGATCTCGGGCAATGCACCGGCCATGCGGCTTTTGGTGCCGATGATGGGTTGGAAATAGCCGCCGCCGAAGCCATGCATCAGGTCATCGCACACGGTATAGCCCCTGTCTTCGATCACGCCGGTGGCATCGAGGATTTGCTGCATGGTCGCGCCGTGCCGCACGACCTTGGTGACCGCGTCAAAAGCCGCCTCCGCCGTTTCGTGCATATCAAGGTACAACGGCGTGGGCTCGGCATCGACAGTGAAAGTGCGCAGCACCTGCCCGGCGTAATCCCACCAGAACGAGGAAAGTTCGCAAAACACCACGTCGCCCTGCTGCACCTTGCGCGGCGAGTGATGCTGCGGCGGCACGAAAATATGCGGCTTCGCCATCGAGGTGACGCCGATGTAGTGAATCATGGTGGTGCCGCCGTGGCCAACGTAGGCGCGCTCGACGATATTGCCGAGTTCGCGCTCGCTCAGTCCCACGCGCGTGCCGGCAATCAGCGCCGCGAGGCCGGCATCGGAGAGCGCCGCGCCGATGCGCAGCCAGTCGATCTCCTCCTCCGACTTGATCTGCCGCAGCTTCACGTATTCCGCGTCCAGGCCGACCATCTGGAAATGTTCTTCGAGCTGGCGGTACTTGGAAACGACCAGCGGCCCCATGATGCCCACGCGTTTCGCGCCGCGGCGTTTCAGTTCGGTGACGGTTTTGTGGATGCCGTGGTGCTCGCCCCACTGCACATCGATGCCGCGCGCGAGTTTCCTGCCCAGCGGGAAGTGGTTGTACCACTCCATGAACATGGTCATCTGCT
>CAKKQX010000221.1 GCA_919902235.1 Burkholderiales bacterium
GCCGGATTTAGTCCGGCCAGTACGGTCGTAATTCCGGCAGCCGACAGCTTTCTTGCGCCGGTAGCGACGATCTGGCATCCCGTCGCATCCAGCGTGCTAAGTCTCGACAAATCGAGCACGCAGTACCTGATACCGGGTTCGAGTGCGGCAAGGCGCATCGAAAGCTGGTCGGCCGTGCCGAAGAACAGCCCGCCGCGCGGCCGGAATATCGCGATGGCCCTGCGTTCGCCGGCGAACCACTGCGCCTGCTCCACAGGCCATACGCGGGTCGACGCGTGGTCGATCGCGTCCTCACCGCCAAACGTGGTGGCAGCAGACAGGTTTACGGCGAGTAGTACCGTCGCCAGCAGTACACCGACCAGCAGTGCGAGCGGAATGCTGCCGAAGAAGAACGCCGCGGCCACCGCGGCGACGATTGCAAGGTTCCACGTGAGGTGACTGTCTTTACCGCTACCAGACCACACCCGGTTCGCCAACCCGCGGGTCCAGCGATCTATCATGCCGGCACCGACCATGATCAGAATTGCCGCCAATGCGGCGACCGGAATGTATGCAAGTAAACCACCTGCCAGAAGAACCGCCACCAGCAGGACGATGCAGCTCGCCGCGGGGACGACCGTCGTCGCACCTTTCATCCTGGCCGCAGGTATGGACTGGGCGTTGGAGGTACAGATCGGCAGCGCAGCCAGTGCGCCGCAAACAATATTGCCTATCCCCTGCGCCATCAGAGTCCGGTTGACGTTGGTGCGAACACCGGTGATGTTCGCCACGGCGACCGACGCAACGGCGTCGTTCATAACAGCCTGCAACGCGAGAAATGCGGCGTACGGCAACACATAGAGACTCATGGAGAGCAGCCACGACGGGTCGATGTTGCCCCACACCATCAGAAAACTCGATTCTGCAGTGGCGGCCGGCGCGATCGTTCCCAGCGTGGGGCCCAGGTGCCCGGCGCCGTAGCGCCACGCGATCAGGTAATAGAGCGAAGTTCCCACGACGAGTGCCACCAGCGCCGGCTGGCCCCGTTTCGTGACCTTCGGATAAACCCAGATCGCAAGGGCGGTCGCGGCTCCAACGAGGATTGACGCCGGCTTCAGTTGCGCGAGAACATCGGACCAGTCGTACTTGGAGAGGCGGCCCTCTAGGCCCAGCAGCGGACCGAGCTGCGACCAGATAACGAGCAGTCCGATTCCGGTCACGAATCCCGCGCTCACCGGCGAGGGCATGAACTTGATGGCTTCTGCCAGACGCAACCATCCCGCGGCGGCCAGCAGGACGCCCATGAGCACGACAGCCAGCGACAGCGCCGCCCACACTTCGCCGATATTGACCTGCGGCCCTGCGCGTGTGACGAGATCGGCGCACAGCGCAGCGTAAATGACTGCGATGGATGAAGCCGGCGCGCAAATTTCGGCCGGCGCACGCGCAATGACGGCTACGAGGAAGCCTCCGAGTGTTGCGGCCACGAAAGCCGCCACCACGCCGATTCCCAGCGCACCGGGTCCGAGAGGTGTCGCTGAAAGAGCACCCACAGCGAGAAGCATCGACAGGTTGAGTAGCGCGATAGTTGCCGACGCGCTGATCGCCGATAGTGTGTGTGATAGTGGAAAGTTCACGATTTTCCTGCCTCAGAACAGCTTTTGCTGCGCCGCCGCCTCCCGTCTATTCAACAATTAATCGAGCCCGGTCCTGAGGTCTCCCCGCGATTCACCGCGCGGTCGCGGATTTCGTTCCAACTCAAAGCCATGCCGCGGTGAGCTTTCTGTCATCGATTGTATAGCAGGATTATTCCATAACTAATTGTTTTAATTATATATTCATATTCCAATCGAGCGCATCGCAAACATCCCTAGCAGCGTCATCAACAGCGAACCGGCGAGATGGCTGCCGATCAGCAGCGCGGCCCAGCCGTACTGATTCGTCATCAGCAGTTCCACCGCCTCTGCCGAAAACGTCGAGAATGTGGTGAGGCTGCCGAGAAAACCGGTGATGATGAACAACCGCCACTCGGGCGCGATCAGCGCGTGATGCAAAAACAGTTCGACTGCGACGCCGATCATGAAACCGCCGGCGAGATTGGCCACCAGCGTGCCCAACGGCAGGCTGGGCAGCACGGCGTTGAGCGCCGCGCCCAGACCCCAGCGCGTCCACGCGCCGAGCATGGCGCCCACACCGACTGCCAGAAATCCGCTTGCGTTCACTGCCTTCCTCCCGCGTCAGGCTTTGCAGCACGCAAGCATAACAAAGCGGTGCGCCCGGCGTCACCCGTCAATTAAGGGCAATGCCGCGGGATCGGGGCGGGCAGGGATAAAAAAACGGGCCCGCAGGCCCGCTTTAATGCACACCAGAGGAAGCGCGCTTACTTGCAGTTGCTCATGCAGCGTGTGGCCTTGACGTCCGGCCGGGTGTCGGTAATGAACCCGTCACGGTTGGGCATCTGCACCCTGGCCAGCGTGTTCTGATCCATCACCGCGTTGGCCGGAATCAGCCCGTTGAGATTGAGGATATATGCCGACAACGCATAGACCTCGTTTACCGACAGTGTTTGCGGCGCGTCCATCGGCATGGTGCGGCGGATGTAGTCGAACAGGATGGGCGCATACGGATACATGCTGCCCGGCGTCACCACGCGCGCGTTGGTCTTGAAAGAACCGATGCCGCCGACCATGGAACCGTACATCGAACCGCCCTTGGCAGCTTCGCCGTGACAGGCTACGCACCGCGACTGGTACAGTTTCTGACCATCAGCGACGGTGCCGCGCCCCGCCGGCAAGCCTTTGCCGTCCGGTGTGCGGATGTCGATGTTCCACGCCGCCAGGTCCGCTTCACTCACCGCCTGGCCGAAGCGCGGCTTGTCGGACAGCGGCTGCACTTCGTGCGGTCCCGTAGCCCCCAGCGGAATGCCGGTCGCGCTCGTCCCCCCGCCACCCGTGCTCGCGCACCCTGCAATCGCCAGCGCGACCGCTGCGGCTCCCAGCAGCAACTTAGACTTGACCGATAACATTGGTGACCTCCCCTTTGGCATTGACCGACCACGGCTGCATGGCGTTATGGTGCTGCACGAAACCGACGATGGCGCGCACTTTGCGGATGTCCGCCACGCTCGGCTGCACGTAGCCGCTGCTGTCCACCGCGCGGCTCATCAGCGTTGCCGGCTGGCCGTTCCAGTTCCAGCCGATCTTGAAGCGCGTGAGCGATTTGTCCATGACGGGACCTTCGACCGTCGCCTCGCGCCAGTTTGCGCCGCCGTCGAACGACACATCGACCGCGCGGATCTTGCCGGCACCCGACCACGCAAATCCGGTCACCTCGTAGAAACCCGGACCTTTCATCTGCATGCCGCCGGAGGGATTGGTGACGACCGATTTACATTCCATGACCATGCTGAACTGCCGCCATTTGCCCTCGGGCATGGGATCGGTATAGCGCGCGGTCTCGCTGCGGAAATGCGCCGGCTGGTCGGTAATCTTGATGCGGCGCAGCCATTTCACGCACACATTGCCTTCCCAGCCCGGCATGAAGGCGCGCACCGGATAACCGTTCTCAGGGCGCAGCCGCTCGCCGTTCGAGGCGTAAACGATCAGCGTGTCGTCCAGGCATTTTTCGATCGGGATGGAACGGGTATGGCCGGAACCGTCGGCGCCTTCGAATATCGCCCACTTGCCCGCTGGATCGACGCCGGCTTCCTCGAGCAGCGTGGACAGCGGTACACCAGTCCACAACACGCCGGAGAGCAGTCCATGCGTTTGTTGCACGGTCTTGGACGCCGGTTTGAGCCAGTCGGTCAACCCGTTGCCCGAGCACTCCATAAAATGGAAGCGCGAGACCGAGGGATAGCGCACCAGGTCAGCCATGCTGAACAGGAGCGGCTGTCTGACCATGCCGTGGATCGCCAAGTGGTGTTTGTCGGGATCGATGTCCGGCGTGCCGGCGTGATGACGCTCGTAAATGAGGCCGTTCGGCGTGATGATGCCGGGCTGATATTGCAGCGGCGTCATACTCCAGTCCGACCAGTTCTGGCGATTGACGAGTACGTCGGTGCGCCGGCGCACCACATGTTTCTCGAACTTCGAAGGCATGCCGTATTCGGTGGCCGGAATGGGCTTGCCCATGGATTTGTTGGAATCGGGCACCGCCAGCGGCGCGGCGCCGGCGCCCGATGCGCCGACCGTGCCGGCGGCAAACGCCGAACCCGCCATCGCCGCGCCCTTGCGCAGGAAAGCGCGCCGCTCCTGCGACAGCAGTTGGGCATCGATTTCAGCGGGGAGCCGTGTGTTTTTCCTGCGGGGTGCGGCAGCAGTACTGACCTGCGTTTTATCTGACATGAGCATCGCCTCCTTGGTGTGTGGGGTGTGCCGGGCTTGATTAAGAACTTGTTGTTTCCCCAGATAACACTTTATAGCAAGCCTTATGCCGAATATGTAACCTATTGTTTTAAAAAATAAAAAAATAGTTCTCGGGATTGGTTTTACAAGCCCGGTTTCAACCTGAAACGTTGCAGTTTCTAATTGAAACGAGGGTCGGGTGTGTAGGTCGCGCCAGAAAGACAATATTAGTAAAATCAACGAATAAGCGATCTGACTTAAGGTTGCGGCTGAGACAGTTCCCCTAATATTACTGAAACGCGGCGCGGGAATTCAAGCCCGGGATTTCAGCCTTTCAGGCGCCAGCGCTCGGCGGCGATGTCATCGGTGACCCGGGCATCGACCCAGCGCGCTTTGTCGCCGGTTTGTTCCTTTTTCCAGAACGGCGCACGCGTCTTGAGATAATCCATGATGAACTCGCAGGCGGAGAAAGCATCGCCGCGATGCTCGCTGGAAACGACCACCAGCACGATCTGATCCAGCGGCTGCAGCGTGCCGATGCGGTGTATCACCAAGGCATCCAGCACCTGCCAGCGGCCGCGCGCCTGGAGGATGATGTCCTCGATCGCCTTTTCGGTCATGCCGGGATAGTGTTCCAGGCTCATCTCCGACACCGGCTCACCTTCGTTCAGGTCGCGCACCACGCCGATGAAACTCGCCACCGCGCCGGTGCGCGGATTGCCGCGGCGCAGCGCCGCGATTTCGGCGCTGATGTCGAAGTCTTCGGTTTGCACGCGGACAGTCATGTTTGAATCCAAAGCAAATGAAACCGCCGATAAACGCCGATGGACGCCGATAGAAACCTGCAGGGTTCGATATTTTTCATGGCTGAATTTTGCCCTTATCTGCGTTTATCGGCGGCCAATCATTTTCCCGGATTTCTATCCCCCGGTGAC
>CAKKQX010000222.1 GCA_919902235.1 Burkholderiales bacterium
CTCGACAAGCCCGTGCCCGCGTTCGACCTGCCGGGATTGCGCGAGGGCGAGCCGGGCCTGAAGACCGACGACCTGAAGGGCCAGGTGACCCTGGTCAACGTCTTCGCCTCGTGGTGCGTGCCGTGCCGGATCGAGCATCCGCTGCTGCTGCGCCTGGCGAAGGAAGAAGCTGAAGAGGCCGCCGATTATTACCAGTTCACCGCGCTCATCAACAAGCACTACACCCCGGCGCAGAAAGAGCAGGTGGTCGAGCATATGTGGCAGGTAGCCTCGGCCGACCACGAGATCGACCGCTTCGAGCGCACGCTGGTGCATAAGGTCGCCGATCTGCTGCATGTCCCGCGCCCGGCACAGATCGCCGCGCGTGAGCGCGCCATGCGCGCCGCCCGCCAAGGCGCGGAATAGGCCGCAGAAGGCGCATGACCTTATTATTATTGCCGCCGTTGCATTAGCGCTGCCCGGCGCTTATCGGTACCTTCGTGTCACGTTCACGCGCTACCCGAATCACGCCCAGGAAGCGAAAAAAGCGCCGGCGCCGTTCACGCCTTGCGATGCTTTGGCCGGGCGCCCGGCTGCGTCGGCGTATTTTTCGAGCGCTGCGGAACGCGCCGCTGTCGGTCCAACTCATCCTTGTCGCCGTCGTCGTTTTGGCGCTCTGGTCCGCGACCAACTGGGTGCATCAGGTCGTCCGCAAGCCGGCCGAACTGTTCTTTCCCGTGAGTCATGCGCTTTCCAAAATGCCGGCCGCGACATGGCGGCAGTACGAGCCGATCTTCCGTGCACACGCCACTGCCGTCATCACGCCCGATCTGTTGGCCGCGCTCGCCCAAATCGAGGGGGCGGGCAACCCGGTAGCCCAGACGTACTGGCGCTGGCGCCCAACGTGGAGTCTCTTTGAGCTGTACCGGCCGGCATCGAGCGCGGTCGGCATGTACCAGTTCACCAATGCCACGTTCGCCGAGGCGAGGCGCTACTGCATTCACGACCATGTCGTGGTCGAGGACGGTCCCTGGCACGAGCTGCGATCGTGCTGGTTCAATAGTCTCTACACGCGCGTCGTGCCGTCCCATGCCGTCGAGCTGACGTCCGCCTATCTGGATCGCCGTATCGCCAGCACGCTGGAGCGCCGGCGCATCGTCACCGCCACGCTCAAGCAGAAGCAAGACCTGGCCGGCGTGATCCACCTGTGCGGCGCCGGGGCGGGTGAGGTCTACGCCAAGCGCGGCTTTCGGCTGGCCACCGGCCAACGCTGCGGTGATCACGACGTCAGCGGTTATCTCACGCAGCTCAACGCGATGAAGCGCGTTTTCGTCCGGCTGGCGACGGCGGCGCAGACGGAATAATGCGTTGGAAGAGAATATCGGGGCCGCCCATCAGCCGGCCCTGAGCCAAGGACGCAACAAGCCAAAGGGGTCGGAGTGGTTTACAATGAATTTCTCCAAGCCACTTTGTTTCGTCTTTGTTTCTCATTTAAGGAGAGCGCATGAGGATTTTCAGGATTCCACAAGCTGCGATGTACGTCGGCATGATTGCTGTTATTGCCGGCATCACCGCTACCGGTTGCCAGCGCAGCCCGGATGCCACGGCCGCCACGCCAGCGGCGAATACGCCGCCCATGCATTCCCTGGAAACAACCGACATCAAGAATTCCTCCACGGCAGCGGGGACAGCTCTCAAGGTAACGGTGTCGTTAAGCCCCAAGGTGGCCAAGAAGGCTGCGCCGGATGAC
>CAKKQX010000223.1 GCA_919902235.1 Burkholderiales bacterium
CCGACCCCGCCCCGTTCCTGCAGAATCACGAATGCGCGCCCTCACCTGGCGCGCAATTTTTCGCGAAGCTAATTCTCAAATCCGCACAAAAAGGAAGCGCACATGTCCGACATCATCCGCCACGACCCCGACCAGAAACTTTCCGATGCCGTCGAATACAACGGACTCCTGTATCTCGCCGGACAGGTGGCGGAAGATACCGCAGCCGGCATGAAAGCCCAGACCGAGAGCGTGCTGCGCCAGATCGACGCCCTGCTCCGCAAATGCGGCAGCAGCAAATCGCGCATTCTCACCGCCACGGTATATGTGGCCGACATGAAGCAGAAACCGCAGATGGACGAGGCATGGCTGGCGTGGGTGGATGCGGCCAATCCGCCGGCGCGCGCCACGGTCGAAGCGAAACTCGGCACGCCCGACACCCTGGTCGAGATCATGTGCACCGCGGTGAAATAGGCGGTATTTTTTGAACCGCCGAGGGCGCCAAGAGGACCGAGGGGTGACAGGCATGAACCCAGTGCTCGCGCGCCAGTAAATCCTCAGTCTACATTTGACGAATTTCTTGGTGTGCTTGGCGGCCTTGGCGGTTAATTGCCCTGCCACGAATAAGGAGGAAAGATGACACAGCAATTGCATGACATCAAAGCGCTGACCTTCGACGTCTTCGGCACTTGCGTCGATTTTCGCGGCAGCATCGTCAAGGAGTGCCGCGCCCTCGGCAAGGCGAAGGGGTTGCGGGTCAACTGGGGCAAATTCACCGATGCCTGGCGCGCCGGCTACAAACCGGCCATGGATCGCGTGCGCTCGGGCGATTTGCCATGGACCAGGATCGACGTCCTGCACCGCATGATCCTGGATGAAATCCTGCAGAAATTCCGCATCACCGATGCCCTGACTGAAGCAGAGAAAGTCCACCTCAATCTGGTCTGGCACCGGCTCAAGCCCTGGCCGGATACGGTGAAAGGCCTGAAACGGCTCAAGAAACGCCACATCCTCGCCACGCTGTCCAACGGCAACACCGCGCTGCTGGTCAACATGGCCAAATTCGGGGGGCTGCCGTGGGACTGCGTTTTCTCGTCGGAGACCTTCCACCACTACAAGCCCGACCCGGAAACCTATCTGGGCGCCGCCGAGCTGCTGGATCTGAAACCGGAACAGGTGATGATGGTTGCCGCGCACAAACACGATCTGCGCAGCGCGGCCAAATACGGCCTGAAAACCGCTTTTGTGCGCAGGCCGCACGAACACGGGCGCAACACCGGCACCGACCTTGCCGACGATCCGGCGTTCACGGTCAACGCGAATGACTTCAAAGATCTGGCTACCCAGCTCGGCTGCTGACCAGCGATCTCAGCTTCACCAGTGGGCGTCTCGGTCGGCACGGACCAACTCTTCGGTACTAGCGGTTGCCCTGGGGCACGTCTTGCGCAACCTGTCCATCTCGGCCACAGCCCGGCCGCGGCTGCGGTGCTGCAGTTCCTTGCTCACGGCTTCGCTGATCAGCCGGCTGCGCTCGCCTTGGGGAACCTTCTGCAACTCTAGCCAGACGGAGTAGTCCATCATTATGCTAATGCGGTGGCCCATACCCTGCTCCCGACGTGCACCTGATGCATACAATTCTTACACATTTTACATCCCGTGAACGAGCATCAACCCACCGCCAAGATGCTCCTGGGCAAGAATTTTTTGCAGCTTCTGCTTGAGCGGGGCGAGTGTCTCGGCAAGCAGTCCAGGTTCGGCACGTTCAAGCAGATGCCCTGCTACGAACAGCGCCTCGATCTCCGATGGAGAAAACCAGATGCCTGGAAGCTCGAATGCGGCACCGGGCGTGTAGCGGTAACCATTCCGATCCCGGATATATTCGATCGGCGCACCGTAGTTGCGCAGCTCTTCGATGATGCGCTTGACCGTTGCGCTGGAGCATCCGCCGAGCTCGCGCTCCAGAACCACGCGCGACACCGGCAGACGGCGCGAGGACAGGATTTGATGCAGACGGTAATACCGGCGAAAACGATCCACGCTCTCCCCATATGGGATTTGCGGTTATCCGCTGATAGCCGCAGCGAGAAAACCGGAACCGCTATTCGCCGCGCCGGCCGCCCTTGGTTTCGATGCCGGCCATCTTGGCCAGATCGCGGTGAATGCGCGAAACGCGCTCGATCTGGCCTTTGGCCGGGAAGCGCTCGTAGAAACCTTCCGACCGGAATGCGCGGATTTGCCCCTGCCAGGGTGCCAGCCGCTCCTCCCAGCGTTTGACGCGGCCGTCGGCAGGGTCGGCATCGGCCCGCGCCAGGTCCACGCATACCCGCACCATGGCTTTCAGCGTCACCGGCTTGGTAACCATGTAGGCATCGTGACCCCAGGCGTTGCCCCATACTTTCTGTGCCGCCTTGAAGAAATCGCGGATGACCCCGTAATAGCGCTCGCCTTCGCGGTAGACATTGGTGACCCTGATGATTTTCTTCCAGTCGCCGCTCACCCAACGGTGTATCTCGTTGAACAGTTCGGCCTGCAGTATCCATTTATCCTGCTGGCTGCGCCCGCCCAGACGGTTGATACGGTATCTGAGCGGACTGTCGGATTCGCTGTACATATCCTCCACCATGCGCGACGCGAAGCGCTTGTCGGGATCAGCCCACGACACGCGCTCATACAGGTCGACCAGGTGGCTTTTGTTGATGCGGGTCGGCGTGGAATTGATGATGACGAACATCTCGGCCGCAAAATCCTCGCTTTTGCCGTCGAAAATCACGCACGGCACATTGATGCTGGACGCCTCCGTCGGATGTTCCTTGAGGTAAAAATGCAGCGCCGCCAGCCGGTGCTGGCCGTCGATGATCAGATATTTCGAATCCGGCTCCTGCAGGTGCCCGACGCTTTCCTGGCCGCTCAGGGCGGTAAAGCGCAACTGCTCGGCGGTAAACAGCAGCACCGTGCCGGGAATCGGCGGCTGACTGACGGCCATTTCGTAGAAATTCTTGAGCTGGCGCACTTTCGCGCGCGACAACAGGCGCTGAAAGGCTTCGTCGTTACGCTCGATGCGGGCGATGAACTGGGCGACCTCATCATTATGCGGGATGTTCTGCGGCGCGATTTCCTCGCCATCACCGTAAAAGCGGCTGATGAAACGCACCTTTTCCAGGACATCCTTGGCAGGATAGCTGGCGAAATAGAAAATTCCGTCTTTCTGGCGTATCCGCGTTGCAAGCATGATGCTGTCTCCCGGCTCGTTCTTTATTCGAAAATCGGGGCGCCGTCGGGCGGCCGTTGGATAGCCGACGGCCCCGACATTCTAGCCGCCGTCAGGAGATAAGGCGAGGAATATAAGGTGGATTCCGGGGGTGCAATGCAGCAAAACCGGCGCCGAACGCGCTCATGCCTATAGCATGGAATGCGACCTGGCACGCCCGCGCCCGGGCAACGCCCGAATCAGAATAGCGGTTATGCCCTGAGTAAATCGACAGGCCGGAAGCGTGCGCCCAGCGCATGCACCGAACTCACACCCCACCATTTCTCAAGCGCGGTGGCATACAGATCGCGAAAATCCACCGCAAATGGCAGATTGCCGTTGCCGTCGAGACGGTCCAGCGCCGGCGGCAGACCGTAAATGCCCCCCCGCACCCGGCCGCCGAGCGCGAAATGGGCGTTCGCGCTGCCGTGATCGGTGCCGCCGCTGCGATTTTGCCGGGGACGGCGGCCGAACTCGGCGTAAGTCATGATGAGCGTCGAATCCCAGCGCCCAAGCTCGACCAGCGCCCCCCGCAATGCCGCCAACCCTTCGGCAAGGTCCTTGAGGAGCCTGGCATGCGTGCCCTGCTGGTTACTATGGGTGTCAAACCCGTTGAGCGAAACTTTCAACGCGGCGATCCCGGCCTTGCTGGCGACGACCTGCGCCGCCGTCCTGACGGCGTTGCCGAATGCGCTCTTCGGGAATTCGCTGTGCAAGACGTAATCGGTATTCAGTTTCGCCGCCGCGCGCAGGATATCCTGTTCGACCCCCAGAATATGCTTGAGCGCGGTGTTCCCTGCCTGCCCCGCCGGCGTCGCGAGTTTTGCCTGGCGCAGGAACTGCTCGGTATCGGTTAACGCGATTGCGCGCGTGCCGCTGCCCGCAAACGGGCCCATTTCGGCACCACCGACCACCCCGCCATCCGCGGCATAAGGGCGGGGTATCGGCGCGTGCCGGAAGGCGCGCGCAAGCCAGCCATCGTGCAGATACTCGTTGCTTTTCGAGGCTGTGTCCCAGATTTCTATCGAGCGGAAATGCGACAGATTCGCATCCGGATAACCGATGCCGCGCACGACGGCAAGTTCGCGGTTCTGCCATAGCGGCAGCAGCGCCTGCAGCGCAGGGTGCAAACCGGTTTTGTCGTCGAGCTGCAGCACCTGGTCGCGCGCGATGGCGAGCTGCGGCCGCAAGCTGTAATACGCGCTGTCGGCATAAGGCACGACGCTGTTCAGGCCGTCGTTGCCGCCTTTCAATTCGACCAGCACCAGCAGATTGCCGTAGTCGCCACGGGCGGCGGCGAATGCCGGGGACGGATGCACCGCTGCCGCCACCGTTGCGGCTCCCACGGCAGTCAGGAATTCACGTCTGTTCATCGCATATTTCCCAAAATCGGCGGCTCGTGTTTCATGATGTCACATCCTCCCGCGCGCCGGCGCCACCAGACCAAGGCAAAAGACTGTTCGCCTCATTTCAGCTGATATGCCGGGTCCTGCGTCAGATGCCGGATCAACGCCATGCCTTGCATGCCGGGCTGCAGCGGATTCACAGGCGCACTCGCAAGCAGCAGGCGCCGGACGCCGTCAGCCTCGGTATTAATAAATTGAAACAACCACTTATCTCCATCAAAGTGAAGATCTGCCATGCCCTGCAACAGACGCTGGCGGGCGTCACTGCCGAGACCGCCGGCGCCCTTGAGCCCCCCGCCCGCGCCGGCCATGGCCGCGGGCACGGGCTGCATTTCATCGGCGCGAAACACGCGCCCGATGAACTGTTTGCGCGCGAGCAGCGTGGTGGAATTGATCCACGCCTCACCGCCCAGCCAACCCTTGACGTTGGGCGGCGAGAAGATGTTCTGCCCCAGCCGGGCGGTAGTGAACACCAGCGGCGTCAGCGCACCGGTGGTGAAGCCGAACTGCCGCAGCGTCCCGACAACCAGTTCGACCGGAGACTTGATCAGCGCCGCACGGTTTTGCGGCGCATAGAACGCATCCGAAGTGAGCAGTGCGCGCAAAGCCGGGCGCAGCTCGTAACGGCTGTCGCGGAAAACGCCCGCAACACGTTTTACTTCCTGCGGGTCGGGAACAGGCGAGACAAACTCCCGCCACAACTTGGCAACGATGAATTCCGCGGTCTGGGGCTGGGCCAGCAGGATATCGAGCACCGCGTCGCCGTCGAAATTGCCGCTGCGGCCCAGCACGGTTTTCACGCCGTCGTCGTGCTGGAAACGCCGGAACAGGAATTCGCCCCGGGCCGGATCCATGCTCCAGCCGGTAAAGGCGCGCGCCGCCTCTTTGACGGCACGCTCGGTGTAGTGGCCTTCGCCCAGCGTGAACAGCTCCATCACCTCGCGCGCGAAATTTTCATTGGGCTGCGCCTTGCGGTTGGACGCGCTGTCCAGATAGATGACCATGGCCGGGTCTTTGGCCACGGCGTGCAGCAGATCCCCGAAATTACCGAGCGCATGATGGCGCAGCAGCGCATTCTGCCGGTACATCAGTTGCGGATAACGCACTTTTTGCTGGCTGGAGACAAAATGATTGTGCCAGAACAGGGTCATTTTCTCGGTCAGCGAAGAGGACGTGGTCAGCATTTCCTGCAGCCACCACTCGCGCAGTTCAAGCCCGCGCCGCGACAGCAAGTCGCGCTCGGCTTTGCGCTGCTCGTCGCTCATCGCGCGCAACTCGCGCGGCGGCACCATGCGGTCTGCCACCCAATCAGGAGGCGGCATGATGGCCGGCTTGCCGGCTTCGGACAACAGTCGCCCGACCGCCTGCTCGCGCGTCAGCTGGGCGAATGCGTTTACTTCATCAATGCCGGCCGCAAATCCGGTGCGGTTAAGCAAATGCCGCGCATCATCGAAACCCAGCGCTACGGCAGCGGCCCATGCCGGCGCTGCCGAAAAAAGCACGGCGGCAAGCAGACTTTCAAGACAGAGACGCCAGGGTTTGCGTGTCATGATCAAGTCCGCCGCGCCGGGGCCGGTTGCCGAAAATTGACGAATTTAGGTGGTGAACTTATTGAGCGTTTCATAATGGATGACAGCCGGAACGCTCAATCCCTCTGCCCGACCCGCTCCCGGAAGGCATGGGTATCTACACATCTCCACTACACGGCCCCCTCTCCCGCCCCAAGGCGGGCGAGGGGGTTTCTTTGAGATGTGTAGATACCCATGCCCGGAAGGAGAGGGTGAGAACGGCCCTAATGCGCTGTTGCGAATTAGTGAAAGATCAATAGGTGACAAACTTAGCGCCGGCGATCGCGCCGGTAAATCTCGCGGTCTGCCTGGTCAATGTCGCGGCGCAGGTCACGGCGCTCGTCATCGGTGAGCCTGTGGCGCGGCCGCTCGTCGCGCTCCGGCGTCACGCGGCGCTCGCGGCGCATTTCACGCTGATCGTGTTGCGCAGGTCCACGCTGCCCCTGCCCTTGCAGACCGGGGGCATAACCCCACGATGCCGCAACAGCGGGTTGCGACGACATCGCCGCCATGCCCACCATCAGCGCAATCAGCCAAGCTCTCATCAACCGCTCCTTGTGGCGACAACATTACAGGAAAACTGCCGCCTATTAAAAAGCCCGCGGCAGAGTCCGGTTTTGGACTTTGCCGCCCCCGTCCCGCCCGTTAACGCAAGGGGATATACACATTCGGCAGCACCACGTGTATGCCCGGCGCAGGAGGCGCATAGGTATAGGCATAATACTGGTCATAATGCCTCTCATACACCCGCACCGGCGGATAGTTATGATACACATACCTCTCGGGCTCCCGGTAATACTTGCCGTGATGCTGCTTCTTCCAGTGGCCATTGCCATGGCCACGATCAGCCAGTGCCGGTGTGGCCGTGCCAAGGATCGCGACTGCCATCATGCTCATCAACAATTTCAGTTTCATCCTGATCTCCTCAGTGATAAAGCTCCCCTGCTCTATCCGTTATATCCTTTTGCGGAACGCCGCCCTTCCAGACGACGCCCTGATAGTAAATGCTTTGATGCCGCCAGCGGTTGGCCGGGGACGTGCTTTTTGTAACAATTTGTTTCGCACGCGGGACCGGCAACAAAGTTTTACAAAAATATGGAACAGATACAGATAAATAGATAGGATTGCCACATGACTGAAATCAAAACGAAAATTCTTGTCGTGGACGATGACGCGCGCCTGCGCGATCTGCTCAACCGCTATCTGACCGAACAGGGTTTCAGCGTGCGCACTGTCGCCGACAGCAGCGACATGAACCGCCAGCTCGCGCGCGAGCGCTACGATCTGATGGTGCTCGACCTGATGTTGCCGGGCGAAGACGGTCTGTCGATTTGCCGGCGCCTGCGCGGCGGCAACGAGAACATGCCCATCATCATGCTCACCGCCAAAGGCGACGACGTCGACCGCATCGTCGGCCTTGAAGTCGGCGCCGATGATTACCTGCCCAAGCCGTTCAACCCGCGCGAGCTCGTTGCGCGCATCCAGGCGGTGCTGCGCAGGCGGCCTCCGGCGGCGCCCCCGGGGGCGCCCAGCACCGAGCTCGAGATTGTGGAATTCGGCGCGTTCCGACTCAATCTCGCGGCACGCAACCTGACCAAAAACGGCGCGGACATACCGCTCACCACCGGCGAGTTCGCGCTGCTCAAAGTTATGGTTCAGCACCCGCGCACGCCCCTGTCGCGCGACAAGCTGATGGAACTTGCGCGCGGCCGCGAGTTCGGCGCATTCGACCGCAGCATAGACGTGCAGGTATCGCGCCTGCGGCGTCTGCTCGAAGCCGACCCTGCCAAACCGGTCCACATCCAGACGGTGTGGGGGTTCGGTTACGTGTTCATCCCGGATGACAAGCAGCCGGCGGTAAGCAGTGAGCAGTAACTGCGCAGCGAATCGTGACATCCGCATGATATTTTCTGTTGCTTACCGCTTACCGCTCACAGCCCGTCAGCCATGACCCTGTGGCCGCGCACCCTGCTATGGCGCAGCGTGCTGCTCATCGCGATGCTGCTGATCGTCGCCCACCTCGCCTGGCTGCAGATTTTCCGCGTGTCCGAGCGCGAGCCGCGCGCATTGCAGGTTGCGCAGCAGATCGTGAGCGCGGTCAACCTGACACGTGCCGCGCTGATCACGGCCCAGCCTGACAAGCGCCTGGGGCTGCTGCGCGATCTGTCGCAAAACGAGGGTATACAGGTTTATCTTGCCGAGCCCGGCGAAACGCTGCCGCCGCTGCCGGACAGCGCATTTCTGCGGCTGGTCGAAAAAGAACTGCATCAGCGCCTCGGACCCGAAACGCGCATGGCGGTCTCCCGCGACGGTATTCGCGGTGTATGGGTAAGCTTCAGGATCGATGATGATGAATACTGGGTGATGCTGCCGCGCTCGCGCATCGAGCGCAACGATCCCCTGCGCTGGATCGGCTGGGGCGCACTGGCGCTGCTGCTGGCGTTGATCGGCGCCTACCTCATCGTGGCGCGCATCAACCGGCCGCTGCGCGAATTGACGCGTGCCGCCGCGCAGATGGGGCAGGGCAAAACGCCGCCGCCGGTGGCGGAAACCGGACCCTCGGAAATCCAGACGCTGGCCCGCTCCTTCAATCAGATGGCGGCCGATCTCAAGCGGCTGGATGACGAACGCGCGCTGCTGCTGGCCGGTGTTTCGCACGATTTGCGCACCCCGCTGTCGCGCATCCGGCTGGGGCTGGAAATGCTGGACGCCGGGGGCGATCCGGCGCTGAAGGCCGGCATGGTCCAGGATATCGAGGACATTGATGTCTCCATCGGCCAGTTTCTCGATTTTGCGCGGATCGCGGAAGCCGAGCAGGCGGTGCCCGGGAGCGACCTCAATGCGCTCATCAACAGCGTGGGCGAACGCTACGCGCGCCTCGGCAAATCGCTAAAACTGAAGCTTGCGCCGTTAGCGCCCGTTGCGCTGCGCCCGGCGGCGATGCAGCGATTGATCAACAACCTGATAGAGAATGCGCTGCGTCACGGCGGCCCGGACGTGGAACTGATCAGCGGCAAAGACCGGGATTGCGTGTTTCTGGAAGTCATGGACCGCGGACCCGGCATACCCGGGGACCAGGCCGACCACATGCTGCGGCCATTTACACGCCTGGATACTGCGCGCGGCGGGCCCGGAACCGGACTTGGTTTGGCGATTGTCGACCGCATTGCGCGCATGCACGGCGGCACGGTCAGCTTGCTGCCCCGCGAAGGCGGCGGCCTGCGGGCGCGTATCGAGCTGCCCGTGCATCATGCCGGCGCCGCAGCTCGCTGAGCCCGCCCCGTCAGGAGCGGTCGGAAACGTCTAATGCCGAATTCGCGACGACATGCTGCGCAACCGGGTCGACAATATTCTTGCCAGCGCATTCAACAAATCGCGCGAGAGCGCCTGATCTTCCTTGCCGAACTGCTCGAACTCCCGGAAACCGATGCGCAACAGCACGCCGTCGGTCACGCCAGTTACATTTGCCGAGCGCGGCTGACCGTCGAAAAACGCCTGCTCGCCGATCACGCTGCCGGGACCGATGTGCGCCAGCGGTTCAACGCCGCTGGGGCCCGTTACCGCCACATCCAGCGTGCCAGACGCCACAAAAAACAGCGAGCGGTTCAGAGCACCCTGCTGAATCACGACTTCGCCGGCCCGAAACGGCTGCAGCGTGGTGCGCGAAAGCAATTTTCCCCATTCGCCGGCAGTCCAGTGCTGAACCAGCAGCGCATCCCCCCCGGGGGCTGTACCGCCCTCTTTTTTATGCATGAAAACGTCAACATAATCGAGCGTATTCATCTTGTCCCCTGTTTACGGCTTTTTAGTCCGCTTAGCCGTCAATGGTACTCGTCTTGCGTATGCTGTGCAACGCGCCCCGCCGACCGGGTGCCGGCGCCTGGAGGCCAGTGCCGCAGCACGTCGTATACGACCGCGCGCTCGCGGCGCAACGACTGCGCCAGCACAAACCCGGCGACGGACCAGCGTATGGCCGGCATTGTCCGCGTTGCCGGCGCGCGTCTGGCGTTGCGCAACAGGGTGATGTGCGGCGTATAAGCGCGCCGGTCGGAATCGAATCCCCGGCTGGCGAGGGCGGACTCAAGGCCTGCGACCAGACTGTGCAGTGCATCGGGACATTGCGCCGGGCCTGTCCACACGATGCGGTTATGCCGCCAGTAGTGGACGGCGCCGACATCGAGGCCGAAACAAGGCGCGGTCATGCCGTCTGCGACGCGACACAAATCCGCGACCCGCGCGGTCGGCACATCCCCGAGAAATACCAGAGTCAGATGAATATTATCGGCGGGCGTGACCCGCCCTCCGCACTCGGCCTGCACCACGCAGCCCAGCGCGCCGAGCGCCGCGCGCGTGGCATCATCCGGCCACAGCGCGAAAAACAGGCGCGCATGGCCCTTTCCGGCTTCCCGCTGCGAGCCTGGAATTCCGCGCGGACCGGGCCCCGGCAGCGTCATGTAATCAGCGCAACGGCTTCGGCGGCGATGCCCTCGCCGCGCCCGGTGAAACCCAGGCGTTCGGTGGTTTTTGCCTTGACGCTGACATCGTCGCGGTTGATTCCCAGGTCGGTGGCGATGTTCTCGCGCATGCGATCGACATAGGGCGCCATCCTGGGCGCCTGCGCAATGATCGTGGCGTCTATGTTGACGACGCGCAGATTGCGGCTTGCCAGCAGGCCCGCAACCTCGCGCAGCAGCCTGCGGCTGTCTATGCCTTTGTAGCGCGCGTCGGTATCGGGAAAATGCGTGCCGATATCCCCCAAGGCCGCCGCGCCGATCAGCGCATCGCACACCGCGTGCAGCAGCACATCGGCATCGGAATGGCCGTCAAGCCCCTTGTCATAAGGAATCTCCACGCCGCCGATGATGAGCCTGCGGCCCGCGACCAGCGCGTGAACATCGAATCCCTGTCCAATTCTCATAAGAAACCCAATGCGCCGCCAAGACGCCAAGACGCCAAGAAAAACGGCAATAGAAATTGAACGCTCATCATGCTAATCGTCCAGTCCGCCCAGCATAACTTATGTCAATACAATACGTTGCACACCACTACGCAGTAAATTCTCGTTGAAGTTGATGAGCAGGCCAAGCTGGCATCCAGTTGCCTTGAGATAGGAGATGACCTGTGCTTTGTGGACAGGCGCCAGCTTCTCGACCGCTTTCAATTCCACGACCAGCTTTCCTTCAATTAAAAAATCGACCCGGCCCTCGCCCACAGCCTGACCCTTGTACCCGACAGAAAAACTTTTCTGGCGCTCGAAACCAATCCCGTTGGATCGAAACTCGACCGCCAGAGCTTCCTCGTAAAAGCTCTCCTGATAGCCCGGCCCCAGTTCGCGGTGAACCTCGATTGCAGCACCAATCACCTTGCGCGCCAACTCATCAAGACTTCGGTCAGGCTCCCTGCTCATGGCTCAGATTTATGATTTCGGTTTTTCTTGGCGCCTTGGCGTCTTGGCGGCTATTACATCATGCTTTTGAGCACCAACTCAGCCAGTGCGAGATCCTCGGGATGGGTGATCTTGAGGTTGCGCGCACTGCCCATCACCAGCTTCGGCTTGAGGCCGAGATTTTCGATAGCGCCCGCTTCGTCGGTGATCACCGCGGGATCGGCTGCGCGCAGGGCTTCAATCAGCAGCCGATAGCGGAACATCTGCGGCGTCTGCGCCTGCCACAGGTGATCGCGCGCCTCGGTGCGCACGACCAGACCCTCGCGGTTGGCGCGTTTGAGCGTGTCGGCGACCGGAACCGCGAGCAGTCCGCCGGTTGCGTCATCACCCAGTTCACCCATAAGGCGGTCGAGTTCCGCGGCATCCAGGCAGGGGCGCGCCGCATCGTGCACCAGCACCCAGTCGGAGGCCGCAAGCGCGTCGCGCGCCGCCAGCAGACCGTTAAATACGCTCGCCGCGCGCGTTTCGCCGCCGCAATACAAGGGAGTGAGTCTGGAGTGGAAAACAGTCCAGTCATGGCGCGCGAAGTGCGCGTCCCCCGGCGCGAGCACCACGAACACCTGCTGAATTTGCGGGTGCTCGCACAAGCGCCGGATCGCATGATAGATCAAGGGCCGTCCCGCCAATGCAAGATACTGTTTTGGCGGAGCATTACCCATGCCGCCCATGCGGGAACCGCTGCCGGCCGCGGGAACGAGGGCGAAATACTTCGGCATTTTCAGGTAGGTAGCTAAGTTGCCGGCATTGTAACAGCATCACCGGCGCCCTCCGTGCGCTGCCTGCGG
>CAKKQX010000224.1 GCA_919902235.1 Burkholderiales bacterium
GTGTTAGCGAACACCCAAATGCGGCCAGGGCGGAACACCTGAAAACCGGCCATTTCGAGTAGCGGCTTTCGGTCATCCTCCTTTCTTCAAAGGAAGGGGGGTGATGGTGGCCAACTACTTGAAGACTCATCAACGACAACAAGTTATCGCACTGCTCGAGCTTGGCTGGACATACCGCCGTATCGAGGCGGAGACAGGTGTGCGTCGCGAGACGGTGTCTGGCTACGATCGGAAGCGGCGTTCAAATGCGGCCAAAGTGTTCCCCGGCTCGGAGGCCCCCGACGCCCCTGAGCCAGGGGCTGAGGCGTCTGCCGACGATTCAAATGCGGCCAAAACGTTCCCCGGCTCGGAGCCAAACCCGGCCAAAGTGTTCCCCGGCTCGGTGGTTCCTGCCCGAAGCGCCGCGGCAGGTTACCGCGAGGTCATCGCCGAGAAGATCGACGCACGCCTGAGCGTCCAGCGGATCTGGCAGGACCTGGTTGAAGATTACGGCTACGGGTACAGCTACGAATCGGTGAAGCGCTATGTGCGCGAGCTGCCCGACTCGGCTCGTCCTGCCGGCGTGATTCACGCAGAACCTGGCGAAGAGGCGCAGGTGGACTTCTTCCAAGGTGTCCCGACGTTTGATGCCGGCACGGGCCAGTGGAAACGCCCGTGGGTGTTCCGCATGACGCTGGCTCATTCGCGCCACGGCTATGAGGAGGCCGTGTGGGACCAGAAGATCGAAACCTTCCTGGGTCTTCATGAGAATGCCTTCCGGGACCTGGGGGGTGTGCCCCGAGTGGTGCGCCACGACAATCTCAAGGCGGCCGTGGTGCGGGCCTGCCTGTACGACCCGGACGCCAACGAGCTCTACGCGGCGTTTGGTCGGCACTGGGGCTTCACAGCACTTCCGACGCGTCCGCGCAACCCGAGGGAAAACGGCAAACAGGAGCGAAGCGGCGGATACGTCAAGGACAACGCCCTGAAGGGCAGACGCTTCAACAGCCTGGCCGAGCTCAACGAGTACCTCAGGAAGTGGAACCGGACCATCGCCCGGCTGCGGATCCACGGCACCACACGCCGGCAGGTGTTCACCCACTACCTGGCCACAGACAAGCCGGCACTGCAACCGCTGCCGAGCGAGGCGTTCGAGCTGTTCGAGTCAGGCTCCCGCAGCGTTCATCCCGACGGCCACGTCGAGATCCGCGGAGCATTTTACCCGGTGCCGTCGCATCTGCTGGGCAAGCCCGTGCGGGTTCGGTGGAATCGAAAACTGGTGCGGGTCTACCACGGCGAGGTCCAGGTCGCGGTACACACGCGTGTCGCACCGGGCCTGTACGCACCCAGACCCGGTGGCGCCGGCCCCGAAACGTCGTCTCAGAAAGCCTGGCTTGAGCGGTTGCTGGGCCGTTGCGAGCAGATCGGCCCGGAGCTGCGTCAGTGGGCCGAGGCCGCCCACGAGGAGCGCGGCGTGCGTGCGATGCGCCTGATCCAGGGGGCTCTGTCGCTCACACGGACGCATCCTAAAGAACGCGTACTGCGGGCGGCGCGTCTGGCCCTGCTGCATCGTCAGTTCCGCTTCAAGGCGCTCAAGAGACTTGCTGACAGCGCACCCGAACCCGAGAGAACCCTGTTGCACGACCACCCGGCAATCCGTCCCATGACGCAGTACTCACTCAAGGAGCTGGAATGAACCCGCAACTGTCAATCCAATTACGCCACCTGCGCCTGTCCGGGATGGCCGAGGCTCTGCCCGTGCGGCTCGAGCAGGCCCGAAGCTCCCCGCTGGATCATCTCGAGTGGCTCGAACTGCTCGTGGGCGACGAACTGGCCCGCCGCGCCGACCGGCTGTTTGCTCGCCGGCTCAAGCAGGCCGGCATCGTTGCAGTGAAGGAGTTGTCGGACTTCGACTTCGCGTTTAATCCGAAGATCCCACGAGCGCGGCTCGTCGAGCTGGCCACGGCCCGGTTCGTGGCCGGCCACCAGGGAGTGCTGCTGATCGGCCCGCCAGGTCTGGGCAAGACCCACGCCGCCGTGGCCATCGCCGTGGGCGCCATCCGCGCGGGCTACCGCGCCCTGATACGCAGCGTGTTCGATCTTGCCGCCGACTTCCTTGAAGCGGAAGCCGCCGGCGAAAGACGCAAGCTCGTCGACACACTCACCCGCGTGGACCTGTTGGTGCTCGAAGACTTCGGCATGAAGAAGCTCGGCCCCAGCGCGGCCGAGGACATGCTGGAGATCTTCGTGCGTCGTCACGAGACGGTCTCAACGCTTATCACCACCAACCGGCCCACGGAGGACTGGGGCCAGTTCCTCGGCGATGTTCCGGCCGCCACCGCCATCCTCGATCGCTTCCTGGCACACGCCGAAGTCATCCAGATGCAGGGCAAGAGCTACAGGCTTCATCAGCGGGCCCGCCGCGCTGCGCAGGGCACCGAGTCGAAAGCCAGAGCATGAGGCAACGCAGTCACCAAGCCGGATCCTGGGGGTGCTACGGGTCGACCGACCTGGAGATCGTTGAACCTGGCGCATCCTGCGAGGTCGATTCAGCAAGATCGCCTGTGGATCCTGCCGGAACCGTGGAAAACGCAAAACCGGCGTTTCCCACCGTTCCTTGGACGGCGCTCACACCGCGCCGCCCACAGGCTCCACAAGGCCCGGCGGCTGGCAAGAATCAAATGAGGCTTGATGGAATACAGGAACCTGAATGATACTGACGACCCGCGACCTCGAGTGGCCGGTTATGAAGTGTTCCCCGGTGGCC
>CAKKQX010000225.1 GCA_919902235.1 Burkholderiales bacterium
GTTAGAGTGTGCATTATATGTAGTCGCCACCCCAATTGGAAATATGCGTGATATCACGCTGCGCGCGCTGGACGTATTGGCCGGCGCGGATACCATTGCGGCCGAAGACACGCGCAACTCTGCCCATTTGCTTACCGCGCACGGCATTAGCGGCAAACGGCTGCTGGCATTGCACCAGCACAATGAGCGCGGCGCGGCAGATAAAGTGATTAATTTGCTGACGCAGGGTGAGGCGGTGGCGCTGATCACCGATGCCGGCACCCCGGCGGTGAGTGACCCTGGCGCGCTGGTGGTTGAAAGCGTGCGTGCCGCCGGCTATAAGGTGATCCCGATACCGGGTGCGAATGCAGCGGTTGCCGCCCTGTCGGCCGCCGGGCTGGCGACGCCGCATTTTCTGTTTTACGGGTTTCTGCCGGCCCGCGCCGGCGAGCGCCGGCGCGAACTCGCGGCGCTGGCCGGCTTTTCTTACGCACTGGTGTTCTACGAGGCGCCGCACCGGGTGACAGGCAGCGTTGCCGACATGCGCATCGCATTCGGTGATGCGCGCCGCATCATCATCGCCCGTGAACTGACCAAGTTGTTCGAAACCATGCATGCCTGCACCCTGGCCGAGGCCGCCGACTGGCTGGCGGCCGATGACGACCAGCGCAAAGGCGAGTTTGTGCTGATCGTCGAGGGCGCGGCGCAGACCCGAACCGATGAAGACCGGGCCCATGCGCAGCATGTGCTGGAAGTCCTGCTTGCCGAGTTGCCGCTCAAGCAGGCAGTGGCGCTCGCCGCCAGGATAACCGGAGGGCAGCGAAACGCGTTGTACGAGCGGGCGCTCGAACTCAGGGGAAAAGCGTGAATCATTTTTCAAAACGCTTTTACCGCATACTTTTCGCCTTTTACCCTGTACCATTCGCGCCATCATGAGCAGAATCACCATCACCCGCCCCGACGACTGGCATTTGCATTTGCGCGACGCGGAGCATATGCGCGCGGTGCTGCCGGACACGGCGCGCCGTTTCGCGCGCGCCATCGTCATGCCCAACCTGAAACCTCCGGTGACCACGACCGCGCTCGCGCTCCAGTACCGCGACCGCATCCGCGCCGCGCTGCCCGCCGGCGCGGCATTCGAGCCGTTGATGACGCTGTACCTGACGGACAATACGCAGCCCGCGGAAATCGAAAAAGCAAAACGCAGCGGCGTTGTGCATGCCGTCAAGTATTATCCTGCCGGGGCCACCACCAACTCGGATTCGGGCGTGACCGATCTTGAGAAATGCCGCGGCGTATTCGAGGCCATGGAGTCGTGCGGCATGCCGCTGCTGCTGCACGGCGAAGTCACCGACCCGGCGGTGGACGTGTTCGACCGCGAGCGGGTTTTCCTGGAGCGCGTGCTGGCGCCTCTCGTCGAACGCCATGCCAGGCTGCGCGTGGTGCTCGAGCACATCACGACACGCGAAGCAGCGCGTTTTGTCGCCACCGCGCCGCCGCGCGTGGCGGCGACCATCACCGCCCATCATTTGCTCATCAACCGCAATGCGCTGTTCACGGGGGGTATCCGGCCGCACCACTATTGTTTGCCGGTTGCCAAGCGCGAAGAGCACCGTCGGGCGCTGGTAGAGGTGGCGGTGAGCGGCATTCCGAAGTTTTTTCTTGGCACCGACAGTGCACCGCACGCGCGCCATACCAAGGAAACGGACTGCGGCTGCGCGGGCATCTATACCGCGCACGCCGGCATCGAGCTTTATGCCGAGGCATTCGATGCGGCGCGCTCGCTCGACCGCCTGCAGGGCTTCGCCAGCCATTTCGGCCCTGATTTCTACGGCCTGCCGCGCAACAGCGAAAACATCACCCTCGAGCGCAGCGAGTGGCGGGTGCCGGACGAGCTTGCTTTCGGTCCGGACAAACTGGTGCCGTTCCGCGCCGGCGGCAAGCTGAAGTGGAATCTGGTGTAAGCGGCGGGCAGGGATAGCCGTTATTGAGCGTATGACTGCAGTCGAACAGGAAGCGCTGCCGGACGATGTCCTGCATTACCGGCAATTTGCGCGATCGCGCGCCAATCTCTGGATTTTCGGTTACGGCTCATTGATGTGGGATCCCGGGTTTCCCTACGTGAGTTGGGCGCCCGCGCTGATTCACGGCTATCACCGGGCGATGTGCATTTCATCGAGTCGCTGGCGCGGCACGCCGCAACGTCCCGGGCTGGTGCTGGGCCTGGACCGCGGCGGCGCATGCCGCGGCATCGCGTTTCTGGTGGCGGCTGCCGACGTTGCCGTTACTTTGCGGAAGTTGTGGGCGCGCGAAATGCGGCGGCGCATTTATCTGCCGCGATTGCTGCAAGCGCGGTTGCCGGACAAAACGGTGCGGGCGCTTGCTTTCGTTGCCGATCCGCGGCACGCGGAGTATTCCGGGCATCTGACGCTGGAGCAGACTGCCGAACGGATAGCAAATTGCCGCGGTGCGCGCGGCCCCAATCTCGAGTATCTGGTGCGCACCATCGAGCATCTGGCCGAACTCGGCGTGCGCGACCACTATCTGCTGCGCGTGCTTGCCGCTGCCCGCCACGCCGCGCGCTGAAGCCGCAGCGCAAATCCGTTACGGAAATGCCAGGGTGGGCTCGATGCCGCCCGCCTCGACTTCAGGGTGGCGCGAGGCGATGAGCCCGCTGATTTCCCTCTCGCGTCTGAGCGGCACGTCTATCATCATCAACACCTTGCCGCGTTCGATGTCGGGGTGAAAGCGCTTTAGCATGGAATTGGGAACGGCGCTTGCGGCCATGCTTGCCATCCATGCGCCGAATAACGCGCCAAGCACAGCGGTAATCAGCACCGTTACCAGCTGCAGCGCCCCGCCGTGCGGCGGAAACAGCACCAGCAAGGCGCCGGCGATTACACCGGTCCCGCCGCCGATGACCAGACCGATTCCGGCGCCGTGAACAAAGTCGGTTTTTTGCAGCACGCTGGCTTCTGGCAGATCCGGCGGCAATGTGCCGCGGCGGGCAAGAAAATGGATGTGGCGTTCCTCAATGCGTGCCAACAACATTTCATCCAGAACGCGGTGCGCGGTATGCATGTCGGGAAGCATAAAGTACAGTCTGCGTCGCATAATCCCTCCTGTCGTAGTGAAGCGGTAACGCCCCACAGCTGCCATGACTGCTGCCTTGCACGAT
>CAKKQX010000226.1:0-18337 GCA_919902235.1 Burkholderiales bacterium
AGTTCAGGTGAATGGCAAGGCGTGGAAGGCTGCGCTCGCGCGTGTTGGGGTCGTAGATTTTAGGTGGCACGATCTTCGGCACACGTGGGCAAGCTGGCACGTGCAGGCAGGCACGCCGCTTTTTGTACTGCAAGAGCTGGGATCGTGGGAGTCGCCAGAGATGGTGCAGCGGTACGCACACCTGGCCACCGAACACCTCGCCAGCTACGTAGATCGAGCGTCGGGCAGGCATGCACTACGCCTGATTAGCAATAAAACGGCTACGATTGGCTACGATCCAGCTACGGTTTCAGGCAATGAAAAAGGCCTCCTTGACGGAAGCCTTTGATTTGATGGTCGGGGCGAGAGGATTTGAACCTCCGACCACCTGCACCCCATGCAGGTACGCTACCAGGCTGCGCTACGCCCCGACTTTGAGAATTATAACAGACCTGCCCTGCATTGACGGAGCCAACTTGGACTGACGAATTACAAAGCGACGGAAATTATCAGGCCCGCAGCAGCTCGATGACGCCCCTGATTTCCTTGCGCACAAAACCGCTTCCGCCCCGGGTCGCTGCCTGACGCACAGGTTTGACCGGTTCCGCAACCAGTTCATCCAGACGGTTGCGCGCCCCGCTGATGGTGAAGCCCTGGTCGTAGAGCAGTTCGCGGATGCGGCGGATCAACAGCACTTCATGGTGCTGGTAATAACGCCGGTTGCCGCGGCGCTTTACCGGTTTGAGCTGGGTGAACTCCTGCTCCCAGTAACGCAGCACGTGCGGCTTGACGCCGCACAACTCGCTGACTTCACCAATGGTGAAATAGCGCTTCGCCGGAATCGGCGGAAGCTGCGCTTTAGGACTTTGATTTGCTTCCATGATAATGCTGCTCTACCATCGCCTTGAGTTTTTGCGATGCATGGAACGTGACCACTCGCCGCGCGGTGATCGGAATCTCTTCGCCAGTCTTGGGATTGCGGCCTGGACGCTGCGGTTTGTCGCGCAACTGGAAATTGCCGAATCCCGACAGCTTGACGCCACTGCCGCTTTGCAGCGCTGTGCGGACTTCTTCGAAAAACGATTCGACCATGTCCTTGGCTTCACGCTTATTGAAACCCACTTTCTCAAACAAGAGGTCTGCGAGTTCGGCCTTGGTTAAAGTCATGTTTTCCCCTTTTCAACGAAGCTTGGCGCTGAAACACTGTTGCAGAACCAGAATCAGTTTTGAGACTGCGGAATCCACTTCCGCATCAGTCAAAGTCTTGCGAGTATCCTGCAATAACACCCTGAATGCAAGACTTTTTTTACCCTTTTCGATTCCTTCTCCCTGGTACACATCAAACACCCCGATTTCGGTCACTATGCGCGGCTGCTCGCGCCGCAGGGCATCCAGTATCGTCTGGTAACCCAGGCCGGCGTCGATGATCACGGCGATGTCGCGCTGCACCGGCGGAAACTTTGATATTTCCTTGTAAGCCGGCAGCCCCCCTTCGGCAATGCTTTCGAAGTCGAGCTCGAAGAGCAGCACTGGCGCGAGGGGTAGATCATACTTCTGTTGCCAGCACGGATGCAATTCCCCGATCCAGCCGGCCATATGACCATTACATATCACGCGCGCCGACTTGCCCGGATGCAGTGCCGTATGCTGCGCCGCTTCGAACCGCAATGAGCGCGGCGCGAACAACGCCTCTACGTCGCCCTTGACGTCATAAAAATCGACCGCACGCGACGGATGGCTACCCCATTGTTCGTGCAGTGCACCACCGCAGGCAATCCCGCCCACGCGCATGACCTGCGTATGCCCGCCCTGGTCCGACACCGCAAAGCAGCGTCCAATCTCGAACACGCGAACACGGGACTGCTTGTGGCTGAGATTAAAAGAAACGCAATTGATAAGACTGCCGATCAGGCTGGAGCGCATGACGCTCATCTGACTGGCGATCGGGTTGGCAAGCGCAACGGGTTGCGCATTGCCGCAAAAATCCTTTTCCCACTCGCGCTCGACAAAGCTGTAAGTCACGATTTCCTGGTATTCGCGGGCCACCAGCAGCCGGCGCAACGCGGCGCTATCACGCCTAGATTCCGGCGCAGGTAGCATGCCTGCAGGTGCAATCGGCGCGGCAGCCGGAATATTGTCATAGCCGTGAATGCGCGCCAATTCCTCTATGAGATCCTCTTCAATTGCAATATCGAAACGATGCGCCGGCGGCGTTACGCGGAACTCGTCGTTCGACACGGTGAATTCAAACCCGAGACGATGCAGGATGTTGCCTGCCTCGGTTGAGCCAAGCGTGATGCCGAGCAGGCGCCCGGCACGCGCCAGGCGCAAGCGCACCGGCGCGCGTTGCGGCAGACTGGCTTGCGCTTCGCTCACCGGACCGGCCTTGCCGCCGCAGATTTCCAGTAGCAGCTGGGTAGCACGATCCAGTGCGCCTGCTGTGCCGGAAAAATCGACGCCGCGCTCGAACCGGTACGAGGAATCCGAGCCAAAACCGAGGCTGCGCGATTTTCCGGCGATGACGCCAGGATCGAAAAACGCGCTTTCCAGAAAAATATCCTGCGTCACGTTGCTTACCGCGCTGCCGGCGCCACCCATGATGCCGGCGAGCGCCAGCGCTTTGCTGTCGTCGGCGATCACCAGAAAATCCGGACTTAGCGCGAGCATCTGTTCGTTGAGCAAATTCAGCCGCTCTCCGGCCCGGGCAAAGCGCACGCGGATGCCGCCCGCCAGCTTGGCGGCATCGAATGCGTGCAGCGGCTGTCCCAGTTCCAGCATCACATAATTGGTGATATCGACAATGGCGCTGATGCTGCGTATGCCGCTGCGGGCGAGCCGCAGCATCATCCATTGCGGCGTTGGCGCCGCCGCAATGACGCCGCGCACCAGTCGGCCGCAGTAACGCGGACACGCCTCAGGCGCGTCAAGAGTAATTTCAAGTCTGTCGGCAATGGCAATCTGCACCGGCTTGATCTGCAGCGGCCTGAGTTGCGCGCCGCTGATTGCCGCCACTTCGCGCGCCAGTCCCAGCAGACTCAGGCAATCACCGCGATTGGGCGTGGGTTTGGTGGTCAGAAGCCAATCGTCAAGATCGAGCACCTGGCGGATATCTGCGCCTATGGCCGCCTCTTGTGCCAGTATCATCAGACCATCGGCATCCGCGCTCAACCCCAGCTCTTTCGCCGAGCACAGCATGCCGTGCGATTCGACGCCACGCACCTTGGCCGCCTTGATCTCGAGCGCGGGCAGCTTCGCACCGGCCAGCGCCACCGGCACCTTGATGCCGGCGCGCACGTTGGGGGCGCCGCAAACGATGTTCAGCGGCGCCACGCCGACATTCACCTGACACACCGTCAGGCGGTCCGCGCCGGGATGTTTTTCAACCGCGAGCACCTCGCCGACCACCACCCTGTCGAACGGCGGCGCAACCGCTTCCAGCGCCTCGACCTCGATGCCACCCATGGTCAGCGCGTCGGCCAGGCCCGCGCTTGACAAGGGCGGATCAACGAAAGTGCGCAGCCAGTTTTCGGAAAACTTCATGGTTTCAGAATCGCCGATAAACGCCGATGCGCGCCGCCAAAACCAAAACGTAATCTGCGTTCATTTGCAGCTTCAATTAAATTGCTTCAAAAATCTCAAATCGTTTTCGAAGAACAACCTCAAGTCATTCACGCCATAGCGCAGCATCGCCAGCCGGTCAGGCCCAAGACCGAACGCGAATCCCTGGTATTGTTCGCTGTCGATATTTACGTTGCGCAACACATTGGGGTGCACCATGCCGCACCCGCCCATTTCCAGCCAGCCGTCGCCGAAGCTCATGTCGATCTCGGCTGAAGGTTCGGTAAACGGAAAGAAAGAAGGCCGGAAACGCACTTTCAGATCCCCACGTTCGAAAAAACGCCCGAAAAAATCCGCGATTACGCCCTTCAGGTCAGCGAACGTGATATTTCTGTCGATCCACAAGCCCTCGATCTGGTGAAACATCGGCGAATGGGTGGCATCGGAGTCGACTCGGTAAACACGCCCCGGCGCGATGATCTTGATCGGCGGGCGGTGTGTTTCCATATAGCGTATCTGGATCGGCGAAGTGTGCGTGCGCAGCAGATGCTTGCCGCCCTCCAGATAAAAAGTATCGTGCATGGATCGCGCCGGATGGTTCTCGGGCTGGTTCAGCGCGGTGAAGTTATAGTAATCAGTTTCGATCTCGGGGCCATCGGCAACCTCGAAGCCCACCGACCTGAACAACGTCTCGATGCGCTCCAGGGTGCGCGTCACCGGGTGCAACCCGCCCAGGCCCAGGCCGCGGCCCGGCAGCGTTACGTCGAGCGCCTCCTCCCTGAGTCTGCCTTCCAGCTTTTGCGACTGGATCTTTTCACGCTGAGCGCGCAATGCCGTTTCCAGTGTTTCCTTTGCGGCGTTGATGCGACCGCCCATGGCCGGTCGCTCCGCTACGGGCAGCTTGCCCAGTCCCTTCAGCAATTCAGTCAGGGCGCCGGATTTGCCGAGATAACGCGCCTTGGCCTGCTCCAGCTGGTCCGCATCGGCGATGCCGGCAAACAGCGCGAGCGCTTCCATCACTATGGCGTCAAGGTTTTGCATGCGGAGAAATATCAGATCCGGTGGCGAGCAGGCAGTGTGCAGGATATGCGCTTGAAAAAAAAGGGCTGAATCAGCCCTTTTTTCCGGAACCGGGGAACAGATGGATTAATTTTCCGTTCCCCGTCCTGTGCACTGATTTCAGGCGCCGAGGCTGGCCCTTGCCGTTTCAACGAATTTGCTGAACGCAGGCTTGTCGAGCACCGCGATATCGGCGAGCACCTTGCGGTCGACCTCAATCGCGGCTTTCTTCAGGCCGTTCATGAATACGCTATAGGTCATGCCGTGCTCGCGCGCGGCGGCATTGATGCGGGCGATCCACAGCGCGCGGAACGTGCGCTTGCGATTGCGGCGGTCGCGATAGGCATATTGCCCGGCGCGCATCACCGCCTCGTTGGCGATGCGGAATACATTCTTGCGGCGGCCGCGGAAACCCTTGGCCTTCTGAATCACTTTCTTGTGGCTGGCGCGAGCGATGACACCACGTTTAACTCTTGGCATGGCTCGTCTCCTTAGTTCGGCAGCATGGCGCGCACGGAAGGCGCATTGGACGCGTGCACGCTGGTGGAACCGCGCAGATGGCGTTTGCGCTTGGTGCTCTTTTTGGTGAGGATATGGCGCAGATTCGCCTTGCCGCGCTTGAATCCGCCGCTTCCCAGCTTCTTGAAGCGCTTCGCAGCACCACTCTTGGTCTTCATTTTAGGCATCGTAACTCCTGTTTTAGCTTAGCGCCGGGTGCTCCCGCAAGGGAGGCTTTGTTACCCGGACAACTACTTCTTCTCAACCCCAGCCGCCGCTGCAACCTGCGCAGGAGGCTCGTTTGCTTCCGGCTTCTTGGCCGCTACCGGCGCTTTGGAAGCGCCCGTTGCGGCTTTTTTCGGCTCGGCGGCCCCGGCTTTCTCGACAGCACGCTGGGAGCCTGTGGTGCCCTTCTTCGGCGACAACACCATGATGAGTTGCCTGCCTTCCATCTTCGGAAACTGCTCGACCGCGCCGTAAGGCTCGAGATCGGCCTTGACCCGGTCAAGCAGCCGAAATCCAAATTCCTGATGCGCCATTTCGCGTCCGCGGAAGCGCAATGTGACTTTGGTCTTGTCGCCTTCCTCAAGAAAACGGATCAGATTGCGCAACTTGATCTTGTAATCGCCCTCGTCAGTGCCGGGCCGGAACTTTACTTCCTTTACCACAATCTGCTTTTGCTTGAGCTTCGCTTCGTGCCGCTTCTTGCTTTCGCGGTACTTGAATTTTCCGAAGTCCATGACACGGCAAACGGGTGGGACCGCCGTGGGTGCGATTTCAACCAAATCCAGCTCGGCTTCTTCTGCCAGCTTGTTGGCGGCAGCCAGACTGATGATTCCTACCTGCTCCCCGTTGGCGCCAATGACCCGGACTTCCGACGCGGTAATTTCACCGTTGATCCGGGCTTCTTTTTCCTGTGCTATGCGACAAGCTCCTGTATTTAATCCGTATTAAGCCGTGCGACCCTTCTGCGCCGCCTGGGTTTTAAGGCGGTCAATAAAATCTTCCAGGGTCAATTGCCCCAGATCTTCTCCCTTGCGGGCGCGCACAGCAACCATTTGCGCCGCCACTTCTTTGTCGCCTACAACGACCTGAAACGGCAGCTTTTGCAAACTATGTTCCCGAATTTTATAGGAAATCTTCTCATTTCTCAAGTCGGCCTCCGCCCGCAAACCGGCCGCCGTGAGTGCCTCGGCCACCTGCCTGGCGTAAGCCGCCTGATGCTCGCTGATGTTCAGGACGACCACCTGCACCGGCGCCAGCCATAGCGGCATGGCTCCGGCGTAGTGCTCGATCAGGATACCGATGAAGCGCTCGAGCGAGCCCAGAATGGCCCGGTGCAGCATGACCGGCACTTTGCGGGTGTTGTCCTCGGCGACATATTCGGCGCCCAGCCGTCCGGGCATGGAAAAGTCCAACTGCATGGTGCCGCACTGCCAAACCCGCCCCAGCGTGTCCTTGAGAGAAAATTCGATTTTGGGGCCATAAAATGCCCCCTCCCCCGGCTGCAGCTCAAACGGCAATCCCATATTGCGCAATGCGGCCTCGAGAGCGGCTTCGGCCTGGTCCCACTGATCATCGCGACCAACGCGTTTTACCGGCCGCAGCGAGAGTTTGACCAGAATGTCATCGAAGCCGAAATCGGCGTATACCTGCTGCAACAGCTCGATAAAGCGGCTGACTTCGCCCTGCACCTGGTCTTCGGCGCAGAAAATATGCGCATCGTCCTGCACGAAATTGCGCGCCCGCATCAGGCCGTGCAGCGCGCCCGAGGGCTCATTGCGGTGGCAGGAACCGAACTCCGCGAGCCGCAGCGGCAGATCGCGGTAGCTTTTGATGCCCTGATTGAACACCTGGATATGGCCGGGACAGTTCATCGGCTTTACCGCGTAATCGCGTTTTTCCGATTCGGTCGTGAACATGTTCTCACGAAAGTTTTCCCAATGCCCCGAGCGCTCCCACAGCGAACGGTCCATGATCTGCGGAGTGCGGATTTCGCGATAGCCGTGCGCACTCACCACCTGGCGCAGGTATTGCTCGATGATTTGCCAGATCACCCAGCCCTTGGGGTGCCAGAACACCATGCCGGGCGCCTCGTCCTGCTGATGGAACAAATCGAGGCTGCGTCCCAGCCTGCGATGATCGCGTTTTTCCGCTTCCTCGATCCGGTGCAGATAGGCATCCTGGTCTTCCTTTTTGGTCCAGGCCGTGCCGTAAATCCGCTGCAGCATTTCATTCTTCGAATCGCCGCGCCAGTAAGCGCCGGCGACCTTCATCAGCTTGAACACTTTCAGCTTGCCGGTGGACGGCACGTGCGGGCCACGGCACAGATCGATGAAATTATCCTGCCTGTAGAGCGAAATTGGCTCGTTGACGGGAATCGAGGCGATGATTTCGGCCTTGTACTGCTCGCCCATGTCGCGGAAAAACCTGACCGCCTCGTCGCGCGGCATCAGCTGCCGCTCGACCTTGATATCGCGCTTCGCAATCTCCGCCATGCGCATCTCGATTGCGGCGAGATCCTCGGGCGTAAACGGCCGCTTGTAGGAAAAATCGTAATAGAAGCCGTCTTCGATCACCGGCCCTATCGTCACCTGGGCATCGGGAAACAATTCTTTCACCGCGTGCGCCAGCAGATGCGCGCTGGAGTGGCGCACAATTTCGAGTCCCGCGGCGTCTTTGTCGGTGACAATGGCGAGATCCGCATCCGCATCCATGCGGTACGAAGTATCGACGATCCTGCCGCCTGTCCTGCCCGCGAGCGCGGCCTTGGCGAGCCCCGGACCGATAGCCGCCGCCACCTCGGCAACCGTCACCGGCTTGTCGAAGCTACGCACTGAACCGTCGGGAAGAGTTATGTTGGGCATATTTCAACTTTCGTACGCAGCAAATAAAAAGTGCGGACCAGCCGCACTTTTCGGAACAATGGAACCCGATGCACAGGCGCGACTAGAATCTGTTCAATTTGAACTTGCTGGTTCGCGGTGCCATAGCGCTCTCTTTCCGTACCCCGTCGTCAGCTACCCCGGACATCGAGGGCACCCCGCATCCGCCCGCTTGCACCAGACTGAAGCGGCGCCCTGCATCCGCTGTTAAATTGGTAGGCGCGATTGGACTCGAACCAACGACCCCCACCATGTCAAGGTGGTGCTCTAACCAGCTGAGCTACGCGCCTAATGAGCTGTACGCCTATTGAGCTAACTGCGTGACACGCTCAACCCCTCACCCCCGACCCCTCTCCCACAAGGAGAGGGGAGATTCGAGACGTAAATGAATGCCATTCACATTTACGTAAACCTCGGTAAGGAAGCGGCATTTTAGCGGAATCAGGGCACAGCTTCAAATAGAATCAGTCTGTTGCCACAGAATGTCCCCGGGAGGAATATGTTGATCCGCTTCGTCATCACATTGGTCTTATGCACGCCTGCCTTGCTGCAGGCTGCCGCGCCCCCTGTTCTGGACGTTATGGCGCGCATTCCTGCCGGTGCGTTTATCATGGGCAGCGATAGCGGGCCGGAAGATGAGCGCCCGTCGCACGAAGTTGCGCTTGCCGCTTTTGCCATCGACCGCTTTCCTGTCACCAATGCGGAATTTGCAGGATTTCTTGATACGATTGGACATGTCAACGCCAAAGGCGAACGTCTTTTTGACATCGACGACCCCGATGCGCGCATTCGTCAGGCGGGCGGCAAGTGGACTGCCGACGGGGGCTATGAACACCACCCCGTAGTCGAGGTATCGTGGGCCGGTGCACGTGATTATTGCGGGTGGCGCGGGAAAAGGCTGCCTACAGAAGCTGAGTGGGAAAAGGCCGCGCGCGGCACCGATGCGCGGCAATATCCATGGGGCAATACGCCGCCCGACCGCGCCCACGCGCGATTCGGTGCCGGCTGGAACGAGACCGCGCCGGTAAACAGCCATCCTTCCGGCGCAAGCCCCTATGGCGTCCACGACATGGCGGGAAACGCCTGGGAATGGGTAGCGAGCGCCTATCGCCCCTACCCTTACCGCGCCGATGACGGGCGTGAGAACCTGACAGCGGGAGCGGTGCGCGCGACGCGCGGCGGCGGGCATGATTCGCCGGCGGCAGAAATCACCACCACCCAGCGCGGAAGAAACCTGTCGCGCAATCCGCGCTCGGGACATCATAATATCGGCTTCAGATGCGCCAGAAACTGAAACGATGCACAGGCAACGCTTAGCCGCCGAACTGCTTGATGCTCTGGATCACGGCAAGCTCATCCCGTCTCAGGCTGAACGCGGCCCCGGGAACGGCTGGGACGAAGGCTACCAGGTGGCGGCGGAAATCGTAAAGCTGCGCCGCGCGCGCGGCGAAATGACTCTCGGGCGCAAGATCGGCTTTACCAACCGCAACATCTGGGCGCAGTACGGCGCGACCTCGCCGATCTGGGCGCATGTCTACGACGACACGCTGATCTATGCCGAGAATAACGCCGCCACCCTGTTTTTGACGGGCAGCGTTCAGCCCAGGATCGAGCCGGAAATCGCGTTCAAACTGCGCGCGCCGCCGCCGGCGGGCTGCAATGACCCTGCAGTCATGCTCGAATCACTCGCATGGCTGGCGCCGAGTTTCGAGATCGTAGACTGTCATTTTGCCGACTGGAAGTTCAATCCCGCTGACGCGGCGGCGGATTTTTCCCTCCACTGGCGGCTCGTCATCGGCACGCCCCATGAAATCCGCAAAGCGGAGATCCCCGCGCTGGTAACGCAATTGCGCGACTGCAAGATTACGCTTTCAAAAGATGGCGAGGTCATGGACCGCGGCACCGGCGCCAATGCGCTCGGCCACCCTGCGCTGGCACTGGCTTTCCTCGTCGACATCCTCGCGCGTCAGCCACAGTTCGATCGTCTTGCGGTTGGCGAAGTCATCACCACCGGCACGCTTACAGCCGCGCTGCCGGTGAAGCCCGGCGAAAACTGGGTTTCACACTACGCCGGTTTACCCGTGGCAGGAATCAGATTGAGCTTCAGCAGCTATTGATCTTTCACTAATTCGCGACAGCGAATTAGTGCCATTTTCACCCTCTCCTTCCGGGACAAGGGAACACTTGAAGCGAAGCAGAGGGTCGGGGGCTGCCATCCATTATGAAACGCTCAATAAGCTGATCAGCGCCGTACCGCGCGTATCACGCCGCGCACTTCGCGTATCAGCTGCAGCGCGCGCTGCAACTGGTCCAGATTGGCAATCTCCAGCGTGAAACGCATGCGCGCGCTTAAATCGCGGCTGGCGGTATTGGTCGCCGTGACATTGATGCGCTCACGCGACAGCACCTCCGAAATGTCGCGCAGCAGGCCGGTGCGGTCCACCGCCTCGACTTCGATATCGACCGGGAAGGTCGCACCCGCGGCATCGCCCCACTCCGCCGTCACCCGCCGCTCGGGATCGAGGCGCCTGACGCTGGCGCAGTCGGCGCGATGCACGGTGATGCCGCGGCCGCGCGTGACAAATCCGATGATAGGCTCGGGCGGCGCCGGCTTGCAGCACTTCGCCGGCACCGTCAGCAGTTTGTCGACGCCGACCACCAGTACGCTGCCCTTGTTCGCGGCGCGCGGCTTGCGTGCCACGAGCGGCGGCGCCGCCGGCACCAGCGGCAGCGATTCGCCACGCAACGCTTCCTGCATCAGCTTGGGGCCGATTTCACCGCGCCCCAGCGCCGCCAGAAAGTCGTTGAGCTTGGGATGGCCAAGATCAGCCGCCAGCTTGTCGAGGTTGAGTCCGGTCATGCCGTGGCGCTGCAATTCCTTGTCGAGGACCGTGCGGCCCTGTGCCACGTCCGCGTCGTAGTTCAGGCGGTTAAACCACTGCCGCACCTTGGTGCGCGCGCCCTGGCTTCTGAGATAGCCGAGCTGCGGGTTGAGCCAGTCGCGGCTCGGTCCGCCCTGCTTGGCGGCGATAATTTCAACCTGCTGGCCGTTGTGTAGCGGCGTGTTGAGCGGCACCATCGCACCGTCGACCCTGGCACCGCGGCAGCGGTGTCCCAGCTCGGTATGCACGTGATAGGCAAAGTCGACGGGGGTGGCACCTTTGGGCAAGTCGATGACCCGGCCCTGCGGGGTCAGCACATATACGGTGTCCTCGAACAGCCCGGTCTTGAACTGTTCGGCGAGCTCGTTCGCGTCGGCGACCTCATCCTTCCAGTCCAGGATCTGGCGCAGCCAGGCGATTTTCTCGTCATAGCTTTTATCGTGGCGCGCGCCTTCCTTGTAGCGCCAGTGCGCGGCCACGCCGAGTTCCGAGTGCTGGTGCATCTCGTGGGTGCGAATCTGCACCTCGACCGCCTTGCTCTCGGGACCCGTGACCGCCGTGTGCAGTGACCGGTATTTATTGCTTTTGGGTCTGGCGATGTAGTCGTCGAATTCTTTGGGAATGGGCGACCACAGGTTATGCACCAGCCCCAGGGCAGCGTAGCAATCCCTGATGTCCTTGACCAGGATGCGCACAGCGCGCACATCATAAAGTTCTTCAAAATCAATAGCCTTTGCTTTCATCTTCTTGTAAATGCTGAAGATATGCTTGGGCCGGCCAGTCACTTCCGCTGCAATGCCCACACCCGCCAGTTCCGACTTCAGCAACGCGATGACGCCCTCGATATAGCGCTCGCGGTCTACGCGTTTTTCATCCAGCAGCCGGGCGATGCGCTGGTACGTTTCGGGCTCGAGTATGCGCAGCGCGAGATCCTCCAACTCCCATTTCAGCTGCCAAATGCCAAGACGGTTGGCGAGCGGCGCAAAAATGTCGCGTGTCAGTTCTGCCGCCTCGCGCCGCAGGCCGGGATCCCCGCTCTTGGCGAGATAGCGCAATTCCTGCACATGATCGGCGATCTTGATCAGCACCACGCGCACATCCTGCACCATGGCCAGCAGCATTTTGCGCAACGCTTCCAGTTGCGCCGCCTGCTGCTCCGGTTTGGCCGCAGCGGGGCGGCGACTGGAGAGCACACCTATCTGCGCCATGCGCACCACCCCCTCGGCAAGGTCGGCGATGGCGGAGCCGAATTTGTCGTGCAGTTCGCGCGCCGCCTCAGGCGCCGCTTCAAGACAGGGATAAAGCAGTGCAGCGGCGAGCGTCTCATGGTCCAGCCTGAGCCCGGCCAGAATACCCGCCGTCTCCAGTGCATGCGCAAGCAAAGGCTCGCCGCTCGCAAGCCCGCGCCCGGCATAGCGTGAGGCCGCGTGCTCCAATGCGCGGCGCCACACTTCCGTCTCCGCCGGCTCGTAATGCCCCTTGACGCCGTCCAGCCACTTGGCAATCCGCGCGTCTTCGGACTCGACCAGCTTGAGATGGGCTTTAACCATTTTTACCTTTTACCGCACAGATTCCGGCGCTGGCAACTGAAAACATAAGCAATCTGCCCCAGAGCGGCCGAATTGCAAATCTCTGGTAATGGCAATGCACCATCTTCAGGCGTATTGTTAGGGCATACGCCATAGTGGTGCGCACAGGGCGCGGACGGCGCATTCGATGCCAGACCCGGCGCTATACGCACCCAACACGCACCACATCCTAGCGGCATCAAGCATGGCCATGCTTCACCTGCGGCCCGAAAGACAAAGATGGCACACGCGTTGCTTGAAAAGAAGCATGGATAGGCCGACAGAAAAACCGCACGCTACTGCGATTGCCTCCTCCGCATATAACGAAATGCACATGGTGGACGGCACCGTACGTTCTCATTATCGCACCTATGCCGAATGGCTTGAAGGCAAGCCAGCGGACTTCATGCAGCAAAAACAACGCGAAGCCAATGCGCTCTACACCCGGCTGGGCATCACCTTCGCAGTGTACGGCGACGAATCCGGCACCGAGCGTTCGATTCCCTTCGACATCATTCCGCGGATCATCCGACCCGCTGCCTGGAAAATCATCAGCGAAGGCGCCTGCCAGCGCGTGCGCGCCCTGAATGCCTTCCTGAAAGACGTCTACCACGACCAGGAGATCATCAAGGCCGGCATCATCCCCGCGGCCCAGGTCACCGGCAATCCCGCCTACCGGCCCGAGATGAAGGGCATCCGGGTGCCGGGCGACGTTTATGTGCACATCGCCGGCATCGACATCGTCAAGACCGACGATGGCCAGTTTTACGTGCTGGAGGACAACCTGCGCACGCCTTCCGGGGTGTCCTACATGCTGGAAAACCGCAAGATGATGATGCGGCTGTTCCCGGATCTGTTCGGCCGCATCCCGGTAGCGCCGATTGACCACTACACCGACGTACTGCTGGAAAACCTGCGCGCGATGGCCCCTGAACACGCCGGCCAGCCGACCGTCGTGATGATGACGCCGGGTTCCTACAACAGCGCTTATTTCGAGCACGCGTTCCTCGCCCAGCAGATGGGCATAGAACTGGTCGAGGGTCAGGACCTGTTCGTTGCCAACGACGTGGTCTACATGCGCACCACTGCAGGCCCGCAGCGGGTCGATGTCATCTATCGCCGCATCGACGACGACTATCTCGATCCGCTGGCCTTCCGCCCGGATTCCGCGCTGGGCGTGCCCGGGATCTTCTCGGCCTACCGCGCCGGCAATGTCACGCTGGCCAATGCCATCGGCACCGGCGTCGCCGACGACAAATCGACTTACCTGTACGTGCCGCAGATGATCGAGTTCTACCTGAACGAGAAACCGATCATTTCCAACGTGCCGACCTACAGGCTCGGCAATCCAGACGACCTCGCCTACACTCTTGCCCACCTGCCGGAACTGGTGGTCAAAGAAGTCCAGGGTTCGGGCGGCTACGGCATGCTCGTCGGCCCGACCTCAACCAAAGAACAGATCACCGAATTCCGCAAGCGCATCGAACAGAACCCGGGAAACTACATTGCGCAGCCGACGCTGGCACTGTCGACCTGCCCGACCTTCTCCGATTCCGACATCCTGCCGCGGCACGTCGATCTGCGCCCGTATGTGCTGTCCGGTCGGGGCGTCACGTTGGTGCCCGGCGGCCTGACCCGCGTCGCGTTGCGCGAGGGCTCGCTGGTGGTCAACTCATCCCAGGGCGGCGGCACCAAGGACACCTGGGTGCTGGAGGACCTCCCGTGTTGAGCCGTCAGGCCAACAACCTGTACTGGATGTCACGGCAGATCGAGCGCGCAGAAAACACCGCGCGCCTGCTCGACATCACCTGCCGCATGTCGCTGCTGCCCTACCGTATCACCGACACCGTGCAGGCCTGGGCCGAGCCGTGGGCGCTGCCACTGATCATCAACGGGCTGGCCAGCGCCTATTACGCGCGCAATCCGGGGCCCCCGACCTCGGACAAGGTGCTGCGCTTCATGGTGCTCGACAGCACCAATCCGTCGAGCATTTATTCACTGATGCACGCTGCCCGCGAGAATGGGCGCAGCATGCGCGGTCTGCTGACCGCCGAAATGTACGAAGACTTGAATGCCATGTGGCTGGAATTGCGCGGCCGCAGCGAAATCGCGCTGAACCAGGACGGCATCAACGAATTCTTCGAATGGATCAAGACGCAGTCACATCAGTTCCGCGGCGTCACCTTTGGCACCATGCTGCGCGACGAGGCCTACCAGTTCATCCGGCTCGGCACTTTCATGGAGCGCGCAGACAACACCGTGCGCCTGCTCGACGTCAAGTACCACACGCTGCTGCCCAGCGCCGCGGACGTGGGCGGCGCCGTGGACTACTACCAGTGGAGCGCGTTGCTGCGCTCGGTCAGCGCGCTTAGCTCCTACCGGCGCATTTACCGCGACGTCATCACACCGAAACGCGTTGCCGAACTGCTCGTCCTGCGCGACGACCTGCCGCGTTCGCTACACGCCTGCATGAACGAAATTTATGAAATCTTGCGCGACCTTTGCATGCGCGACTCGATGGAACCCGAGCGCCTGGCCGGCGAACTGCACGCGCAACTGCACTACGGCCGGGTGGAGCAGATCATGGAACTGGGTTTACATGAATACCTGATGGAGTTCCTCGAGAAACTCCATACGCTGAATGACGAGTTGAACCACCATTTCCTGGCACCTGTTTATGGGCCGGAGCCGAAGACCCCATTGGGAATAGCCCAGAATCAGAGCGCCTGATGCGTCCATCCGCAGCGAACGGTCGATGCGAATCTGCCGCCATGCCTTGCTTGTCAGCCATCACTGCTTCCCCTATGCTTCGCCAAATCCTTTTCACTGCTGCAGGCCAATATGACGTACTGCGTTGCCGTAACCCTGAAAGCCGGCATGGTGTTCGCTTCCGATTCGCGGACCAATGCCGGGGTCGATCATGTTTCCAGTTTTCGCAAGATGCGGGTGTTCAGCCGCGACGGCGACCGCGTCATCGTCATCCTGAGTTCGGGCAATCTGTCGATCACGCAAAGCGCGATCAACCTGCTCGAAGAAGACCATCGTGAACCGAGCGCGAAGCGCACCCTCTACGACGCGCGCTCGATGTACGAAGTGGCGGAAATGGTCGGCCAGGCGCTGCGCGAAGTGCGCCAGCGCGACGCTCCCTTCCTGCAGCAGGCCAATGTTGATGCCGGCGCTTCGTTCATCGTCGGCGGCCAGATCGCCGGCGGACGCCAGCGGCTGTTCCAAATCTACACCGAAGGCAATTTCATTGAATCCACTGCTGAAACCACTTATTTCCAGATCGGCGAGAGCAAGTACGGCAAACCGGTCATTGACCGCGTCATCAAACCCGAAACCAGCCTGCTCGAGGCAACGAAATGTCTGCTGGTTTCTTTCGACTCGACCATGCGCAGCAATATCTCCGTCGGCCTGCCGATCGACTTGCTCATCTATCGCACCGACACGCTGCGCGTTGCGTTCCAGCACCAGATCCTGGAAAGCGACCCCTACTTCAACATGGTCCATCAACGCTGGGGCGAAGGATTGCGCAAAGTCTTTACCGAATTACCCAACCCGGACTGGAATGTCGGGTTCGAGCAGTAAGGCACTCCGGCGTCGGGCGCTGAGGCGCTGCCGGTGAGCATCCACGTCGCACTGCATCACCAGACGCGCTACCGCTACGACCGCGATGTCGGCTTGTCGCCGCACGAGATACGCCTGCGTCCGGCACCGCACTGCCGCACGCCGATTCTGTCTTATTCGCTAAACGTCCGTCCGGACAACCATTTCATCAACTGGCAGCAGGACGTCTTCGGCAATTACATCGCGCGCTTCGTGTTTCCGGAGAATAAGACGCAGGAACTGGAGATCACGGTCGATCTGGTCACCGACATGACGGTGATCAATCCGTTCGACTTCTTCATCGAGTCCTACGCCGAGAAGTTCCCCTTCGCCTATCACCCCGAGTTGATGCGCGACCTGACCCCGTACCTGGCGCTGGATGAACAAGGGCCGCTGCTGAAAAAATGGCTGTCCGACTTCCGCGCGGGGCATCCCGGCGCAAGCAGCACCATCGATTTCCTGGTCGCCGTCAACCAGCAACTGCAACACGACATCCGCTATTTGGTGCGCACGGAACCGGGCGTGCAGACCTGCGAACACACGCTGCAGCACAAGAGCGGCTCCTGCCGCGACAGTGGCTGGCTGATGGCGCAAATCCTGCGCCATTGCGGTCTCGCGGCGCGCTTCGTCTCCGGCTACCTGATCCAGCTGAAGGCCGACCAGAAACCCCTCGACGGCCCGGCCGGACCCGAGCGCGATTTCACCGACCTGCATGCCTGGGCCGAAGCCTACATCCCGGGCGCCGGCTGGGTGGGCCTCGACCCGACATCGGGCCTGCTGGCCGGCGAAGGCCATATTCCGCTCGCCTGCACGCCGTCGCCGTACAGTGCGGCGCCCGTGTCCGGTGCCGTCGAGCCCTGCGAATCGCTGTTCGACTTCGCGATGGCAGTCACGCGCATCCATGAAGACCCGCGCGTCACCAAACCCTACGATGAGCAGCAATGGCAGGCTATCGACGCGCTGGGCAAACAGATTGACGCGCAACTCGACGCGCGTGAGGTGCGCCTGACCCAAGGCGGCGAGCCAACCTTCGTTTCCATCGACGACATGGACGGCGCGGAATGGAACACCGCGGCCCTCTCCGACACAAAATGGCAGCTTGCCGAACAACTGGCGTGGCGGCTCAAAGAGCGTTTCGCGCCGGGCGGCCTGGTGTTCCACGGCCAGGGCAAGTGGTATCCGGGCGAACCGCTGCCGCGCTGGGCCCTGGGCATCCAGTGGCGCAGCGACGGCCGGCCGCTGTGGTGCGATCCGGGGTTAATTGCCGCTGCTGCAACGCCGGCCGATGCGCATCCCGAAGACGCGCAGCGGTTTGCTGTAGCGCTGACCGCCGCGCTGGGCCTTGCGCCGGCACGGCTGTTGCCGGCCTGGGAAGATCCGCTGACGCACCTGACGCCGGAAAAAGCCCGGCGTGTGCCAGGCGGCGGACACACCGCCGGATATGTGTTGCCGCTGGGCGCCGCCGACACCGGGTGGACCAGTTCAGCCTGGCCGCTGCCCGGCGACCAGGTGATCCTGATCAATGGCGATTCATCCATTGGTTTTCGACTGCCGCTTTCCGAATTGCCGAAATCCCTCCCCGCCGGCGGCAAAGTCGTTCGCACCGCGCTGTGCTTCGAAGTGCGCGACAGTCGCCTCTATGTGTTCATGCCACCGTTCGAAGTCGTCCAGCCTTATATCGATCTGCTGGCAGCCATCGAACGTGTCGCCGCGCAATTTAAGTTGCGCCTCAGACTCGAAGGCTACGGCCCGCCGGCCGACCGCCTGATCACCGTGCTGAATGTGACGCCCGATCCCGGCGTAATTGAAGTCAATATCCATCCCGCTGCAACCTGGAATCAACTGGTGACCAACACCAACGCGCTCTATGAAGAAGCGCGGGCGGCGCGGCTGGGCACCGAGAAATTCATGCTCGACGGCCGCCATACCGGCAGCGGCGGCGGAAACCACATCACGCTCGGCGGCGCGACACCTGCCGACAGCCCACTGCTGCGCCGGCCCGATCTGCTGAGGAGCCTGATCACCTACTGGCAGAGTCATCCGGCCCTGTCCTATCTGTTCTCGGGCATGTTCATCGGGCCGACCAGCCAGGCGCCACGCGTCGACGAAGCGCGTAACGACAACCTGTATGAACTGGAAATTGCCTTCCAGCAAATGGTCGCGCTGCAGAAGAAGCATGGTGAGGCACTGCCGCCGGAGACCACCAACCGGCTGCTGCGCAATTTCCTGGTCGACCTGACCGGCAACACCCATCGCGCCGAATTCTGCATCGACAAACTCTACGCGCCGCACACTGCCACCG
>CAKKQX010000226.1:18347-41204 GCA_919902235.1 Burkholderiales bacterium
CGAGTTCCGCGGTTTCGAAATGCCGCCGCATCCGCAAATGTGCCTGGCGCAGATGCTGCTGCTGCGCGCGCTGGTCGCCTGGTTCTGGCAAACGCCTTATCAGGCCAGGTTGGTACGCTGGGGCACGCAGTTGCACGACCGCTTCATGCTGCCGCATTTCATCGCAGCCGATTTTCACGACGTGCTGGCCGACCTGCGCCGCGCCGGTTACGCCTTCGACGATGCCTGGTTCGCGCCGTTTCGCGAGTTCCGCTTTCCGCGCTATGGCACGGTGGTCTACAACGGCATTGAGCTCGAACTGCGCCAGGCGATCGAACCCTGGCATGTGCTGGGCGAGGAAGTGGCCCTCTACGCCACCGCGCGCTATGTCGATTCATCCGTTGAGCGGCTGCAGGTGCGCGCGCGCGGGCTGACGGAATCGCGCCACACCATTGCCTGCAACGGCCGCGCGCTGCCGCTGGCGCCGACCGGCACGCCCGGCGAATTCGTCGCGGGCGTGCGTTACTGCGCGTGGAATCCGCCCTCTGCCCTGCATCCAACCATCGGCGTACATGCGCCGCTGGTGTTCGACATCGTAGACACCTGGAGCGAACGCTCGATCGGCGGCTGCACCTACCACGTGTCGCATCCCGGCGGACGCAATTATGAGACTTTGCCGGTCAACGCCAACGAAGCCGAGGCGCGGCGCATCGCGCGCTTCTGGAACCACGGTCACACGCCGGGATCAATGACCGTCGCACCCGAAGCGATCAACCCGGCCTTCCCCTGTACGCTCGATCTGCGCTGGTTGCCGGGATAGCAGTCACTTCAAAAACGATTTGACACAGAATACACAGAGCCACTGAGAAAGAACAAAACAGCACCAGCGGGTCCATGGGGTTACCCCGGTGTACTCCGTGTCAGCTGTGGCTTACTGCGGTTTATCCAGATGAAGAAACAACGCTGCCCGCGGTCCGCAATCAACGATGGTGAATGATCATCTGACGGCTTGTCACCGGCATCGTAAACAGTTTCACTGCGGCAATTTCGCAGGATACGGAGGGTGACCTAAATTGTCTTGTTAACGTATTGTTTGTATTATATATTTTATCTGCTTTCCACCGGATCATTCACCAACCGAGTCTGCCAGTAGCGCCGGTAAACTGCGCGCTGGGGCACGATACTGATCGCACCGGCCGCGTCGACGTGCAGCGTCAGCGCCCCATCGCGGTCGGTGCGATAAATCCGGCTGCCAAGTTCGCGGTAGCGCTGCATCACTTCCGCATGCGGATGGCCAAAACGGTTGCGGTAGCCCACCGGGAAAATCACCGCCCTGGGGTCAACTGCGTTTACAAACGCCGGCGTCGAGGAAGTTTTGCTGCCCTGATGCGGGACGATCAGAACGTCGGCGCCAAGCGCGTCCGCCTGCGTGGACAACAGCAGTTTCTCCGCCCGGTGCTCGATGTCGGCCGGTAGCAATATGCGCCGGCCGCTGCGCGTGCTGATCATGAGCACGCAGCTGCGGTCATTGTCCTTCCAGGCCGTTTCATCGTAGCTGGTGCGCGACGGATGCAGTATTTCGAAACGCACGCCGTCCCAATCCCACATCTGGCCGGCAAAACATTGATGCGCATTTTCCGTTACCAGCACCAGCGGATCCATGTCGGGCAGCGAGGTAAACAACCGCTCCACCGGCAGCGCCTGCAGCACCGACACCGCGCCTCCGGTATGGTCAATGTCGTCGTGACTGATCACCACGGCGTCCAGCCTGCGCACGCCGGCGCCACGTAAATACGGCACGATGATGCGGTTGCCGCTGTCGGCGCCGGGCCCGAAGCTGGGGCCGGTATCGTAGAGCAGCGCATGACTGCGCGTTCGCGCCACCACCGACAGCCCATGGCCGACATCGAGCACCGTCAGCTTCAGTTCCCCCTCCTGTGGCGCCGGCGGCAGCACCAGGAACAGCGGCAGAAAACCGCTTACACCCAACCAGCGCGCCGGGAAACCGCGCGGCAGCAACAGCCATGCTGCTGCCAATACTGCGACCACCACCGTCCAGGCGGGCGGCGTGTGCTGCTGCCATACTGCGTCGGGCAATTCGCTCATCCACTCCAGCACTGCCATGCACCAGGACATAATCAGGTGTGCGAGCAGCAGCACGAAGTCGAAGGGCAGCAACATGCCGGCCAGGGTCAACGGCACCACAATCAGACTCACTACCGGAATCGCTAATGCGTTGGCCACAGGCGAGACGATAGACACCTGCTGAAACAACGCAAGCAGTGGCGGAACCAGCCCCAGCGTCACCGCCCATTGCACCCGTGCCCATGCCGCCAGCCAGTGCGGCTGCGCGACGCGACCCACCGTCACGAACATAATCACAGCGACGGCGCCGAACGACAGCCAGAAGCCCGGCGCCAGAACCGCCCACGGATCAATCAAGGTCACTGTAAACAGCGCAAGCGCCAGCACGGTAGAGGCCGAACCCATGCGCCCCATCCACAGCGCCAGCGCCATCACCGCAAGCATGTACAGCGTGCGCTGCGCCGGCACCGCGAATCCGGCGAGCAGCGTATAGAGCAACGCCGCCGCCAATCCGCACAACACCGCCGCTTTGCGCGCTGGCAGCCGCAGCGTCAGCCGCTCGCTTCTGCGCCACAGCCAGTAAGCGAGCGCAAAAACCAGTCCCGACACCATGGTTACATGCAAACCGGAAATGCTCATCAGGTGATTGACGCCGGTGCGCGTGAAAACCTGCCATTGCTCCGGCGCAATGGCGCGCTGTTCGCCTACCGCAAGCGCAATGAGCACGCCCGCATACGGCCGGTCCTGCAGCGTCTGCTGGATTTTTGCGCGCAGCGCGGCACGCACGCCGTCGGCGAAGTAACGCGGATGATACGTCGCGGCGTCGAGCCGGCGATTGCCGCCTTTCGCCCGCACCTGGCCGGTAGCGCGTATATCGCGCTCAAGCAGCCACGCTTCGTAGTCAAAACCATGCGGATTGGCGGTGCCGTGCGGACGCCGCAATCGCACGGTCAACTGCCAGCGCTCGCCCGGATGCAACGCCGGCGGCGCCGTGCCGGCCGCGGTTTCACGCTTGTAGCGCGCAAGCGGCGTTGCAGGCCCGGTTTCGCGCGCCGCGCCGCTCCACCATGACAGGGCGATGCGCCGCGGCACTGTCGCGCCCGCGGTGAGCACGCGCTCGACATCAAACTCGAAACGCACACTGCGCTCATAGGGCTGCGGCAGGCTTGCAATGACGCCGACGACCTGCAGATCGCTGCCCTCCAGCGCCGGGGGCAGCGCATCGCTCAGGCGCAGTTGCGCACATGCCGCAGCCCACAAAAACCCGCAGCCCAGACACAGGATTTTAAGCAGGACTTCCCGCACCATATGCGCAGGAACGCCGTGAACGCGCGAAAGCGCCGGCACGCCGCAGGCAGCAAGCAGCAGTCCGGCCCATTGGAAACCGGGCAGCGCGGCCTGCTGTTGCAGCAGCCACACGCCGAATACGAAAAAAATGATGTTGAGCCGCATGCGTTCGCCCGTAACCGGGTCTAACGTGCCAGTCGCGGCACCGATATACGAGTTGGGTAGAATAGGCAGGCATTTTCTCCAAACACACACCATGCCCCGCAAATTTTTCCGCAGATTTCTGCCCAGTCACGACGCCATCAGGCAAAATCGCTATATCGCCTGGTTCGGCCCGCTGCTGCAGCATCACAACCTGTGGCACCTGCACCGCCGCTCCGCTGCAGGCGGCGTCGCCGTCGGGCTGTTCGCGGGACTGGTGCCGGGCAGCAATCCGGTGCAATTCGCGGTTGCCGCATTGCTGGCGGTCATTTTTCGCGTCAATCTGCCGATCGCCGCAATCGTCACGCTCTATTCCAATCCGTTCACCATCGTGCCGCTGTATTTCACCGCATTCAAACTCGGCCAACTCGTCATGCTGCAGGGCGGGGACAGCCTGCCGCCGCTCGCTTTCGGCCTCGAAGGCAAAGGCTTCCGCGAATGGATTCCGGCGGCGCTGGAATGGCTGGCGAGCGTCGGCAAGCCTCTGGTCGTCGGTCTGCCGTTGCTGGCGTTGCTGCTCGCCGTCATCGGGTATTTCGTCGTCGACCGCGCATGGCGACTGCATGTGCGCTGCGAATGGGGCCGGCGCCGGCGTCGCCGTGCCGCAAAAAAATCCTTGACACAATGACGTCATGACCCCGTTTTACTGGAAACAAGCCACGCGCGAGCTGGCCGCGCGCGACGCCGTGCTCAAAAAACTGATCGCGCAGTTCAAAGGTCTCGCATTGGGCAGCCGCGGCGATGCGTTTCAGACCCTGGCGCGCGCCATCGTCGGCCAGCAGATTTCAGTCAAGGCCGCGCAGAGCGTGTGGGGCCGTCTTGCCGCCGAAGTGAAAACCGTGACGCCGGCAGCGATTCATGGCGCGAACATCGCACGGCTGCGCGCGTGCGGCCTGTCCAACCAGAAATCAGGCTATCTGCTGGACCTTGCCGGGCGTTTTCATTCCGGCGCGCTGGATACCGGCCCATGGCCCCGTCTCGACGATGAAGCGTTGATCGCCGAACTGACCCAGGTCAGGGGCATAGGGCGCTGGACTGCCGAAATGTTTCTGATTTTCTACATGACGCGTCCTGATGTGCTGCCGCTGGCCGATATCGGGGTGCAGCGCGCGATGAGCCTGCACTACAACAAAGGCCGGGTGCTGTCCGTACAGAGAATGCGAAAAATCGGCAACACCTGGGCACCGTGGCGCTCGGTCGCCACCTGGTATTTGTGGCGCAGCCTCGACCCCATTCCCGTCGAATACTGAGCATGGAAACTTTTCATCCGCGCGGGCCTCTGATCTAGAGTTTGCGGCAAAACTTAATTGGATCAAATCAATCAACTCGTGCTTGCAGGCGCTGCGCTGGTCGCGGCGGGCATACTTGCCAGCGTGTTCGCATCGCGCTCGGGCACCCCCCTGCTGTTTGTCTTCTTGCTTCTCGGTATGCTCGCCGGCGAGGACGGGCCGGGCGGGATCATATTCGATGACACCCGGACCGCCTATCTCATCGGCACCATCGCGCTAGGCATCATTCTTTTCGACGGCGGCATGCGCACCAAACGCGAGAACGTGCGCGTCGTGTTGTGGCCGGGACTGGTGCTGGCCACGCTGGGCGTGATCATCACCGCGGGCATCGTGGCGGCTTTCGCAGTATGGCTGTTCGATTTTGGCTGGCTGGAAGGACTGCTGCTCGGTTCCATCGTCGGCTCCACCGATGCTGCCGCGGTATTGTTCCTGCTCGGTTCAAGCGGACTCGCGTTGAAACGCCGCGTCGGCGCCGTGCTCGAACTGGAATCCGGCAGCAATGATCCGATGGCGGTTTTCCTGACCATTATCCTGCTCGAAGCCCTGTTGGCAGGAAAAACCGCGCTCGACTGGCCCGTATTGTGGGAGTTCGCCCAGCAGTTCAGCATCGGAGCTGCCGGCGGCATCATCGGCGGCGCACTGATGGTATGGCTGATCAACCGCCTCGACCTCGCGACCGCGCTGTATCCGCTGCTCGCCTCGGCGCTCGCCCTGCTCATCTTCGCCACCGCCACCGAACTGGGCGGCAGCGGTTTTCTGGCGATTTATATCGCCGGACTGATCATGGGCAACCGCCAGCTGCAGTCAGCGCAGAATATTCTGCGCATGCACGATGGCCTGGCGTGGCTGGCCCAGATCGGCATGTTCCTGATCCTCGGCCTGCTGGTCACGCCTTCGGAGCTGCCCGCCATCGCCGGCATGGCCATCCTGATGTCGGTGGTGCTGATTTTTGTGGCACGGCCGCTGGCGGTTTTCACCTGCCTGCTGCCGTTTCGTTTTCCATGGCGCGAACAGGTTTATATCGCATGGGTCGGTTTGCGCGGCGCGGTCCCCATCATTCTCGGCATCTTCCCGCTGCTCGCCGGGCTGGATAATGCTAAATTATTCTTTAATATAGCTTTTTTTATTGTCTTGGTATCGCTGCTGGTGCAGGGCTGGAGTGTCGCGTCGGCGGCGCGTCTGCTGCAACTCGAAGTGCCGCCAAGCACCGCGCCCGTGCACCGCTTCGACCTCGACATCCAGGGACACTGGGATTTCGAACTCTTGCGATATGACCTCTCCGCCAGCAGCCCCGCACTCAATCATGACCCGGGAAAGTTGCCGCTGCCTGAACAGACCTCGGTTGCCGCCGTGGTGCGCGATGGCCGGCTGGAAAGCCCGCATGAACTGCAAATGCTCAGGTCGGGCGATCACATTTACGTGATTGCTTCGACCAGGCACGTCGAGTTTCTCAACCGCATGTTCATCGCGCCCGACAGTCCTCACCGGCTTGAAGAACATCGTTTTTTCGGCGATCTGGTGCTGGATGGAAGCGCCGGTCTGCAGGACGTCGCGGTATTCTACGGGCTGAAACTGCCCCCGCAACTGCCCGAGGTGACGATTGCAGACTACCTGCATGGCATTTTCCGAAAACGGCCGGTGGTGGGAGACCGACTCAAGCTGGGACGCGTGGAGCTTGTGGTGCGCGAAGTACGTAACAATCGGATATTCAAGGCAGGCCTGAAATTCCGCTGAACCACGGAGCTTGCACAGCAGATGACCTATGCCGAATTCGTCAACGCCTACGGCGCCCGCAGCATCAAGGTTGAAATCGATCCCGCAGCGGCAGCACGTTACCTGAGCGCGCGGCTGCTGCTGCCGCTGGTGATGCTGCCCGTGCTCGGCTGCGGCGTGGCGCTGGCATTGACAGGCTGGATTTGGAGCGGCCTCACGGTCATCGCGATCGGCATCATGGCACCGCGCGTGCTCAAGCGCTCGGCGCCGCATTTCATACTTACCCAGGCGCTGCAGGACGAACGGATTTACCGGGAAGTCACCACTGCAAATATTCTTCGCGTTTTGCCCATCCCCTAGGCGTCGCGCGGGACTACCCTGGGTTTTCTTCGCGTCATCCGCTTTACGCGGCCGGCCGTAACACGCCGTCGATGAGCTCCAGGATGCGGTTGGCGCGCGCGGCGATCCTGCTGTCGTGCGTGACCAGGACAAAGCTCGTCTGCATGCTCTGGTTGAGCTGCAGCATGAGTTCGAACACCGCTTCGGCGTTGCGGCGGTCGAGGTTGCCGGTCGGTTCGTCTGCCAGCACGCACGCCGGGCGCGTCACCAGCGCCCGCGCCAGCGCCGCGCGCTGGCGTTCTCCGCCCGACAGTTCGCCAGGTGTGTGTGTAAGTCGGTGGTTGAGGCCGACTTCCGCCAGCATTTTCGATGCCGCTGCGTAGGCTTCCTCTTTGGGTGCGCGCCGGATCAGCAGCGGCATTGCCACGTTCTCAAGCGCCGTAAATTCGGGCAGCAGGTGGTGAAACTGGTAAACAAAGCCGAGCGCACGATTGCGCGTCGCGCCGCGTTCCGCTTCACTCTGACCGCGAATGTTTTTTCCCAGGATCAGGATCTCGCCGGCGGTCGCCTCGTCCAGCCCGCCCATCAGGTGCAGCAGCGTGCTCTTGCCCGACCCGGAAGCGCCGATGATGGCAACGCGCTCCCCCGCCACGATATCGAGATCGATGCCGGTCAATACCGGCACCTCCACCTTGCCCTGATAATAGGTTTTGCACAGGCCGCGGCACGACAGCACCGGAATCGGCCCCTGCGCCTCGCGTCCTGCCGCTGACGCCTCACTCATATCTGAGTGCCTCGGCGGGATTGACCTTGGCGGCCCGATAGCTGGGATAAATCGTCGCCAGCAGGCTCAGCACCAGCGATATGACACCCGTAATCACCACGTCTGCCGTCTGCAGATCGGATGGCAGGTCGCTGATATAGTAAACATCCTTGGCCAGGAACTTGGTGCCGAGGAGATTTTCCATGAAGGGCACCACGACGTCGACATTGAGCGCCAGGGAAACGCCGCCGATCAATCCCAGCACGGTGCCGACGATTCCGATCACTGCGCCCTGCACCATGAAAATCCGGGTGATGCTTCTGGGCTCCGCGCCCAGCGTGCGCAGTATGGCGATGTCTGATTGCTTGTCTTTCACCGCCATCACCAGGCTCGAGATGATGTTGAACGCAGCCACTGCGATGATCAGGAATATGATCAGGAACATCATGCGCTTCTCGATCTGCACGGCGCGGAAAAAATTGGCGTGCTGCATGGTCCAGTCGCTCAGATAGACATCGGGACCGAGTTGCTGCGCCAGTTCGCGCGACACCGTGATTGACTGGAACAAATCCTTGAGCTTGAGCCGCACGCCCGACACCGCATCGCCGAAGCGGAACAGCTTCTGCGCATCCTCAAGGTGCACCAGGGCAAGCCCAGAATCGTACTCGTAGTGATCGACCGCGAAAATGCCGACCACCGTAAACTGCTTCAGGCGCGGCACGACGCCCGCCGGCGTCACCTGCCCCTGCGGCGCAACCAGCACCACTTTTTCCCCTGGCGCCACGCCGAGCGCGCGCGCCAGCTCTACGCCGAGCACGATGCCGAATTCCCCGGGTTTCAATGCATCGAGACTGCCGCGCTTCATGTGTATGCCGACGTCCGACACCCTGGACTCAAGTTCCGGCGCGACACCCCGGACGAATGCCCCGCGCACGGCGGAACCATAGGTCAGCAGTCCCTGCGCGCTGACATAAGGCGCTGCCGCCAGCACCTGGGGATGGCGCGCGGCCTGCTGTGCCACCGGCTGCCAGTTGGCGAGCTGGTTATCCGGGCCGCTCACCTGCACATGAGAGGCCACGCCGAGGATGCGCGTGCGTATCTCGCGCTGAAATCCGTTCATCACCGACAGCACGGTGATCAGCACCGTCATGCCGAGCGCGATGCCGATGGTCGATATCAGCGAAATCACCGAAATGAACCGGGTGCGCTGACGCGCGCGCGTATAGCGCATGCCGATGAAAAACTCGTAGGAACTCAATGCGGTGCCCGGCGCGAAATAAAGGCGCAGTTTGCCACAATGCGCCGTCCAAAGCACGCTGCCGGCGCGGCAGCGCATGCTAAACTTCTTCCCGCGATCAGCCTTGCATATGCAGTGCACGTTACTCATTCCCCATTTGTTCCCGCCCGGCGGCTTCGGCGATGACCTCTGCCGCGACCTCGCGCTCGACAACCTGCGTAAATTTCTTGCCCGCTCGCATCATCTGAGTTTTGATGCGATCGATGCGACAGGCTGGCTGTGCCAGGCATTTGAAGTGGAAAAACAGCTCGACTGGCCGGTGGCGCCGCTCACGCTGACAGTCGACGGCGGAGAAGCCAACGACGCATACTGGCTGCGCGCGGATCCGGTGCATCTGCAGGCCCGCCGCGACCAGTTGCAGCTTGCGGACGGCAATATGCTCAAGGTCTCGAAACAGGAAGCTGACGAACTGGTCGCAACCCTTAACCATCATTTTGCGGATCACGGCATGGTTTTTCTGGCGCCGCACCCCGGTCGCTGGTATCTGCGCCTGGCGCATCGGCCCGAAATAACCACTCACGCCCCGGGATCAGTGGCCGGCGGCAATATCAATGCCTTACTGCCGGCGGGCAGGGACGCGCTCAACTGGCATGGAATCGTCAACGAAATCCAGATGCTGCTGCATGAGCATGCGGTGAACGAAGCGCGCGAAACAAGAAACGAAATGGCGATCAACAGCGTGTGGCTGTGGGGTGGCGGCGCCAAAACCGCCGTCCCGGGGCGTCATTTTTCCGCCGTCTGGAGCGACAATGCGCTGGCAACCGCGCTCGCCGCAGGCGCCGATATCCATGCCGCCGCCCTGCCTGATCATGCCGGGCGCTGGCTGCGCGCAGCCGGCGCGGCGCCCGCGTCCGGCAACGTCCACCACCTGATCGTGCTTGAGCAACTGGATGCCGCCGCACAATATGGCAATGCCGGCCAATGGCGGGAAAATATCGCCGCGCTCGACCGCGACTGGCTTGCACCGCTGCTGCAGGCACTGCAACAGCGCCGCATTTCGCGCATCGCGCTGGTCGCCCCTGGCGGACGCCGCTGCCAACGTTTTGAGGCGACCCCGCTCGACCTGCTCAAATTCTGGCGTAAAACCAGGCCGCTGTCTGCCTACGCGACATGACGGCGGACCCGGCAACAGCGCAGCGATAAGCCATGCCCGTCATTGTCCAGCGCAGCGCGCCGCCCGACATCGTCAGTCGATTGACCGTTGCGGGCATGCCCCCGCTGCTCGCGCGCATCTGCGCTGCGCGCGGCATCCTGAGCCCGCAGCAAATGGAAGCGGATTTCGACCGTCTGCTGCCGCCCGCCCAAATGCGCAACCTGCAGTGCATGGCGCAGTTGCTGGCGGATGCCATCAGCGCAGGCAAAAAACTGCTGATCGTCGCCGACTACGACGCAGACGGCGCCACTGCCTGCGCGGTCGGTTTGCGCGCCCTGCGCAGCCTGGGTGCGCATGTCGATTACCTGGTTCCCAACCGCTTTGAGTATGGCTACGGCCTCACCCCGGAAATCGTGCGCCTGGCGCACGCCGTCAAAAAACCCGACATCCTGATCACCGTGGACAACGGCATCGCCAGCGTCGAAGGCGTTGCCGAAGCCAACCGCCTGGGTCTCAGGGTGCTGATCACCGATCATCATCTGCCCGGGGAGCACCTGCCGGATGCCTGGTGCATCGTCAATCCCAACCAGCCGGGTTGCGCATTCCCGAGTAAAAATCTGGCAGGCGTGGGTGTCATGTTCTATCTGATGCTTGCCTTGCGCGCGGAACTGCGCAATCGCGGCGCTTTTGCTCAGCCACAGGGCAGCGGCCCCAATCTTGCCGATCTGCTCGACCTGGTCGCTCTCGGCACGGTCGCCGACGTCGTCAGGCTTGACGACAACAACCGCATACTGGTGCAGCAGGGTCTCAAACGCATGCGTGCCGGCCGCATGCAGCCCGGCGTCGCCGCGCTGTTCCGGAGCGCAGCAAAAGACGCGCGCCGGGCAGGCGTATATGACCTGGGATTCGCGCTGGCGCCGCGCCTCAATGCCGCAGGACGCATGAGCGATATGTCGCTCGGCATCGAGTGCCTGACCACGGACAACATGCAAAGAGCGATGGAAATTGCCGCACAACTCGACCAGTTCAATCGCGAGCGGCGGGCGGTTGAAGCCGACATGCAGGAGGCTGCGCTCGCCAGCATAGAGCACCTGGAGTTCAGCGAAGGCCATACCCTGAGCCTTTTCGATGCCTCCTGGCATCAGGGCGTCGTTGGCATCGTCGCCTCGCGCATCAAAGACCGTTATCACCGTCCCACCGTCGCTTTCGCGCGCGGCAATAACGGCGAAATCAAGGGTTCCGGCCGCTCCATCAGCGGCATGCATCTGCGCGATGCCCTGGATCTGGTGGCCAAACGCCATCCGCAGCTGCTCGTGAGATTCGGCGGACACGCCGCCGCCGCCGGAGTCACCCTGCGTGAAACCGACTTCGAGCGCTTTCGAGCGGCGTTCGAGGACGTCGCCCGGACGATGCTGACGCCGGCTGATCTGGAGCGTCAGATTGAGACCGACGGCTCGCTCGAACCTGAACACATGACGCTGGCCACCGCCGCCATGTTCGACGCGCAGATCTGGGGCCAGGGCTTTCCCCGGCCCTGTTTCGACGATTTTTTCGAAGTTGTCAGTCAACGCATCGTCGGTGAACGGCATCTCAAGCTGCGGCTTGCCCGCGCCGGCCGCAACTTCGAGGCCATGCTGTTTCGCCACCAGCAGCCGCTGCCGCGCGACATCCGCGCGATCTACCGCCTGGAAACCAACGAATACAACGGCACGCGCAACCTGCAGCTTTTGCTCGAAAGCTGGCAGCCCGCAGCGTAACAGGCAAACGCCGGCCGGCAGCCGCCGCGTTGCCGCTCCACGTTCCAGCACGCATCACAATGTATAATTGCGTTTTTTGCGAGATTTGCCATGGAAGCCGAACGCGTCAACGCCATTGCCAAGCAACTGCAGGACATCGAAAATCGCGTCGCGGAGTTGCGGAGGTATCTTTGACTTCGACACCAGGCAAAGACGCCTGACCGAAGTCATCGGACTGGTTGAAGACCCGTCGGTCTGGAGCGACAACAAGCGCGCCCAGGAACTGGGCAAAGAGCGAAAATCCCTGGAAGCCGTGGTGCTCACGCTCACCCGTCTCGACAGCGACATACGGGACGCCCGCGAGCTGTTCGACATCGCCAAGGCCGAGCAGGATGACGCGACGCTGGCCAGCATCAGCGACGATGCGCAGTCCCTCGAAAAAACAGTGGCGGAAATGGAGTTTCGCCGCATGTTTTCCGACCCCATGGATCCCAACAACTGTTTCGTCGATATCCAGGCCGGCTCGGGCGGCACCGAGGCGCAGGACTGGGCGGCGATACTGGAGCGTATGTATCTGCGTTATTGCGAGCGTAAAGGCTTCAGGGTTGAGTTGCTCGAGGAATCTCCGGGCGAAGTCGCGGGCATCAAGAGCGCCGCGCTGAAAGTCAGCGGCGATCACGCCTACGGCCACCTGCGCACCGAGTCGGGCGTGCATCGCCTGGTGCGCAAATCGCCCTTCGACGCCAACAATCGCCGCCACACTTCTTTTGCCAGCGTGTTCGTTTGTCCCGAGATCGACGAAACCATCGAGGTCGCCATTAATCCCGCCGATTTGCGCGTTGACACCTTCCGCGCCTCGGGCGCCGGCGGCCAGCACATCAACAAGACCGACTCAGCAATTCGCATCACCCATTTGCCGACCGGAATCGTCGTGCAGTGCCAAAGCGACCGCTCGCAACACCGCAACCGCGCCGAGGCCATGGCCATGCTCAAGTCACGGCTCTATGAACTCGAAGTGCGCAAGCGCAATGAGGAAAAACAGGCGCTCGAAGACGCCAAAACCGACATCGGCTGGGGCCACCAGATACGCTCCTACGTGCTCGATCAGTCGCGCATCAAGGATCTTCGCACCAATGTCGAAATCGGCAATACCCAGGCCGTTCTCGATGGCGACCTTGACGATTTCATCGACGCCAGCCTGAAACAAGGCCTTTAAAACACACAATGCAAGGAACCGAGATGGAAGACCATCTGACACCCGTCCCGCAGGATACCAACAAGATCATCGAGGAGCGTCGCGCCAAGCTCAAGGCGTTGCGCGCCGAGGGCGTTGCCTATCCCAACGATTTTTTCCGCGAGCACCTCGCCGCGGAACTTGCCGAACAGCACGAAAACACCGACCGCGACATGCTTGATCTCAACCCGGTGGTCGTCAAGCTTGCCGGCCGCATCATGCTCAAACGGGTGATGGGCAAAGCGAGCTTCGCCACCATCCAGGACATGAGCGGGCAGATACAGATATACGTCACCGACAGCTATCCCGGAATTGAAGAGCACGAAGCGTTCAAGCATTACGACATCGGCGATATCATCGGCGTCAGCGGAGTTCTGTTCAAGACAAAAAAAGGCGAGCTGACTGTCCGCATCAAATCTCTCAGGCTGTTGACCAAGTCACTGCGGCCGCTGCCGGAAAAGTTTCACGGTCTCACCGACCAGGAACTCAAATACCGCCAGCGCTACGTGGACCTCATCGTCAACGAGGAAACCCGCCTGGTGTTCGTGCAGCGCTCGCGCATCATCCAGGCTTTTCGCAATTTCCTGCTTTCGCGACGCTTCCTGGAGGTCGAAACGCCGATGATGCACCCCATACCCGGCGGCGCGGCGGCGCGGCCATTTGCGACGCACCACAACGCGCTCGATATGGATCTGTATCTGCGAATTGCCCCCGAACTCTATCTTAAGCGCCTGGTAGTCGGCGGCTTCGAGAAGGTGTTCGAGGTCAACCGCAATTTCCGCAACGAGGGCATCTCGACGCGGCACAACCCCGAGTTCACCATGCTCGAATTCTACGTGGCCTACACGGATTACCGCTATCTGATGGAACTCATCCCCATGATGTTTCTGCATGTCGCGCAAGCCGCCACCGGCACCTCGAAAATCACATATCAGGGGCGGGAAATAGATTTGGAAAAGCCTTATGAAAGGCTGACAATTACCGGCGCCATCCGGAAATACCATCCGGAATTTACAGACGCCATCCTGAACGACCGCGAAACGCTGATCGCCGCACTCAAGCAACGCAACATTTCTCACAAGCCCGGGGATGGGATAGGCGGGCTGCAACTCACGCTTTTCGACAACACCACGGAAGCGCTATTGTTCGACCCGACATTCATCGTCGATTATCCTGCGGAGGTATCACCGCTCGCACGCAGCAATGACAACAACCCGGCGATCACGGAGCGCTTCGAGCTTTATATCGCCGGCCGCGAAATCGCCAACGGATTTTCAGAACTCAATGACCCGGACGATCAGGCGGCGCGCTTTGCGGACCAGGTCAAACAGAAAGACGCGGGCGATGCCGAAGCGATGCATTATGATGCCGACTATATCCGCGCGCTGGAATACGGCCTGCCGCCGACGGCCGGCGCCGGAATCGGCATCGACCGGCTGGTCATGCTGCTCACCGACAGCCCGTCGATCAGGGATGTGATCCTGTTCCCCCAAATGCGCCCGGAATAACGGCAAGCCGTGAGCGGTGAGCAGCGAACAACAGAACGCCGCAGGTAACCGCTTACCGCTGACCATTTACTGCTTACCGGTTTTATGAACCAGCCGCTGTGGCAACCTTCTCTCCAGCGCATCGCGTCAGCCAATCTGACTGCGTTCATGCGTCATGTGCATGAGCAGTACGGAGCCGAACCCGCGGACTATGCAGGGCTTTACACCTGGTCGATAGCGGATACTGAGCGATTCTGGCACGCGGTGTGGTCGTTCTGCGGAGTGATTGCCGCCACCAGGGGTGACGTCGTGCTTGCCAGCAAACACGCCATGCCCGGCGCTCGCTGGTTTCCGCAAGCGCGCCTCAATTTCGCCGAAAACCTGCTGCGGCGTCGCGACGACGCCACCGCCATCGTGTTTTGGGGTGAGGACCAGCTGAAAAGCCGCATCACCTACGCCGAACTTTATGCCGAGGTCTCGCGCCTGGCTCAGGCCCTGCGGGCTGCGGGGGTCAGCAGAGGCGACCGCATTGCAGGCTATATGCCCAACCTCCCCGGCACGGTAATCGCGATGCTCGCCGCGACCAGCATGGGCGCAATCTGGTCGTCGTGTTCGCCTGATTTTGGGGTGCAAGGCGTGCTCGACCGCTTCGGTCAGATCGAACCCAAAGTGCTGTTCAGCGCCGACGGTTACTTCTATAACGGCAAAACCATAGACGTGCTGCCGCGCCTGCGGGAAATCGCCGCACAACTGCCGTCGCTTGAGAAAATCATTGTCGTTCCCTACACCAGAGCCGCGCCGCCGATTGCCGGTATTCCGCGTGCCGTCAATGTGCATGAATTCATGGCGCCCTATCTGGCGCGCAACATCCGCTTTGAGCGACTGCCTTTCGATCACCCGCTCTACATCATGTATTCGTCGGGCACCACCGGCGTGCCAAAGTGCATCGTGCACGGTGCCGGCGGCACGCTGCTGCAGCACCTGAAAGAACACGTGCTGCACACGGATATCAGAGCCGGCGACCGCCTGTTTTATTTCACCACCTGCGGCTGGATGATGTGGAACTGGCTGGTTTCCGGACTTGCCGCGCAGGCCACGCTGCTGCTCTACGACGGCTCTCCGTTTATCAGGAACGGCAATATACTTTTCGACTACGCCGAAGCGGAGAAAATGACGGTCTTCGGCACTTCCGCCAAATACATAGACGCTGCGGCCAAGTTCGGGCTCGAACCGCGCAAAACCCACAAACTCGGCGCGCTGAAGAGCATGCTATCCACCGGCTCTCCGCTGGTCCCGGAGAGCTTCGACTACGTATACCGCAGCATTAAAAGCGATCTCCAGCTGGCTTCGATTTCGGGCGGCACCGACATTATTTCCTGCTTTGCGCTCGGCAACCCGCTGCTGCCGGTGTGGCGCGGCGAACTGCAATGCCGCGGCCTGGGCATGAAAGTCGAGGTTTTCAGTGAGGAGGGCCGGCCGCTACGCGGTGAAAAAGGCGAACTGGTGTGCAGCGCGCCCTTCCCCTCGATGCCCATAGGCTTCTGGAACGATCCCGAAGGCGCCAAGTATCGCGCCGCCTATTTCGCGAAATTTCCCGGGGTATGGTGCCACGGCGATTATGTCGAACTGACCGCCCGTGATGGTCTGGTCATTTATGGCAGGTCGGATGCCGTGCTCAACCCGGGAGGGGTGCGCATCGGCACTGCCGAAATCTACCGCCAGGTCGAGCAGCTCGATGAAGTCGTCGAAAGCATAGTGATCGGCCAGAATTGGGAAAGCGATGTGCGCGTGGTGCTGTTCGTGCGTTTGCGTGATGGCCTGGCGCTGGAACCGGCGCTCATCGACAAAATCAAAAAGCGCATACGCGACAACACCACCTTGCGGCATGTGCCGGCCAGGATTGTGCGGGTTGCGGATATCCCGCGCACCAAGAGCGGAAAAATAGTCGAGCTTGCCGTACGCAATGTCGTGCACGGTCTTGCCGTCAGGAATATCGAGGCGCTGGCAAATCCAGAAGCGCTGGAGCACTACAGGAATCTGCCCGAATTACAGTATTGAATGCCGGCTAGTCCATGCCGTTGGCAGCAGTGTCGCCGCCCGGCGACACCGCCAAACACTTAATTTGTAATAAATTGTTGCGCTGCGCACTATTTTACGAATACCCCATTCGCATGGGAGTAACATTGGCGCTGCAGTATCAAATCGCTTTCAACGAGAGAACAGGAGGTTTGCCATGTCCGAAACACAAAGTCGAATCAGTCCGGTAGTCGCAATTGCGGCAGTATCGGTGATCATCTTCAGTGCGGTGGGCGTAGGCGTCATGACCGGCGTTATACCCAGTTCGCTTTCCAAGAATAGCGAGCAGCAGGCTGCCGCCAAAACCGATGCGACGAAAGCAGCAGCCGCGCCAGCGGTTCCGGAGAAAAAAACCGCAAGCGCCACGCCCAAGCGGGCACCGGTGAGCGAAGCACCCAAACGCGCCGCTGCAAGCGAACCGGTGCGCGTTGCCTCGGCGCCCAGCGTCTGCACCAATTGCGGCACGGTTGAATCCGTCAATGTCATCGAACAAAAGGGCGAAGGCAGCGGCCTGGGCGCGGTCGCCGGCGGCGTGGCTGGCGCTCTGCTCGGCAACCAGGTCGGCGGCGGCAGCGGGCGCAAAATCGCCACCGTGGCCGGCGCGGCGGGCGGCGCGTATGCCGGACACCAGGTCGAGAAGCAGGTGAAATCCACCAAGCGCTACGACGTAGCGGTTCGCATGCAGGATGGCACCAGCCGCAGCTTCTCCTATGACAGCCAGCCGTCTTACCGCGCAGGTGACAAGGTCAAGGTGGTTGAAGGCACGCTAGTCGCCAATTAAATGTGACCTGATACACGCTGCACCCCCTTCAAGCCGCGCGCTGCGCGGCTTTTTTTCGTCAATAAAACCCTGGCGCCATTGGTGTTGGCCATCGACAGCTTGACTGATACCCCATAGGGGTATAATATGCAGTTATGGATCAAACTACAGCCAACACCAAAGCGCCGGACATTTCAGTTGAACTGCCGGTTACCGGCATGACCTGCGCCGCGTGCGCTTCGCGCATCGAAAAAACCCTCAACAAACTGCCCGGAGTTCACGCCACCGTCAATTTTGCGACTGAACGCGCGCGCATCGAATACGACCCAACCCAGGCACAACCCGGGGATCTTGTCGCCGCCATACGCAAGGCGGGATATGAAGTGCCTGAACGATCGCTGCAACTGGCGATTGAAGGCATGACCTGCGCCGCCTGCGCCGCACGCATAGAAAAATCGCTGAACCGGATCCCCGGTGTCACTGCCAGCGTCAACTTCGCGAGCGAAAAAGCGCGCATTCAATATCCGCCCGCCGGGATGGATGCATCACTCCTGATCGATGCCGTGCGCAAAACCGGATACGCCGCGCACGAAATCGTTGACGCCAGCCGTGAAGAAGAAAAGGCGCGCCACGCTGCCGCCTATCGCAGAGAACTGGGATGGTTCTGGATTTCAGCGCTGCTCACCCTGCCCTTTCTCATGCAGATGGCACTGATGTTTACCGGTAACGAGCATGAGCTGCTGCCGCACTGGCTGCAGTTTGCCCTCGCCACGCCTGTTCAGTTCTGGATCGGACGCCGTTTTTACGTCGGTGCCTGGCATTCCCTGCGCGGCGGCGGCGCCAATATGGATGTGCTGATAGCGCTGGGCACCAGCATGGCCTATTTCTACAGCACGGCCGTGTTTGCCCTGGGCCTGCATGACCATGTCTACTACGAGGCGAGCGCCACTATTATCACATTGATTTTAATGGGAAAACTACTGGAGACCCGGGCCAGGTCGAAAACCTCGGCGGCAATCGAATCGCTCATCAGGCTGCAGCCCAAGACTGCCCGCATAGAGCGCGAAAACACGATCGTCGAAGTCGAAATTGCCGAAGTGCGGGTAGGCGATGTTTTCATTGTGCGCCCTGGAGAAAGCATACCGGTCGACGGTAGCGTGATTGACGGCACATCCAGCGTCAACGAAGCCATGCTCACCGGAGAAAGCCTGCCGGTGGCAAAGGAAACAAGCGCCAGGGTATTTGCGGCCACGCTCAACCAGCACGGCTTGCTGAAGTGCCGCGCCACCGGCGTCGGCAAAGACACTGCGCTCGCCGCCATCATCCGCATGGTCGAGGAAGCGCAGGGTTCAAAAGCGCCCATACAGCGGCTGGCGGATGTGATTTCCGGCATCTTCGTGCCGGTGGTGGTCGTCATTGCTTTGGCGACTCTGGCCGCGTGGTGGTGGGCCGCGGGTGATTTCACCGCTGCGCTGGTCAATGCCGTTGCCGTGCTGGTCATCGCCTGTCCCTGTGCATTGGGTCTGGCCACGCCTACTGCCATCATGGTGGGCAGCGGCGCCGGCGCCAACGCCGGCGTGCTGATCAAGAACGCCGCCGCCCTGGAACACGCCGGCGGCATTGACACGCTGGTGGTGGACAAAACCGGCACGCTCACCGTGGGCAAGCCGGCGGTTACCGATGTCATCGTGCTCGGAGACGCCAGCGAACCTGAGCTGATGCGTGTGGCGGCCGGCCTGGAATCGGGTTCGGAACACCCGCTCGCCCGCGCCATCCTGGACCGCGCTGCAGCCATGAATATCGCGCCTGCAGTTATAAGCGCTTTTAGCGCCGTTCCCGGCAAGGGCGTGCAGGCGCAGATCGATGGCGCGCCGGCAGCCCTGGGCTCGCCGCGCTTCATTGCCGGCCTGGGCATCACCTTCGACGCAGAACGCGTTTCCGCACTGCAGAGCCAGGGTAAAACCGTCATTGTTGTGGCGCGTAACAACACCGCCATCGGCTGCATCGCCATCGCAGATCCTCTGCGCCCGACCTCGCGCAACGCAATGGACCGGCTGCAGGCAATGGGCATAAATGTCATCATGCTGACCGGGGACAACCGCCTCACGGCGCAAAGCATCGCTGCCCAGGCCGGCATCGCCCGCTTTGAAGCCGAAGTTCTGCCCCAGGACAAATCCGGGCACGTCAACACGCTCAAACAGGCCGGCCACAAAGTCGGCATGGTCGGCGACGGCGTGAACGATGCCCCGGCGCTCGCCGCGGCCGATGTCAGTTTCGCCGTCGGCGCCGGCTCCGATGTCGCCATCCATGCCGCGGATATCACGCTCATGCGCAGCGATCTGATCAGCGTGGTCGACGCCATCAGTCTGTCGCGGCGCACCCTCGGCAAGATCAAGCAAAATTTGTTTTTTGCTTTCATTTATAACGTTCTGGGCATCCCGCTCGCGGCAATCGGGATGCTTAATCCGGTCATTGCAGGTGCGGCGATGGCGCTGTCCTCGGTATCGGTGGTCAGCAACTCGCTGCTGCTCAAGCGCTGGAAACCAGTTCACCGCCGCTGACAAGGAAAAACACATGGAAACGACAATCGTGAAAATCAAAGGCATGACCTGCATGGGCTGCGTGGGCAGCGTCCAGCGCGTGCTGCAGGGCTTAAGCGGGGTAAAGAAAGTCGACGTCTCGCTCGATCAGGGGCAAGCCCGGGTGGAATATGACTCTGCTGTTGCCGGGCCCGTCCAGTTCAAGACGGCGATCGAGGACGCGGGCTATGAAGTCGCCTGAAAAACCGGTCCGCAAAGCGCCGGCAACCGGAAAGGAATGCCATCCGCAACGGGTCGTGCAGCCGCACAAGGCGGCACTGCTCAAACGGCTCAACCGCATCGAGGGCCAGGTGCGCGGAATCGCCGGCATGATCGCGCAGGACCGTTATTGCGTGGACATTCTGACCCAGGTATCGGCCATCCAGTCCGCGCTCGATGCCGTTTCGATGCAGCTGCTCGAGGATCACACCCAGGGCTGCGTGCAATCCGCAATCAAATCCGGCCGCGGCGAAGACGCGATCGGCGAACTGATGCAGGTGATCGGCAAGTTCGCGCGCTGAATACCCGCGTTACAGCGCTTTCATCAGTTCCAGAGCTGCCACCAGGGGGCATCTCTCCCGGGGCCGCCTTTGAGATAGATACTGTTGGGGAAATTCCTGAGCATCACGCGCTCCGCATCGTCGCGCAAATCCTTCATGCCCAAAGCATCGTAAGCCTTGACCATGATCAGCAACCCTTCCTCGTTGGCAGGCGCCTGCGGGTAGGTCTTCAGCGCATACTGCGTGCGATTCGCCGCCGCGACATAAGCGCCGCGCTTCATGTAATAACGGGCGACATGCACCTCGTGCGACGCAAGCGCATTGACCAGGTAATTCATGCGCGCCACCGCATCGGGCGCATATTTGCTGTTGGGAAAACGCTGCGCCAGTTCCTTGAAGGCGTCGAAGGCATCACGCGCCGCCTTCGGGTCGCGCTCCGTCATGTCCTGGTTGCTGATGAACCCCATGATGCCGAGATCGTCGTTGAAGTTGGCAAGCCCCTTCAGGTAATAAACGTAATCGACGCTGGGATGGTTGGGATGGAGCTTGATGAAACGGTCGGCGGCGGCGATGGCGGACGCCGGCTCATTGTCCTTGTAGTAGGCGTAGGCGATCTCGATCTGCGCCTGCTGGGCAAAGCGGCCGTAGGGATAACGTGCCTCCAGTTTTTCGTAGTACTGGATGGCCTTTGTATAATTGCGCTCACCGAGCTCGGCCTTGGCCTCGGCATACAGCTTGGCCGCGGACCAACCCTTGGTCTCGTCCTGCTGTTCGCCAAGCAAGCCGCATGCGCCCAGCAGCACGCCAAGGCTGAAAACAAGAATTGCAGCTAAACTGTGTCTAATCCTGTGCCTAATCATGAGCATCACCGAAAAACCCGCAAATTATACTGCAAACACTACCGCACCTGTTGCCGCCGACGCAATCGAGCTGACGGTGCCGGACGAGTGTGCCGGCATGCGCTTGGACCAGACTCTGGCGCGTTTGTTGCCGGATTTTTCGCGCAGCCGCCTCAGCCTGTGGGTGCGCCGCAATCAGGTCTCCCTCGACGGCGAAACCGCCCTGCCGCGCCGGAAAGTACGGGGCGGCGAAAAAATCCGCGTGCTGCCCGAGCCCGATCCGCGGCAAACCGCCTTCCGCGCGCAGGATATTCCGATCGATATCCTCTATGAGGACGATGCGCTGCTCGTCGTCAATAAACCGGCCGGGCTGGTGGTTCACCCCGGCAGCGGCAACTGGCAGGGCACCCTGCTCAACGCGCTGCTGCAGCACGCGCCCGCCCTGCAACACCTGCCGCGCGCCGGCATCGTGCACCGGCTCGACAAGGAGACCAGCGGCCTGCTGGTCGTCGCCAAAACCCTGGCTGCACAGACCGATCTGGTGCGCCAGTTGCAGGCGCGCAGCGTTACCCGCGAATATTGCGCAGTGGTGCACGGCGCCGTTGCGCGCGACGGCAAAATCGACGCCCCGATCGGACGCCATCCCGTGCAGCGCACGCGCATGGCGGTCACCACCCGCGGCAAGCCCGCCGTCACTCATTACCATGTGATCGAGCGCCTTGCCGGGGCGACGCTGCTGCGCTGCCGGCTCGAAACCGGACGCACGCACCAGATCCGGGTTCACCTACATTCCATCGGACACCCGCTCATCGGCGACCCCGTGTATGGAAAAAAATCCGGCGGCACTTTGCCCACATTGCCACCAGGCCTGCGCTTCCCGCGCCAGGCCCTGCACGCTGAAAAGCTTGCGCTGCTCCACCCGGGATCCAAACAACACATGGCCTGGCATGCCGAGCTGCCGCCGGACATGCACAATCTGATCAAGACCCTGGGAATACAGACATGAACCGTCCATTCGATTGGATCGTGCCGGAGTGGCCGGTGCCGGCAAATGTCAAAGCGCTCATCACCACCCGCAACGGCGGCGCAGGCAGCGGCGCCTTTGCCAGTTTCAATCTGGGGCTGCGGGCGGGTGATGATCCGCAGTGCGTGGCCGAAAACCGCGCCCGCCTGCGCCGCCTGCTGCCGCAGGACCCGCAATGGCTCAGGCAGGTTCACGGCGCCAGCGTGGTTAGCGCGGATGAGGTGACCGCAAGCCCTGAAGCCGATGCCGGCATCGCGCGTCGCCCCGGCACCGTATGCGCCGTGATGATCGCGGATTGCCTGCCGGTACTGCTGAGCGATCGTGCCGGCAGCCTCGTCGCCGCCGCGCATGCCGGGTGGCGCGGCCTGTCCGGCGGCGTGATTGAAAACACCGTCAATGCCATGCACCAGGCCGGGGCTGAGGCCGGCGAATTGCTCGCCTACCTGGGTCCCGCCATCGGGCCGAATGCCTTCGAGGTCGGCGCGGATGTCCGTGATGCTTTTCTGAACCGCGACCCGGACGCCGCACGGGCATTCGTGCCCCACGGCACGACGGGGAAATGGCTGGCCGATCTTT
>CAKKQX010000226.1:41214-44577 GCA_919902235.1 Burkholderiales bacterium
GCCAGGCGCTGGCGCGCGCCGGCGTCAGCGAAGTCTATGGCGGCGGCCTGTGCACTTTCTCCGACCCCGCGCGCTTTTTCTCCTACCGCCGCGATAAAACCACGGGGCGCATGGCCGCGCTCATCTGGCGCGAGGATTAGCCTGCGTCAACCCGACCTGCTCCGGCCAAATCACGTATAATCGCGCGTTTCACGCAGCCCGGACGAGCGGCAAAACGTACGCCGGCGGGCCTGCACATTTCTTGCCGGCAAATAAAAACCACCATGAGCGTACTGGCCTGGATTATCGCTGCCACGGTGCTGGGCGGCGTGCTTTCCGTCGTTGCGGCGGCCGCGTTCGCGCTCAATGCCAAAATAAATCAGGTGCCGGTGCTGATCAGCTACGCGGTCGGCACCCTGCTCGGCGCGGTGTTCCTCGATATATTGCCGCACGCTTTTGGCACAGCCGACAGTCTGGAAGAAATGGCAGCCACCATACTGTTTGGCATTCTGCTGTTCTTCATACTCGAGAAGCTGGTGCTGTGGCGACATTGCCACCAGGAAGAATGCGAGGCGCACGATCCGCACCAGACGCCGCACGACCACGGCCGCAGCGGCATGATGATCATGATCGGCGACACCTTCCACAATTTCGTCGATGGCGTGCTGATTGCCGCAGCCTTTCTTGCCAACACCGAACTCGGCATCGTAACCTCGCTCGCCATCATCGCCCACGAGGTGCCGCAGGAGATCGGCGATTTCCTGATTCTGCTCCATTCCGGCTACAGCAAGACCAGGGCATTGATGCTCAATATGCTTTCCAGCGCGGCCATGGTGCTGGGCGGCGTGCTGGCCTACTACGCGCTGCAGACCATGCAGCAATGGATACCGACCCTGCTCGGGTTGGCTGCCGCCAGCATGCTTTATGTGTCGGTGGCCGACCTCATCCCCGGCCTGCACCGCCGCCCGCAAATCAGGGATAGCGTGCAGCAGGTGGTGCTGATCGCACTCGGCGTCGCAACCATCTGGCTGGTCGGCGCGCTGGCACACTAGCGCTGATTCGCCCGGAGAGTTTCGTGCCGCGGCCGGGCCGTGCTATCTTTGCCACAGGTCTAACCTGCCGGTTGAAAATCTGCAACACGGCGGGTCCAGAATTTCAGGCTTACTTCCAACCCGGCATTCGATATCCGACTGATGGATCAGAACACAAACGCCGCCGCCGAAGCCCTGGCTGCCCTCAATCGCAAGCTGATCGAGCAAATCGCCAAGCCCTTGTCGCGCGACGGCGGTTTCGACGCCGCCGAAATCCTCAAGTCACTCACCGCCGGCCTTGCCCAGGACACCACGCGCTGGCTCGACATCCAGAACCGCTATTACCGCAGGCAACTCGAACTGTGGTCCAGTCTCGCAGCCGCCGCAGACAAACCCGCCGCCACGGCGAATGCGCCGGCGCCTGCCGGCGCAGCCGACCGCCGTTTCCGCGCACCGGAATGGCAGGAACCGTATTTCAATTACCTGGCGCAGTCCTATCTGCTCAACGCCGACTGGCTGAGTGAAATCGTGGACAGCGCCAAGCTGGAACCGCACGCCAGGAAAAAAATTTCATTCTTCACCCGACAGCTGATCGACGCCATGTCGCCGGCAAATTTCCCGTGGAGCAATCCGGAAGCGCTGAAGCTCGCCGCCGAAACCCAGGGCGAAAGCGTGGCGCGGGGGCTGCAGAACCTCGCAGCGGATCTCGACAAGGGACTGGTGTCGATGACCGACGAACGCGCATTCGAAGTTGGGCGCAATCTCGCCATCACGCCGGGCAGCGTGATTTTCGAAAACGATTTCATGCAGCTCGTCCAGTACCGCCCGGCCGGAGAGACCGTCCACGAGCGGCCCCTGCTGATGGTGCCGCCGTGCATCAACAAGTACTACATCCTCGACCTGCAGCCGCACAATTCCTTTGTGCGTTTTGCGGTGGAACAGGGACACACCGTGTTCATGGTGTCGTGGCGCAACATGCCGGAATCGATGGGCCGGGCGACCTGGGACGACTATCTTGAACACGGCGTGATGCGGGCGCTTGATGTCGTCGCGGAAATCTGCGGCACGGACAAAATCAATGCGCTCGGTTTCTGCGTCGGCGGCACGCTGCTCGCCTCCGCGCTCGCCGTGCTGCGCGGCAAGGGACGCGACCCGGTCTCCAGTCTCACTTTGCTCGCGACCATGCTCGACTTCCATGATACGGGCGAACTCAGCGTTTTCATCGACGAACCGTATGTACAAAAACGCGAACAGGATTTCGCCGGCGGCGGCGTGCTGCACGGCAGGGAACTCGCCATTACCTTCGCCAGCCTGCGCGCCAACGACCTGATCTGGCAATACGTGGTCAATAATTATCTCAAAGGCAAGACGCCGGATCCCTTCGACCTGCTGTACTGGAACGGCGACAGCACCAATCTGCCGGGCACGATGTATGCCTATTACATTCGCAACATGTACCTCGAAAACAGGCTGCGCGAGTCCGGCAGTCTCGTTATGTGCGGCGTCGCAGTCGATCTGGGCAGGATCGACGCGCCGGCTTACCTGCTGGCCACCCGCGAAGACCATATCGTGCCGTGGCAGACCGCTTACGCCAGCACGCGCCTGCTCGGCGGCAAACTCGAATTCGTGCTGGCGGCGAGCGGCCATATCGCGGGGGTCATCAATCCGGCGGGCAAAAACCGCCGCAATTACTGGCTCAACCACAAACTCGAGAACGATCCCGAACAGTGGCTGGCGCAGGCCGCCGCGCAGCCCGGCAGCTGGTGGACGCACTGGAGCGCCTGGCTGGAGCGCCACGGCGGCAGCCAGGTGGCGGCGCGCGCCGTCCCGGCCAGCGGCCGCTACGCGCAAATCGAACCGGCGCCGGGTCGTTACGTCAGGGAAAAATGTGGTTAAACTGATTCCAAGTGCGCAGCGAACGCGCTGTTGATTGTCGACAAACTTTATTTCCATCAAGGAGAAGCCAAAATGGCACAACGCGTGGCGGTGGTGACGGGCGGCATGGGCGGGCTCGGCGAGGCAATCTGCATGAAACTCGCGCAGATGGGCTACCGGGTAGTCACCACCTACTCTTCCAGCAACACCAGGGCCGAACAGTGGCTGAAGGACATGAAAGCCCAGGGCTACGACATTTACGCGGTACAGGCCGATGTGGCCGATTATGACTCCTGCCAGAAAGCGGCTGCCAAAATCCAGGCCGATGTCGGGCCGATCGACGTGCTGGTCAACAACGCCGGCATCACGCGCGACATGACCTTCAGGAAAATGGACAAGGCGAACTGGGATGCCGTGATGAAAACCAACCTCGACAGCGTGTTCAACATGACCAAGCCGGTGTGCGACGGCATGGTCG
>CAKKQX010000227.1 GCA_919902235.1 Burkholderiales bacterium
TGAAACCGGTGCCAGGCGCCGATCAGCGCCGCCCAGCGGTCGGCGCCCAGTTGTTGCGGTTCGTGGTAACCGCTGACGACGCCGCATTGCTGCTTGCGGCCGGCGATCCATGCCGGTTCGGCACGGAACAAGGGCGCGAGCGCCGCGGCGATCCGTTCGCGAACCGCAGTACCGGCAACATTGGAGACGACAATGCGATCAGGCTGCGGCAACGCTGCCCATGCCGCGCCCAGCTTGCCGGCTTCGGCGGTGGCCAGCCATGATTGCGCCTTCCACTCCCCATCCTCGAACCAGCCCCATTTGATGCGGCTGTTACCGGCGTCGATCGCGAGTATGTTCATGCGCGCAAGCTCACTTCGCCGCTGTGGCAGCGCTGCAGGCCGGCGCGCGTCTCGATCAGCAACGCGCCGTCCTCGGCAACGCCGCGCGCCACGCCCTGCTCGCGCCGCGCGCCCGGCAGCAGCAAGGTGACGGTTTTATCCTGATGCACGTGATGGCGCTGCCATTCATCGCGAAACGGCGTCAGTCCGTCGCGCGCAAACACCTCCAGCACATGACGCAACTCTCCCAGCAGGCACGCCAGCACGGCGTTGCGATCGAGCGGCCTGCCGCAGGCGGTCTCCAGATCGGACACCGCCTGATCGATGCGGCTGCGCACTGCGTCTGTCACGCGCACATTGACGCCGATGCCGATCACCGCCGCGCTCGGCCCCAGCATGTCGCCCTGCATTTCGATCAGGATTCCCGCGAGCTTGCCGCCGCGCCACACGACGTCGTTGGGCCACTTCAATCCGGCATCGCCTGCGCCCAGCGTTTTGAGCGCGCGCATCACCGCCACGCCCACCGCCAGGCTCAGCCCGGACAAAAATCCCGCGCCCTGGCTGAAACGCCACAGCAGGGAAAACGTCAGCGCGCCGCCAATACCGGCGTGCCACTCCCGCCCCATCCTGCCGCGCCCCGCAGTCTGCCATTCGGCGGCGATTGCCGTGCCGCCCGGCGCGCCCGCCTGCGCGCGCGCCACCAGCAGCGTGTTGGTGGAAGCGGCCTCATCCAGGATTTCCAGCGTGAAATGGGCGGCTTCGCGCCCCAGACCGCGCAACACGGCTTCGCGGTCGAGCAGCGAAACCGGCGCGGCGAGACGGTATCCGCGCCCGCGCACGCTGTAGACATCGAAGCCGTTCTCCCTGAGCGCCCGCACCGCATGCCACACGCTGGCGCGCGACACGCCGAGCGCGCGCGCAAGCTCCTCGCCCGAATGAAAATCGCCGGCGGCAAGCCGTCTTAATACCTTGAAGCTCAGGTTTTTCATGCAGGGACATAGGATAGCCGAATAAGCGGCGGGAAAACCAATGGCATTCGCCGCCGCCCCGGGCGCCGGTGTGCCGGGCCGGCGGCGCGCCGGTCCGGTATCGAACCCGGGGCTGCGGATTTACACTATGCCGCAGTATCCGGCCGGCTCACTCAAGGCGTAACGGTCGCGTCCCGCGGTTTTCGCCCGGTACATGGCGGTGTCCGCGCAGCGCAGCAGCGCTTGCGCATCCAGCGCATCGTCAGGATAAAATCCGATACCGATGCTGAGCGTGATGCAATGCCGCCTGCCGCATAGCTCATACTCTCCCCTGCACGCTGCGAGCAGTTTCTCGACGACTTGCACGGCCCCCTGCGTATCGGTCATGTCTTCGAGTATGGCGACGAACTCGTCGCCGCCGAGACGCGCCACGGTATCGCTGTTGCGCAGGCCACGCTGCAAACGCGCGGCGAATTGGTGCAACAGCTCGTCGCCGATGTCGTGGCCATGCTTATCGTTCACCTGTTTGAAGTGGTCGATATCGATATAGAGCACGGCAAAGCCGGTGCCATTGCGCTGGGTAGTGGCCACCGCCCGCGCCAGACGGTCTTTCAGCAGGTTGCGATTGGGCAGTCCCGTCAGACTGTCGTAAAACGCCAGGCTGCTCAGCATTTCTGCGTGCTTGTGAGCACTGATGTCCTGCAGGAAATGAATGAAATGCGTCGTTGTGCCCTGCTCGTCGTGCAACGGGTAAACTACTTCCAGCACATGGCATGTGCCGCCCCCGCGCGTCAGGAACTCGGTTTCCCCCTGCCAGGAACCGTCGGCCGTGAGCCGCCGCCGGATTTCCTCGTCCAGCGCCGCGGCCTCCCGTCCGCGCAACTTGAACAGACTTGTGATCGGCAACGCCTCGCCGTCCGCATCGAGCAGACGGCACAAGTGGGGATTGGCATACTCCACCGTCCCTTCGGGCAGCGTCACCGCCACTCCGATTGGAATCTGCTCGATAACCTTGTAAAAACTGCTTTTATGCCAGGCCATCGCAACGCGCGCTCCCCTCTGACAAGCACACCGCGGCTTCTTTCGGGCTTCTTTCGTGCGGGTCGTATGCTACCATCAGTTACTAATATAGGCAACTATCAGTAACCGCCCTGCACTGTGCTTGGTGATACTTTCTGCCAGGCATGACGCTTCTCGACGAAAAGCAGGGCTTCAGCAAACGGCTCAAGGAAGCCATGCGCCGCGCGCGCCTGGACGCCGACAGCGCCACGCACATCGCCCGCGAGTTCAACCTGCGGTACCATGGCGACCCGGTTACCACCCAGGCCGTAAGAAAATGGTTGTCCGGCAGTTCGCTGCCGTCGCAGGACAAGATTCGCGCGCTGGCGGGCTGGCTGGATGTGTCCGCGCAATGGCTGCGTTTCGGCGACGCCGAGCGCCGGGAAGAACGCGGCGGCGCTGCCGCGCGCCAGGAAAGTCCCGCCTATCGCGCGGACCATGCCTGGGTCGCAAAGAAGTTCGAACAACTCGGCGATCCGCACAAAAAAATGGTGGTGGAAATAGTGCT
>CAKKQX010000228.1 GCA_919902235.1 Burkholderiales bacterium
GCAGTCATGCTGCTTCGTCCACACGCCGATGATGGAGTCCAGCGCATCTTCATTTTTGGCGCGCGCCACTGCGGTCCTGAAGCGCGGGTCATCCGCCAGTGCGGGCTGGCCGATGACTGCCGCCACGCGTTTGAACACGCCGTCGCTGGCGGCCGTGATATGGATGTACTGGCCGTCGCGCGCGGGATAGAGGTTGTTCGGCGTGTTGCCGGGCAGGCGCGAGCCGGCGCGCATGGCGACGGCATTGAGCTTTTCGTAGGCGGGCACGTGCGGTTCCATGAAGCTGAACGCGCCTTCGTAGAGCGCGGCGTCTATGACCTGGCCCTTGCCGCTCTTGTGCCTGGCTTCCAGCGCCAGCATCGCGCCGAATGCGGCATAAAGCCCGGTAATGTAGTCGGTGGTGGAAGTGGCGATGCGCCCCGGCGGCCGGTCAGGATCGCCGGTAAGGTGGCGCAGGCCGCTCACCGCTTCGCAGATCACGCCATAGCCCGGACGCTGACTGTAGGGGCCGGTCTGGCCGTAGCCGCTGATGCGGATCATGATGAGACCGGGGTTGGCGCGCGACAGCACGTCATAGCCCAGCTGCCAGCCTTCCAGCGCGCCGGGGCGGAAATTCTCGATCAGGAAATCGGATTTTGCCGCCAGCCTGCGCACGATGTCCTGGCCTTGTGCGGTGCGCAGGTCGACGCTGATCAACTGCTTGCCGCGGAAAATGCTTGCGGCGTAGAGCGACTTGCCCTGATAACGCTTGCCCATGGAGCGCACCGGGTCGCCGTCGGCGGGTTCTACCTTGATCACTTCGGCGCCGAAATCGGCGAACAGCCGGCCGCAGAACGGCCCGGCGATGGTGGAGCCCAGTTCCAGCACGCGATAGCCGGCAAGCGCGCCGGGAGTTATTGGTTTTTCGTTTTTCACGTTTTGGCGGGAATGACGGTTGGAAGGCGTTCGTTCATAAAATGAATCCCTGGTAGCGCTCCAGAAACTCACGCGACGAGCGTATGTTCCCGCGTTTGAGTTTTTCGGCCAGTGCCGCGTCGCCCTTGCGCATTGCCGCCAGAACCGCACGGTGCTGCTTTAGTCCCTCGGCAGCGCGGCCGGGGAGAATGATAATGCGGCGCATGATCTCGCCGGTCTTGTCGTTGATGCTGTCGAGCATGTCGGCGAGCACGCGGTTGTTTGCGGCCTCCATGGTGCGCCGGCGCAGGATTTCCAGCTTGGCGATATAGTCCTCGAATTCGCCGTTTTTCACGTGTTGCTCCATCGGTTTGCCGAACAGGGCGACCAGGTCGCGCCAGGCCTCGGGGCGGGTGTTTTGCACCGCGCGCCGCGCGCACAGGCCTTCCAGCATTTCGCGCACCTCGTAGATTTCGAACATCTGCGGCAGATCGAAGCGCGCGACTTCGGCGCCGCGGTTGGGTATGCGCCGGATGAGGCCGCGGTTTTCCAGCGCGCCGAAGGCTTCGCGCACCCGGGCGCGCGAGACGCCGAACTCGCTGGCGAGATCGTTCTCAAGCAGCTTGGCGCCCGGCGGGTATTCGTGGCGTGCGATGCGTTCGCGCAGCACTTTCGGCAGATCGATGGCGCCGCTGCGCCGGCGGGCGCCGGAGGAAGCAGGTGTGCGTTTGGCGATGGCAGGGCGGCTGGACACCCCGCAATCCTAAATTTTTGCCGGCTAAAGTGTCAACAATTTTGTCGACAATAATGCGGTTGCAGCGCACAAAAATGCGGAAATTGTTTCGAGCCCGCCCCCTCGTCCCGCGGGATAGAGGGCCGGAGAGGGACAGTCATGCAAACCGTTATGCGACCGCTGCAGTTCCCCTATGTTGCGGAAGCGCGGAAGTCAGCGGCTTTTTTTGGCCTTCTTGTAATACACCTTTTCCACCGTTTCGCGCTCGATGCGGTAGTAGTCCTCGAGCCCGATCAGGTCCTCGACCTGCTTGCGGGCGACCACGAATTCAGCCGGCGTCATGCCGGTGTAGTCGCCGGTTTTTTTGATTTCGGCCAGCGCCTTGCGCATGAAATGGAATTGCACGCCGATGGCGAGAATGGCGTCTATGCAGCCGGCGTAGCCCATGTCCTCGAGCTGCCGGTAGCTGTAGAGCGGGCGGCCGTCGCGGTTGCCGCGGCTTTGCACGTAGACCATGGGGATCTTGCATGCCTTCGGTGTTTTGACGGTTTCCGCCGGAGTGCGGGGAAAGATGAGTCCCATGTCGGCGCCCTGGTCGGCGCAAAGGTTGACGCGCTTCACGGCTTCGCGGAAGCCCTGCTCACGGCAGGCGTCGGAACGCGCGATGATCACGAAATCCTTGTCGCTTTTGTCACGCTGTTCGCAGGCAAGCCTGATCTTGTCGCGAAACTCGTTGATCGGAATATTGTGGGCGACGTAGGTGTGGTAGTGCGCGCGCTTGGGAAACAGCTGGTCCTCGATGTGCACGCCGGCGATGCCGGCGCGTACGCATTCGCGCACCGTGCGCATGGTGTGCAGCGGCTCGCCCCAGCCGGCGCCGGCGTCCATGATCACCGGGATGTTGACGGCGTTGGCCATGTTGCCGGCGACCGTGATCTGCTCGTTCATGGTGAGCAGCGGTTCGCTGATGGTGGTGCTGCCGCCGGTGACGAATCCGCCGTTGTAGACGCTCTTGAAACCCAGGCTTTCCACCAGGCGCGCGGAGATCGGATCGTAGGCCGAGGGCAGATCGAGAAATTTTCCGGCCTTGACCAGGGCGCGTAGTTTGGTTGTTGCGCGTTGCATGCGTATTCCTTTCAGGTTGTCAGCGAAGTCGTGAAGTCGAAAATCAGTTTGAGATTGAGAGCGATGATCAGCAGCGCCATGGCCCACGCCGTGAAAGTGAGCCAGCGCGGACTCGCGAGATCGCCCATTTTGGCGCGGTCGCCGGTGAAAATGACCAGCGGGATCACCGCGAACGGCAGCTGCAGGCTGAGGATCACCTGCGACAGGATCAGCAGCTGTGCCGTGCCGGATTCGCCGTACAGGGCGGTGACGATGACGGCGGGCACGATGGCCGCCAGCCGCGTGACCATGCGCCGCAGCCACGCCGGCAGACGGATCCTGAGGAAACCCTCCATCACGATCTGTCCGGCGAGCGTGCCGGTCACCGCCGAGTTCTGGCCCGAAGCGAGCAGCGCCACCGCAAACAGCACGCCCGCCAGGGTTGCGCCGAGCAGCGGCGTCAGCATCCGGTGCGCATCCTGGATTTCCGCCACCTCGGTGTGACCGCTGGTATGAAATGTTGCCGCCGCGACGATCAGGATGGAGGCGTTGATGAACAGCGCGAACATGAGGGCGATGGTCGAGTCTATGGTGGCGTAGCGTATGGCCTCGCGCTTGCCGTCCGTGCTTTCGTCGAAGCGCCGGGTCTGCACGATGGAGGAGTGCAGATAGAGGTTGTGCGGCATGACGGTGGCGCCGAGAATACCGATCGCGACATAGAGCATGGCCGGATTGGTGACGATTTCGCGCGCCGGCAGGAAACCTGCCGCGACCTGCGCCCAATCCGGGTTGGACATCACGATCTCATAGCCGAAGCAGCCGCCGATCACCACGATCAGCGAAATGATCAGCGCTTCCATGTAGCGGAAACCGCGGTTTTGCAGCAACAGAATTAAAAACACATCAGCCACTGTGATGCACACGCCGAGCAGCAGCGGCACGCCAAACAGCAGATTGAGCGCGATGGCGGTGCCGATGACTTCGGCCAGATCGGTGGCGCAGATCGCCAGCTCGCACAATATCCACAAGCTGAAGGCCACCGGCGGCGAATAGTGGTCGCGGCAGGCCTGCGCCAGATCGCGGCCGGTGGCGATGCCGAGCCGGGCGGACAGCGCCTGCAGCACGATCGCCATCAGGTTGGCGAGCATCACCACCGACAGCAGCGTATAGCCAAAGGCCGAGCCGCCGGCGATGGCAGTCGCCCAGTTGCCCGGATCCATGTAGCCGACCGCGACCAGATAACCGGGCCCGCTGAAGGCGAACAGCTTGCGCGCCACGCTGGCATCGCGCGGAACCGCAATGCTGCGGTGTGCTTCCGGCAGGCTGACGGCGGCGCGCGGCACGCGCCAGCCGCCGGCGGCATGAGAAGCGGGGTGATCGGGGGGCATGTGGTGAATTCGGTGCAGCAGCGGGCGGCCGGTGTTCACCGGAACGCCCTTATGCCGAAGGATTGCCTATTGAACGCGGATATTGGCCTGCTTGATGACTTTTTCCCAGCGTGCGAGGTCGGCCTTGATGACCTGGGTAAACTCGTCCGGGGTAATGCCGCCGGCCTCGAAACCGCGCTTGTCCAGAAAATCCTTGATATCGCTGCGTGCCAGCGCCTTGACGATCTCGGCGTGCAGCCGGGTGACGATTTCACGCGGGGTTTTGGCCGGCGCCATCATGCCGTACCAGGTCACCACTTCAAATCCGGGCAGCGTTTCTGCGACCGCGGGCACGTCTTTCAGCCCCGGCACGCGCTTGGCGCAGCTGGTGCCGAGCGCGCGCAGCTTGCCCGACTGCACCAGCGGCATCAGTCCGGGGACGCTGCTGAAGCTCAGCATGACATGGCCACCGGCGAGATCGGCGAGCGAGGCGCCGGTGCCTTTGTATTGCACGATGGCGTAATCTATTTTGGCCATCTGCTTGAGCAACTCGCCGGAAAGATGCGAGGGCTGTCCCGCGCCGGAAGCCGACATCGTGAGCTGGCCGGGCCTGGCCTTGGCGAACGCGATCAGTTCTTTCACCGACTTGACCGGCAGCGAGGGATGTATGGCGAGCAGACTGCATGCGGTCGCAGTCATCGTCACCGGCACATAGTCTTTTTCGGTATCGTACGGCAGCTTGTACAACCAGGGATTAATGGCGAGCGCATTGGTGGTCATCAGTAACAGGTAACCATCGGGCGCTGCCTTGGCCACCAGCTCGGAGCCGATAATGCCGTTGGCGCCGGGGCGGTTTTCGATGACGATCTGCTGGCCCATGCTGTCGGTCATCCTTTGCGCCAGCGCGCGCGTCACCGTGTCGGTGCCGCCGCCCGGCGCGTAGGGCACGATGATGCGTATCGTTTTGGCGGGGTAGCTTTGCGCGTGTGCAATGCTCGCTGCCGCCAGCAGTATGCAGATAACAGTGATTAGTCTTGGCGCCTTTCTCATATTGGCTGTCTCCTCATGTGTCATTTTATCGATTTGATTATCCGGCTTTCATGCCTGCCGCTTTGGCTATTTTGGCCCACTTGGCAATTTCAGTTTCGATGAATTTGCCCCAGGCCTCCGGTGTGCTGCCTACGGCATCAGAGCCCATGCCGAGCAGACGCTCTTTGAAATCGGGCGCCTGAACGATTTTCACGACTTCCCTGTTGAGGCGATCGACGAGCGCGCGCGAGGCCTTGGCCGGCAGGAACATACCCGACCAGATCGATGCCTGGTAACCCGGCACACCGGCTTCGGCTATGGTCGGCAGGTCTGGAAGGAACGCCGAGCGTTTGGAATCGCCGATGGCAAGCGCGCGCAGTTTGCCGGCCTTGACCTGAGGTATCGAAGATACGGCGCCGGCGATGGCCATTTGTATCTGGCCGCCCAGCAGGTCGGTGAGCATGGGTCCCGAGCCTTTGTAGGGCACATGCTGGATGTCGGTGCCGGTCATGGTCTTGAACAACTCCATCGGCAGCGCCACGGCGTTCGAACTCGAGCCGTAGTTCATTGCACCCGGCTTGGCCTTGACGAGCGCGATCAACTCCTTGACCGAACTGGCCTGAACGGAAGGGTGTACCACCAGCAGCAACTGCTGATTCGCGGTCTGGGTGATGGGCGCGAAGTCCTTGAGCGTGTTGTAGGGCAGTTTGCGCCCCAGCGCAGGATTGATGGCGTGGCTGCTGGAAACAATGAGCAGTGTGTAGCCGTCCGGTGGCGAATCGGCGGCAAGTTCGGTGGCGATGATGCCGTCCACCGCCGGCCTGTTGTCTACCACCACCGGTTGTCCCAGTGCATCGGACAGCCGTTGCGAGATCATGCGCGCGAGCGTGTCGGTACCGCCGCCGGGAGCGAAGGGCACCAGCAGGCGCACCGGCTTGTTCGGGTAATTTTGGGCAAAGGCGGGCGCGCTTGCGGCGGCGCATAGTGCAAACGCGCATGCCAGGCAGCGCATGACGGTCATATGCAGCATATCGTCCTCCTGATTGTGGTGGGGATTGGGTGTCGCGTAGATTTCTTATTGCCCGGCCAGCAACCGCCCCAGTGCGCGCGCGCTGTGGCGTTCGATGTCGAGCACGGCATCGCGTATGCGTTCGGCGCGGCCGCGTGAAATCGCCAACCCGGCGTTTTCCATGTACTTGGCCGCGATTTCGTCGCCGGTCAGCGCGCGTTCGCCGGCGCCGCGATTTATTTTTTCCATGTGCACAAGTTCGCGGCCGTCTTTCGTCGTCACCACCACGCCGCCCGAGAAATATTTGGGGAACTGCGATTCGGGGTCGGCCTCGTGCGACACGCGCTGCGCCAGCGCGAGAATTTCCGCGTCGTTCAAGGCGTCGGTTTCGAGTTCGGCGAAACCGAACTTGCCGCGTACGAAGCAGGCCGCGACCACGAACTGCACGCTGAACTTGGCCATGTAGTCCGACACCGGGCGGCGGCGCATGTCGGCGGGTTCGGCCACGTAATGGAAAGTCTCGGGATGCAGGAGCGCGCGCGCTTTGACGATGTCCTGCGGCTTGAGGTTGTGCTTGCGCCGCAGGGCCAGCGCCGCGTCGGCGCAGGCGTGCAGCAGATGACAAATGGGGTAGGGTTTCACCGCGACTTCTTCGATCAGCCAGGTCTTGCCGAGGTCGCGGGTCATGGCCTCGAGATCGACGTCCTTGAATTTGTCGCCGGTATGCGAGCGGAACAGGCCATCCGCGCCTTCGTAGATTTTTTTGGTGCCGATGAAGCCGCCGCGAGCGAGCGCGGCTGCGGTGATGCCGCCCACGCCAGCCCAGCCCGGATGCATGCGCTTGTTCCAGGCGCCGTCGGCGCGGTGCTCGGAAACCGCAGACGACGTACTGCCGGCGAGCCCCTGTGCCATCACCAGCTTTTGCGGCGCGAGATTGAAGAGCTTGCCGGCCACCATCACGCAGCCGAAATGTCCCGCCAGGCCTGTGGTGTGAAAGCCCGCGGTATGCATATGCCCCTTGGCCGCGATGCCGACGCGGGTGGCGACGTCGACGCCGAGGATGTAAGCGGTGAGCAGGTCTTTGCCCGCGGCATCGATATGCTCGGCCAGGCCCAGTGCGCACGGAAACGTGCTGCAGGTCGGATGCACAATCGCTTCGGGATGGGTGTCGTCATAGTCCAGGCCGTGCGCGAGAATGCCGTTCAGCAGCACTGCGTCGCGCAGCGGCAGCCTGACGCCCATGCCGATCACCGAATTGCTGCCGCCTTCGGCTATGCCGAGCAGGCCGGACAACGCATGCTTGGCAAAATCATAATGGGTGGCGGCGAGCGCTGTGCCGATTACATCCAGAATATGGAACTTCGCGCATTCACGTACGCTTTGCGGTATGTTGTCGTAGCTCAGGCCGGCGCCGAATTCAGCGAGTTGTTGCGAAATCGTTGCCTGGCGCGAGACCGAAGACTGCTGATGCGCTGCGGTGATGGGTTGCACGCTCATGCTTCTCGCTCCTAAGGATATTTATTGCAAGCTTTTAACTTTAACCGACTAGCCACACGGCAGCAACCGTGGAAGCAGGGAACTGGAGGAGAAATCATGAAAATATCCAATATATGGTCAGTTGCGATACTGAGCCTGGTTGCGGCGGCAAGTCTGCCGGCGCCGGTTGTGCTGGCGCAGTGGAAACCTGAAAAGAACGTGGAATTCGTGATTGGTACCGGCCCGGGCGGCGCCTTCGATTCGACGGCGCGCCGGCTACAGCGCATCTGGAAGGAAGCGGGAATCGTCGGCGCTACCACGCTGGTGATCAACAAACCGGGCGCGGGGCAGTCACTCGCATTGGCCTACCTCAATCAGCACACAGGCGACGGCCATTATCTTTCGATTGCGTCGGGCATTATTTTTTCCAATCACCTTACCGGCAAGACGCCCTATGCCTACACCGATTTCACGCCGGTTGCGATGCTGTTCAATGAGGCAACCGTGTTTGCCGTGAAAGCGGACTCGCCGTTAAAGGGCGGACGCGATCTGCTCGAACGGTTGCGCAAGGATCCGACCGGGCCGAGTTTCGCCGTGGGCAGCACGCTGGGCAGCGCGACGCACATTGCCGGCGCGCTGATCGTCAAGGCCGCCGGCGGCGATGTCAGGAAAATGAAAGCCGTGGTGCTCAACTCTTCGGGCGACTCGGTGACCGCGGTGTTGGGCGGGCATATCGACGTGGTGATGTCCGCGGCGACGCTGGTGCTGCCGCACGCGCAGGCCGGCAAGATGCGCATCATCGCGGTGGCTTCACCGCAGCGTCTCACCGGGGCGCTTGCCGAGGTGCCAACGTGGAAAGAGCAGGGCGTCGATGCCGTGGTTTCCAACTGGCGCGCCGTGATCGGGCCCAGGGGTATGACACCGGACCAGGTGGCGTACTGGGAAGGTGCTCTCGCCAGAACCGTGAAATCAGCCGAGTGGCAGGGTGAGGTTGCCAGGAATGTCTGGGAAGACGCCTTCCTTGGCAGCCGCGAAGCGAAGCAGTTTCTCGATGCGGATTATGCTGCGACCAAGGCGATACTGACCGAGCTCGGTCTCATAAAGTGAACTTTTTGCACGGCAGTTTTGAAAGTTGGCGCGCATGCTCGTATAATCAGGTGCAGGCAGCAACAGCAACGGACATTCACGCATAAGGAGATCCGGATCATGGATATGCCGGAAAAACCGCAAGCCCGCCAGGACAACACGATCAAGGTCATCGACTGCGACGTCCATCCCTACGTGAAGGGCGGCATCGCCGGCGTTTTTCCCTACA
>CAKKQX010000229.1 GCA_919902235.1 Burkholderiales bacterium
CCGGGCAGCATCAGCGCCGCGCGCCCCGCCTGGTCCGCCTGCCACTCGCGCCGCGACTGCGCATAGCGCACCAGCGCATGCGCCGCGTCCACCGCCGGCTCCGCGCCCCGCAGCACCGCGATCCCCGCTTCCCGCAACGCCAGCAGCGCCCCCTCCGGCGCAGCCACCCAGCTCACCACAAAAGGCTTGTCGACGCCGGCCTTGATCTGCCTGAAAATCCGGATCAGGGTATCGACATGGGCATCCATCAGCTGCAGCCAGACGATGCCGACATGCACCGCCGGGTCGGCCAGCACGATTTGCACGCTGTCGCGCAGCAGCGCCGGTTCAGCCACGAACTGCCCGGTCACGTCGACCGGATTGCCGGCAGCGCCAAATCCGGGGATCACCTGCTTGAGCGCAGCCTGCGTAGACGCGCTCAACACCGGCACTTTCAGACCGAGTTCCTCGGCACGATCCGCCATCAGCACGCCCGCGCCGCCGGATTGCGTGATGATGCCCAGGCCATTGCCTGCGGGCAGACCGCAGCAGGCAAAAGCCTCGACCATGTCGAGCATATGCTCTTCGTTGCGGGCGCGCATGATGCCCCGGCCGCGAATCACGCCGTCGAATACATGGTCGGCTCCCGCCAGCGATCCGGTATGCGAGGCGGCGGCGCGCGCGCCGGCACCGGTTTTGCCGACCTTGGTCAGCACCAGCGGCTTTCCCAGCCGCATTGCATGATCGGCGAGCTCCATGAGCCCCGGTCCGTCCTTGAGGCCTTCGATGTAGCCTGCGCCGACCTTGATGCGCCTGTCTTCGAGCACGGCGCGCATCACCTGCACGAAATTGACATCGCCTTCATTGCCGGTATTGACGAAATAACCGAGGCCAAGGCCGCGGCGGCGCGCCAACGCCGCAATCGCAGTACCGAACGCGCCCGACTGCGTGACAAAACCGACTGGGCCCGCCGGCGTGGCGCCGTCGGCGAACTGGCCGAAGGTGGCCATCACCTGGTCGAACGCGTTGATGAGCCCCAGGCAATTGGGGCCGCACATGCGCAGGCCCGCTGCGCGCGCTGCGCTGATCACCTCGTCTTCCAGCACCCGCCCCGCGGCGCCGGTCTCGGCAAAGCCGGAGCTGAACACGACCGCGGACTTCACCCCGCGCAGGCCGAGATCGCGCAATGCGCCGGCGACAAACCTGGCAGGCAATGCGACGATGGCGAGGTCCGCGGGCTCCGGCGTCGCGGCGATGTCGGGATAACACTTGAGCGCGCCTATCGCCGCATACTTGGGATTCACCGGGAAAATTTTCCCGGCATATCCTTTCTCCAGCAAGTATTTAAGCGTACGGCCATTGACCTTGGTGAAATCGGAGGAAGCGCCGAGGATCGCGATCGATCGCGGATTCAGCAAAGGTTGCAAATCGTTCATTGTTGTTCGCTTCCTGGATCTTGAGGATTTTGGAATTGCCGGCTACCGGACCGTGTGTCAATATCGCGTTGCAAATTCGAATTACACCATAAAGGAGGATATGCAATGAACAAGTTCATCTACGCTGGCCTGCTGTCGCTTGCGTTCGCGGTCAGTCCGGCGCTGGCACAAAAAAATGAAACGCAATTTTCCATCGGCACCGGCGGCACCGGCGGCGTGTGGTACCCGCTGGGCGGCGCCATGGCCAACATACTGACGAAAACCCTGCCCAACCTGGCTGTCACCGCCGAAGTCACCGGCGGCTCGGTTGACAACATCAAACTGATTTCCAGCGGCCAGTCGAAACTCGGCTTCTCGATGTCGGATGCGGCGTGGGATGCCCATCAGGGACAGGGCAAGTTCAAGGACAAGGTCACGCTGCGCACGCTCGCGGTGTTCTACCCGCAGAAAAACCACGTGGTCACCCTGGAGGGCAACGGTATCGAGAAAATGTCCGACCTCAGAGGCAAGCGTGTCTCCGTCGGTTCCCCGGGCAGCGGTTCGGAGATCATCGCGTTGCGCGTGCTCGAGGCCTATGGCATCAATCCGGATAAGGACATCACCAAGCAGCGCCTCGGCGTGGCCGAGGCCGTCAACGCGCTCAAGGATCGCAAGATCGACGCCTTCATCCACAACGCCGCAATACCCATACCCGCGGTGACCGATCTCGGCGCGACCCCCAACATCCGAATCAAGTTGATTGACCACTGCGATGCCGTCACGGCCATGAACAAGAAATACGGCCCGCTCTACAGCAAGGGCACGCTGCCGCAAAAAACCTACCCCGGACAGAGCAAGGACGCCGCCACCGTCGACGTGTGGGCCGTGCTGTTGACCGACGACAAAATAAGCGACCAGAGCGCCTACAACATCGTCAAGACGCTGTTTGAAAAGAAATCCGATCTGATGCTGGTCGCAAAAGATACCGCGTACATGACGTATGAGAACCAGTTCGACGGCGCGTCCCCGATACCATTTCATCCCGGCGCGCTGAAGTATTTTGCCGAAAAAGGTTTCAAACCCAAGCCATAATCAGTGCAGTTCGAGCCAGCGCCGGTCTTTTTCAAGCCGCATCAGATCGGCGCAGTTCCGCATTCCCTGCCGCGCCGCCTGCGCCGCGACAATCTGGAACAACTGCGCGGTGGCGCAGGCATCGGCAACGGCATTGTGACGCGAATAATTGACGATGCCGAAAACCTGCAGCCAGTCATCAAGTGTCGCAGCGCCAGGCGCGCGGTTCGCAAACAGCGCCGGTGCGAGCATGGCGACATCGAGCCAGGAATTGGCGGGCTCGATTCCCAGGGCCGTGCGTGCCGCGCGCCCGATCATCACGCGGTCAAAATCGGCGTGGAACCCGATCAGCGGCGACTTGCCGGCAAAACGCAAAAATGCCGCCAGCCCGTCGGCGGCATCCTTTCCGGCGGTCTGCGTCGTGCCGTCAATGCCGTGCACCAGGATATTGTGGTCGGCGCTGGGCGTTTCCTGGCGCAGCACGATTTCAAAACTCTCCGCAAAGCGCAGCAACCCGCCGACCAGCGCCACCGCGCCTATGGATATCAGGCTGTCGCGGAACGGATTCAGTCCGCTGGTTTCAACATCGACGATCACACAGCGCAGCGCCTGCAACGGCTGGCGCAGATCGGGTTCGGGCAGTGTGCCGTATTCTTCCAGCGCACGGCCATTGGCGATGCTGAGCACAGGACGCCTGCGCAGCAGGCGCGCGAGCCAGTTCATAGTTGATAATCGAGCGCAAGCCGGCTCTGCAGCTTGCGCGCCTGGCGCAGGCATTCCTTGAGAATGCGCCGATCGACTTCGTTGAGTTTGCTCGGATCGATGCGGTTATGCGTTTCGCGCGCCTGCCCCGGCCCCGCCGCTATCTGCCCGCGCAGGCGCAGCGACTGGATGAAATAAAAAGCCTCGACTGCCGCGGCGATTTCCTCGTCGCCAAGGTTGAGCCGGGCGCCGCCCTGGCGCAGGCGTTGTGCCGTGCTGGTCTGCGCGGTGGCGGTGGCCAGGCTGAATATGCGCGCCGCATCCACAAACAGCCGAGCGGCGGATTTCTTGAGATCCAGCGTGCCTGTGAACTCTCCTTCTTCATCGGTCAAAAAATCACGCAGTATGCCGAGCGGCGGCCTGCTCTCGAGCGCGTACTGCGCCAACTGCCGCAGGAAAC
>CAKKQX010000230.1 GCA_919902235.1 Burkholderiales bacterium
CGGCATGGTGATCGTCGAAACCATCGCACTTTCCACCATGGTGTGCAACGACCTGCTCATGCCGGTGCTGTTGCGCATGAAGTGGCTGCGGCTCAACGCGCGTCTCGACCTCTCCGGACTGCTGCTCGGCATCCGGCGTGGCGCCATCGTTGTCATTCTTGTTCTGGGCTATCTTTATTTTTATCTTGCCGGCGAAGCTTATGCACTGGTTTCCATCGGCCTGATCTCGTTCTCCGCGGTGGCGCAGTTCGCGCCAGCCATCATTGGCGGAATATTCTGGAAAGGCGGCACCCGTGCCGGCGCGACTTGCGGTCTGGCGGCAGGGTTTCTGGTGTGGCTTTACACCCTGTTGCTGCCGTCGTTTGCCAAATCCGGCTGGCTGCCAATCACCTTCCTGTCCCAGGGCGCGCTGAATATCGACTTGCTGCAACCGCAGCAGTTGTTCGGCCTGCACGGGCTTGATCCCGTCACGCACTGCCTGTTCTGGAGCATGCTGGCCAATATCGGCTGCTATGCCGGGGTGTCGCTGCTGCAGCGCCCCGGCGCCGCCGAGCACAGCCAGGCGACCCTGTTCGTCGACGCGCTCAAACAGTCCGCCGCTACGGCCGGTTCCCGTTTCTGGCGCGGCAGCGCCTCGGTCAATGATCTGCTCGCGCTGCTCGGACGTTTTCTGGGCCCGGAACGCGCGCGCGACGCGTTCGCCACGTATGCCCGCAATAGCGGCGGCGGATCGATTCAGTCGCTCGCCGCGGACGCCAACCTGGTCCATTATGCCGAGTCGCTGCTTGCGGGCGCCATCGGCAGCTCGTCGGCGCGCGTGATGGTGGCTTCGGTGGTGGAGGAAGAGCCGCTGGGGATCGACGAGGTAATGCACATCATCGACGAGGCGTCGCAGGTGCTGGCCTACAGCCGCCAGCTCGAGCAAAAATCGCGCGAGCTTGAGGACGCCACCAACGAACTGCGCAGCGCCAATCAGCGACTGCAGGAACTTGACCGGCTCAAGGACGATTTCATTTCCACCGTCACCCATGAATTGCGAACCCCGCTGACTTCGATTCGCGCATTTTCGGAGATTCTCAACGACAACCCGCAGCTCGAGGCTGCCCAGCGCGAAAAATTTCTGGGCATCATCATCAAGGAATCCGAGCGGCTGACGCGGCTCATCAACCAGGTGCTCGATCTCGCCAAGATCGAATCGGGAAACGCCGAATGGAATTCAAGCGAAATCAATCTGCGCGAAGTGGTGGAGGATTCGATCACTGCGACCAGCCAGCTGTTCAAGGAGAAAAACGTCGTTCTGGAAACGGATTTTCCGGAGCAGGTGCCGATGATTGTTGCCGATCGCGACCGCCTGATGCAGGTGATGCTCAACCTGCTGTCCAACGCCGCAAAATTCTGCGCCCCCTCCCAGGGAAAAGTCGGTATCGTGCTGTCGGAGGTGGCCGGTTGTTTGCGCGTCGATGTCGCCGACAACGGCATGGGCATCAGCCCGGCCGATCAGGCCATCATCTTCGACAAATTCCGCCAGGTGGGCGATACCCTGACGCAGAAACCGGAGGGCAGCGGCCTCGGCCTGGCGATCTCGCGCGAAATCATCAATCACTTCGGCGGCAGATTATGGGTGTCGAGCAGCCCCGGGCAAGGTTCCATATTCTCGTTTACGGTCCCCGCCAAACCCGGTTTCAACGCGGATTTTGACCGCGACCGCCATCCTGCGCGAAAACTCGGGCCGCGTGCGCCCTGAATACAGAGACAGTCCGCAGATGGCCAGAAAAATATTGATCGCCGAAGACGAACCCAGCATCGTGCGCGCGCTGGAATTCCTGCTGAAAAATGCGGGCTACGACGTTGCCGTCGCGTACGACGGCAATGAGGCGTTGCGCATGATCGAGTCCTCGCCGCCCGACCTGCTGGTGCTGGACATCATGCTGCCCATCGTCAACGGCTTTGAAGTCTGCCGCCGCATCCGTGAAGCCCGCGTGCCCGGCGACACGCGCATCCTCATGCTGACCGCGCGCGGCCGCGAAAGCGAAATCAAAAAAGGCCTCGACTACGGCGCCGATGCCTACATGACCAAGCCCTTCGCCACCAGGGAACTGCTCGGCGTTGTGGCTGAACTGCTGGCCCGCGGGGCGGCGGCGTCTAATGGCCGGGATAGTCGATGAGATAGCCGCGGCCATACAGGGTGCGTACTGTAACGCCGGCGCCCGCGATCTTTTTCCGCAGCCGGTGCACATAAACCTCGATCGCGTTGTGGCTGACTTCCTTGTCGTAACTGTAGAGCTGTTCGACCAGTTGCTCCTTGCTCACCACCCGGCCGAAACGCAGCAGCAGGATTTCCAGCACGCTGACCTCGTGCAGCGACAACTGCAGGGTCTTGCCGTTGATGGCAGCGGTGCGCGCGATGGTGTCGAAACTGAGCCTGCCGTAGCTGATAACGGTTGAAACCCCGCCCTGCCCGCGACGCAGCAATGCCCTGACCCTGGCCCGCAATTCGTTGAGGCTGAACGGCTTGACCAGGTAATCATCGGCGCCAAGATCGAGCCCCGTCACTTTTTCTTCCGGTTTCTCCCGTCCGGAGAGAATCAGCACCGGTATGGACGGATTGCGCCGGCGCAAGCGCCGCAGGACCTCGAAGCCGTCCAGTTTGGGCAGACCGAGATCGAGAATCAGCAGGCCGAACACATTTTCCTTGAGTGCTTCGTCCGCCGCCGCGCCATTGGCAACCCAGTCGACCGCGTAACCCGCCTGGCTCAGCGAGAACTGCAACGCTTCAGCCAGCGCCGCATCGTCTTCGGTAATCAGTATCCTCAACCCTGCTCCTCCCCTTCCGCTGACAGCGCAGCGCGATTGCGCGTCTGGCCATTGACCCTGGAGTGAATTTATTCAACTAATTGTTTCTATTGTATTTTTTATATTGCATGGGCTGCTGCTATGCTGCCGGCATGGCAGTCTGCACACACGCGCACAGTAACCTATTCTAATCAGGAGGTTCAGGATTTTGTAAGTATTTTTCTTTAGCATGGGCTGAGTAAAAAAACCATAAGCTGAATCAGTTTGTTTTTTGCGGTCGTATTTTTACCGCTCACGCACAAACAAAGGAGGGGTCTCATGGAGTTATCCGCCAAGCATCAGGAGTACTGGCGCAAGAATCTGCTCATCACCGCGATATTGATGGTGATCTGGTTCATCGTCACGTTCGTCGAAGGGTGGTACGCAAGGGAACTCAACAGCATCACCTTCCTTGGCTTCCCGCTCGGCTTTTACATGTCGGCGCAGGGTTCGCTGATCATCTACGTTGTGATCATCTGGTATTACGCGCGCTACATGAACAAGCTCGATAACGAGTACAACGTGCAGGAGGAGGAACTCACATGAGCCAAGCCTTCAGTCAGGTCAGTTTTACCCAGCAGCTCAAGAAATATTACGCTGTCTATGCCGGAGGGTTCATAGCCTTCGTCCTGCTTCTTGCGGTCGCCGAGCAGATGGGCCTGTCGCGCAAGTATATCGGCTACGCCTTCCTGTTCTCGACCATCGGCCTCTACGCCCTGATCGGCATCATGAGCCGCACCGTGGAAGTGGCCGAGTACTACGTTGCGGGACGGCGCGTGCCGGCGTTCTTCAACGGCATGGCGACCGGCGCCGACTGGATGAGCGCGGCCTCTTTCATCGGTATGGCGGGCACGCTGTATCTCTCCGGCTTCGACGGCCTCGCTTTCGTGATGGGCTGGACCGGCGGCTACGTGCTGGTCGCGCTGTTCCTCGCGCCTTATCTGCGCAAGTTCGGGCAATTCACCATCCCCGACTTTCTTGGCGCGCGCTACGGCGGCAACATCATCCGCACCCTCGGCATGCTGTCCGCGATCCTGTGCTCGTTCGTTTACGTCGTGGCGCAGATTTACGGCGTGGGGCTGATCACCAGCCGCTTCACCGGACTCGAGTTCGGCATCGGGGTGTTCGTCGGCCTCGGCGGCATTCTGGTGTGCTCCTTCCTCGGCGGCATGCGCGCGGTGACCTGGACGCAGGTCGCGCAGTACATCATTCTGATCATCGCTTATCTCACGCCGGTGGTATGGCTGGGCATGAAGCACACCGGCATCCCGGTGCCGCAATTCGCGTATGGCCAGACGCTGCAGAAGATCGGCGAACTCGAGAAGAAGATCACCGCTGATCCGAAGGAAGTGGAGGTCCGCAATCTCTTCAAGGACCGTGCAGCTGCCGCCAATGCCGCACTGAAGGACCCCAACAAGGCTTATGCTGAAGGCAAATCTGCACTTGAGAAGAAAGCCGCGGATCTGAAAGCCGCCAACGCGCCGGCCGATCAGGTCACCGCTGCGGAAAAAGCCCTGGCCGCTTACCCGAAAGACGTGGACAACGCCAAGGGGCAGTGGAACAAGGACAAAGGCCTGGCAGCGCGCGCCGCACCGCCTTCTCCGCACGCCACGCCATTCCCGGGCAAGGATGAAGCCGCAAGAAACACGGCGCGGCTAAACTTCCTCGGTATCGTGTTCTGCATGATGTTCGGCACCGCCGCGCTGCCGCACATCCTGATGCGCTATTACACCACGCCTAATGTACGCGAGGCGCGCCAATCGGTGTTCTGGTCGCTGTTCTTCATCTTCCTGCTCTACTTCACGGCGCCCACCCTCGCGGTGCTGGCCAAATTCGAGGTTTACTCGAACCTGGTCGGCAGCAGCTTCGCGTCGTTGCCGGCATGGGCCGCGGCATGGCAGGTGGTGGATCCAACGCTGCTCAATATCACCGACTTCAACAGGGACGGCATCGTACAGTTGGCTGAAATCGTCCTGGGCGGCGATATCATCGTGCTGGCCACCCCGGAAATCGCGGGGCTGCCTTACGTGGTATCGGGGCTGGTGGCTGCCGGCGGCCTGGCGGCGGCGCTTTCCACTGCGGACGGTTTGCTGCTCACCATCGCCAACGCACTGGGGCACGATCTCTATTACAAGATGATCGATCCGCATGCGTCCACCGCGCGCCGCGTGTCGGTATCCAAGGCGCTGCTGCTGGTAGTGGCGTTGATCGCGGCCTACACGGCGTCGCTAAAACCCGGGAACATCCTGTTCCTGGTCGGCGCGGCGTTCTCGCTGGCAGCCTCATCGTTCTTCCCGGCGCTGGTCCTCGGCATCTTCTGGAAGCGCGCCAACAAGTGGGGAGCGATCGCGGGCGTGTCCGCGGGCGTGGGCTTCTGCGCCTACTACATGATCACGACCTACCCCTTCCTGCGTGATCTGTTCGGCGTGACCCGTCCGATCTCCGATTTCATGATCATGGGCATCAATCCGATCTCGGCCGGGGTCTTTGGGCTGCCGCTCGGCATGGCGGTGATTGTCATCGTGAGCCTGCTCACGCCGGCGCCGGAGAAAGACGTGCAGGAACTGGTCGAGCATGTGCGTTATCCGCACCTGCGCGGCGATATCTCGACCGAAGCGACCTGAGTTTCCCGGTCGCGGCAACGGACAAGGCCCGCTACGGCGGGCCTTGTTTTTTCCCGGCACGGCTGGTTGCCGCGGTATGCTAGAATGCGCGCCTTCCGGAGAGGTGGATGAGTGGTTTAAGTCGCACGCCTGGAAAGCGTGTGTACGGTGAAAACCGTACCGCGGGTTCGAATCCCGCCCTCTCCGCCAGAACAAAAACGGGCATTGCGCCCGTTTTGCATTTTAGCCGCGGGAGACGGGCGACTTGCACTCCCCGCCCCGCTCCTCACTCCACCTGGATATTCGCGTCCTTCACCACTTTTGTCCATTTCGCGATTTCATCGCGGATATGGCGTGTGAAGGCTTCCGGGGAAATGCCGCCGATTTCGGTGCCTTCGGCGATAAGCCGCCCATGGAGATCCGGCGCATTCAGCGCCTTGACGATTTCCGCATGCAATCTGTCTATGACCGGTCGGGGCGTTTTGGCGGGTGCCACCACGCCCTGCCACGATGTGGCTTCGTAACCAGGCACTGCATCCGCAATGGGCGGGGCGTCTTTCCACGATGCCAGGCGCTGCTTGCTGGTCACGGCCAGCACCCTGAGCTTGCCGGCCTTGGCGTGGGCGATGGTGATCGAAGGCTGCACAAAAGTCATCTGCACCTGTCTCGCCAGCAGTTCGGTTATCGATTGTCCGGAGCCCTTGTAGGGAATGTGCACCATGTCGAGTTTGGCCATGCTGCGGAACATTTCCATCGCCAGATGCGAGCCGCCGCCGGTTCCCGATGAGGCAAAATTGATTTGCCCCGGTTTCGCTTTCGCAAGCGCAACGAATTCTTTCAGGGAGTTCACGGGCACAGCGGGATGCACCACCAGGAAATAGGGATTCGAGGCCGTCAGCGTAATCGGGGCGTAATCCCTGAGCGGGTCGTACGGCAGCTTGGCCTTGGTCGCGACATTGGTGGCCAGCGTGCTGATGGTGCCGAAGAAAATCGTGTAGCCATCAGCCGGCGCTTCCTTGGCCATGGTGGCGGCGATCAGGCCGCCACCGCCCGCCCGGTTGTCGATAATTACCTGTTGACCGAAAGCCATGGTCAGCTTCTGGCCCAGCGCGCGCGCCATGATGTCGGTCGGCCCGCCCGCCACGAACGGCACGATGGCGCGTATGGGCTTGGTGGGGTAGTTCTGGGCACAAACCGCGCCGGCGGCCGACATGGCAGACACCAGCATTATCAGTACGCGGGTTTTGCGTGTCAATCGCACGGACTTACCTCGGGACATTGTCTATTTGATGAAGCGCCCGATTGTAGCCCAAACGAATGCCGTGGTCTTTACGCGCGCAGTAGTGGTGCGTGCGATTTCATGCCGGTGCGGCGGCCGAGCCCGGGCACCGTATCACTCCGCCTTGATATTGCCCGCCTTCGCCACCACCTTCCACTGCGCGATTTCATTGGCGACGAATTTCGTCATGGCATCGGGCGCGCCGCCGACGATTTCCGCATGTTGCGCTTCGAAGCGCTCGCGCACGTCCGGCATGTTCACGATTTTCACCATCTCGGTGTGCAATCTGTCGACGACGGCCTTGGGCGTTTTGGCGGGTGCCGCCAGTCCGAACCACGAGGTCGCGTTCACCGCCGGGAAACCCGCCTCGGTCATGGTCGGCACATCAGGCAGCGCTGCCGTGCGCCTGGCGCTGGTCACCGCCAGCGCCCGCAGCTTGCCTGCCCTCACCTGCGGCACGCCCAGTGTCATGGTCGGGAACACCATGGCAAGCTGGCCGCCGACGAGGTCACCCATCGCCGGCGCAGCGCCCTTGTACGGTACGTGCACGATGTCGATTTTGGCCGCGACCTTGAGTTGTTCGCCGCCCATGTGCAGCGGCGTGCCGACACCGCCCGAGCCGAAGGTGAGCTGTCCCGGCCTGGTCCGCGCCAGCGCAATCAGCTCTTTTACCGACTTCACCGGCAACGACGGATGCACCACCAGGCAGTTGGGCATGCTGATGATCTGCATTACCGGCGCGAAATCCTTCTGCACGTCGAACGGCAGCTTGGCGTACAGCGCAGGCACGATGCCGAACGCAGTGTCGGCCATCAACAGTGTGTAGCCGTCGGCGCCGGCCTTGGCAACGAGATCGGTGCCGATCAGCGAACCGGCACCGCCGCGGTTGTCGATGACCACCTGCTGTCCCAGCGTTTCCGCCAGTTTGGGTCCGATCACGCGCGCCGTGAAATCCGTAGTGCCGCCAGGCGCATAAGCCACGACCATACGGATGGGACGATTGGGATAATTCTGGGCGTGCACCGTTGCGTGCGCGCACAATAACCCCGCCATCATTGCGAGACTGCCGATACGTATATGCATCGCCTACTCCTGGTGAATAACCAAAATTATCAGTCGCCGATGAAAATCAAAAACAAGCCACGGAGGACACGAAGGAAAACGAATAACAAAACATCACTCGCATCTTATTGTTTTGGATCATCGCGTAAGAGTGTGGGTGATTTTGAGGCATTTTAGAGCACTGGC
>CAKKQX010000231.1 GCA_919902235.1 Burkholderiales bacterium
CCGAAATGGTGCCCGGCGTCAGGGTGATCGAATTGGCATAGGTCACCACGCCGACCACCGTTTTCTGCGAGGTTGCGGCACGTACCAGAGTGGGGCTGATCGGCAGCCGCGGATTGACGATGATGCGGGAGACATCCCACGCGCTTTTCACGATCTCGATGACGAGCCACGGCCAGTAGGTAAGGATGCGCCAGCCGAGATGGATCGGATGCCCCTCATGATCAACCAGGTCCATGCGACGCGTGAGTAACACCACGCCGACGGCGACGACCGCGCCTGTGCTCATCAGGAATGCCGTGAAATACCCCGAGAGCAGCAGCCAGAAACCGTACAGCACCAGAAATGAACTCAGTGCGTACAAAGAACCTCCGAAATTATCCGGCTTTTTCAAGCCGTCTTTATATTGTGACGCCGCGCGGCCAATACGCGGCGCCCGCAACAATTCAGCCCGGATTCTACGGATTTAATTTTGCAGGAACAAGCCGCAATGCGCACTTCTCGCAATATGAAAATGATTGTGGCTCCCGAAATCCTGCGTCGTAGCATACTGCATCGCCGCGACGGCCTCGCTGTTCACTTGCGCGGGCTCTCGCGCGGCAACACATAATCAGTTTGCGGATTGCTCGCCCAGCGGAAGTATTCCGTCTTCAGGCCCGCGCCCACGCTTACTTTGCGGATCTGGTTCTTGCCCTCGTAGCTTGTCGCCACCGTGTATGTGCCGGCCGGCAATTTCGCCAGGAAAAACGGGCCGTCCGCGACATGCTCGACCAGAGTTTTACCGCCGGCATTTTTTATCGAGACGCCGACATCCGACAGATAGTTGCCTTCGACGAGCGTGAACACAAGCTTGAGATTGAACTCCTTCTCGCGCGCTTTAAGTCGCTCCTCGGAATCAACGCCGATACCGCCGCTGACGAAAGACACGCCATTCTGAGCGGCAATCTTTTGTGGTGGTGTCTGCGCCATGGCAAGCGTCGCAAACACCATTGCAGCCAATCCCAGCCATTTCATCTGTCGCATTTTCCTTCCTTTCGCTGTTGTGCTTTCCCCGTTAACAGGCAGCCGGCAAGCCCGGTGGTTCCGCTGCCGCCTTTCCGGGGAATATAAAATATGTTTAAAAACAATATGTTATAATACTTCTCCCGTTACAGCACCCTGCCAGGCCATAAATCAGCCGGAAGCGCCTGATTTTTTCTGCGCCGCATCGAGAAACTGCGACAACAGGTCCACTGGCACCGGAAATACGATGGTCGAGGTCTTGTCGCCGGCGATGCTGCCCAGCGTCTGCAGGTAACGCAGTTGCATCGCCTCCGGCTGCCGCGCCAGCATCTGCGCCGCCTGCAGCAGCTTTTCGGCGGCCTGCAGTTCGCCTTCGGCGTGGATCACCTTGGCGCGCCGCGTGCGCTCCGCCTCCGCCTGCTGCGCAATCGCGCGCACCATGGATACGTCAATGTCGACATGCTTGATTTCCACGGTCGCCACCTTGATACCCCAGGCATCGGTCTGCGTGTCCAGGCTTTGCTGGATATCCAGATTGAGCTTGTCGCGCTCGGCCAGCATCTCGTCGAGTTCGTGTTTGCCGAGCACGGCGCGCAGCGTGGTCTGCGCGAGCTGGCTGGTGGCCTCGAAAAAGTTTTCCACCTGAATGATCGCCTTCTGCGGATCCATCACGCGGAAATAAACCACGGCATTGACCTTGACCGAAACGTTGTCGCGCGAGATCACGTCCTGGCTCGGCACATCCATCACGATCGTGCGCAAATCGACGCGCACCATCTGCTGGACCGCGGGAATGATCAGGATCAGTCCCGGCCCCTTGACCTTCCAGAAGCGGCCGAGCATGAACACCACGCCGCGCTCGTACTCGCGCAGTATGCGAAACGACGCGACGACCAGAATTAAGATCAGAACCAGGATGCCGCCGATACCATAATCCCAAATCATGATGCACCTCCATTGTGTTGTTCTGTTTCAATCTCAACGATGAGCGTGAGTCCGTCGATGCGGGTTACCCGGATCTTCTGCCCGCGCACCAGCGGCACCCGGCTCACTATGCGCCAGGTTTCGCCGTGCACGCGAGCCCAGCCTTCACTCTGCAGGTCATCGAGCACCAGCCCCCGCGCGCCTATCATTTCGGCGCTGCCGCTGACCACCGGACGTCTGCGCGCCCTGGCCGCCATTGCCACGGTGAGGAACACGACGGCGGCGCTGGCCAGCGCCAGCGTCAACGTGAATGACAGCGGCACTGCAAAGTCGCCGGCGCCGGGTTCGATCAGGATCACCGATCCGATTATCAGCGCGGCTATGCCGCCTATGCCCAGCGCGCCGAAACTCGGCAAAAACGCCTCCGCAACGATGAACGCCAGCCCCAGCACGATCAGGCCGAGACCGGCATAGTTGATCGGCAGCAGCTGAAACGCATACAGCGCCAGCAGCAGACAGATCGCCCCGACCACGCCCGGCAGCACGAATCCCGGACTCGAGAATTCAAAAATCAGGCCATAGATGCCGATCATCATCAGGATCAGCGCGACGCTGGGATGGGCGATTACCGCCAGCAGGCGGCTGCGCCAGTCGGGATCGATGGCGATGGTTTCCGCGCCTGCGGTTTCGAGCGTGCGCTCGACGCCCTGCACCGTCAGCTTCCTGCCGTGCAACTGCCTGAGCAGATCCGGGACATCGTTCGCCACGATGTCGATCACCTTCAGCTTATGCGCTTCTGCCGCAGACAAACTCACCGCCTCGCGCACCGCGCGCTCGCCCCAGTCGGCATTGCGGCCGCGCAGTTGCGCCAGGCTGCGGATGTACGCCGCGGCGTCGTTGACCTGTTTCTGTGTCATGGCGCTCTTGGACGGCGCCTTATCCTGCGGTTTGCCTTTCGCCTTGCCATCCTTTTTTCCGTCTTTTTCGGCCTTCGATTCATCGGGCGCCTGGCCCGGGTCGCCGCCGGGCGCGATGCCGATCGGCACCGGTGGCGCGGCGCCGAGATTGGTCGCCGGCGCCATCGCGGCAATGTGACTTGCATACAGAATATAGGTGCCCGCGCTCGCAGCGCGGGCGCCGCCGGGCGCGACAAAAGTCGCAACCGGCAGGGGCGCAGAGAGTATCTCCTTGATGATCTTGCGCATTGAGGTATCGAGACCGCCCGGGGTGTCGACCCTGAGCACCACCAGGCCGGCACCCTTTTCGGCGGCCTGGCGAATGCCGCGCACGACGTAATCAGCAGTTGCAGGGCTTACCGCACCATCCAGAGTCAGCACTACCACAGGCGCGGCGGACAGGGGACCGGCACACAACATCGCTGCAGCGGCAGCAGCCACCAGCCAGCGTCTGACGCCTGCAGCAGGAAATACCATTACCCGTGCGTCGAACAAGATCATAGCAGCCTCCGCTATGCGATGACAGCCCAATTGAGGTTAGACGGCCTGCGAGACGATATGTTGCACTCCATTTGCACGCGATTTTTCGGCCTGAGCCAAAAAATCCATGAGCAGCGGATCACCGTTCAGCAGTTCGGGATTGCCGGGATCATGAAACTCCGGGTGCCACTGCACGCCGACGACATAACTCGGGCCGCGCCAGCGCAGTGCCTCGACGATGTCGTCTGGCACGGACACCGCCTCGACCGCGAGATCATCGCCAAGGCGCCTGACTGCCTGATGGTGAATGCTGTTGACGCGCGCGCTGCCCAGATCCGGATAAAGCTTCGCCAACCCGGAACCCGCCACGAAAGCGATCGAGTGGAAATGCTGGTCGTAGGCATCCTGACTGTAGTGCGTGAGCTTGTCCTCATACTGTTCGCTGATGTCCTGGTAGAGCGTGCCGCCAAAGGCGACATTGATGAGCTGCAGCCCGCGACAGATGCCGAGCACGGGCTTGCCGGCGGACTTGAACTCCTGCAGCAGATCGATCTCGTACGTGTCGCGTATGCGGTCGCCCTCCCACTCGGGCCTGAGCGGTATCTCGCCATAGGTCAACGGGCTCACGTCGGCACCGCCCTGCAGCACCAGGCCGTCGAGCGCATCGACGTAATCCGCGATGCGGATATTGCCGCGCCGCAGCAGCCCGCCGCTTTCGATGGACGGGATCATGAACACCAGTGCGTTCATGGTCATCAGCCAGTGCGCGATCGATTGTTCGAGGTACTGCAGTTTCTTGCCCTTGAATCCCATTTCCGCCGGCACGTTGTGCAGGAAACGCGGCGACAATCCAATTTTTAGCGGCTTGCTGGTCATGTCGAATCCTTCCTCAGGCAGTCTTGGTGCGTCCCATCCATAAGTCGCTTTGCAGGCGCGCAACGTCGTTAAGGGTGTCATGGCGGCGATAGACTTCTCGCAGCCAGCCGGCGTCGCTGCGATCGGCTTCGATATCTGCAGCGAGCTGCCCGAGCGCAGCGCTGTTGCCCAGTTCTGCAGCATGCCGTTCGACCAACCGCAGGGTGTCCATCACATCCTCGCGCAAACCGATGTGCCGCTGCGTATAGGCGTCGACCAGCTTGCCCGCAAGCCCGTAGCGGCACGCCTGGAAACGGTTGTGGCTATAAAGCAGATAAACGTCGCGCGACGGTGCCTGCGGGCGCTCACTAAGCACGTAGCGCGCGATCGACTGCGCGTAAGCGGCGATCAGCGCGGCGCGCTCCACCGTGAGCGGCGTATCGAAGACGCGGATTTCGACCGTGCCAAACTCCGGCTTGGGCCGGATGTCCCAGTAGAAATCCTTCATGCTCTCAATCACGCCGAATTCTTTCATCCGGTTGAAATAATTGGTAAATTCATCCCAGGTCTGGACGAACGGCACCTGGCCGGAAAGCGGGAAAGCACTCACCGTGTTAAGCCGCGACGATTGATACGCCGTGTCCTCGCCCTGCTGGAACGGCGAGGAAGCGGACAGCGCGATGAAGTGCGGCACGT
>CAKKQX010000232.1 GCA_919902235.1 Burkholderiales bacterium
GCGCCTGCCCCACGGTGGGCGCGACCCAGTACCTGCCGCGCATCATCGGCGAGCGCCTGGCGCGCGAAATGATTTTCTGCGCGCGGCGCTTCGGCGCCAAAGAAGCGGTCGAGGTCGGCCTCATCAACAAGTGCGTGCCGCAGAAAGACCTGCTGAAGGAAACGCTCAAGTGGTGCGAGACCATGAAGGGTCACAGCGCGCTCACCCTGCGCATGACCAAGAAGTCGCTCAACGCCGAGTCCGATAATCTTTACGCCTCGTGGCAGCACGGCATGGAACTGCTGGCGCATGTGTGGGGATCGGAGGAGGCGAACGAGGGCATGACGGCTTTTCTTGCCGGGCGCAAGCCGAATTTCCAGAAATTCCGCATGAAGGCCAAGCGCGAACTGGAAAAATATGTCGACGGCTGCGAACGCGACTTGAACACGCCGCCTTCCATGCGCCGCAAGGCGAAAAGACAGAGCTGAACCGCCAAGGCCGCCAAGAGCGCCAAGAAGGAAAAATAAAAATGGTGGGTCGGGATGGGCGGACGGCTGATTTGCGCTGCGCTCTCCATTTTTGATCAGCCGGAATCGACTCGGAATACGATGACGCCATGCCGGAGTAGCAGACAGGCAATTCTTCTTTCGTTTTTCCTTGGCGTGCTTGGCGGCCTTGGCGGTTCAACTATTTTGGCGGTGAAAGGTTTAGATGCATTCTGACAACCACGGTGGAGCGCTCGACGGCATACGCGTGCTCGATCTCACGCGCATCCTTGCCGGGCCGCTGTGCGCCATGACGCTGGGCGACATGGGCGCCGACGTGATCAAGGTCGAGCCGCCGGGTTCCGGCGACGACACGCGCAACTGGGGCCCGCCGTTCGCCGGCGGCGAGTCGGCCTACTACCTCGGCGTCAACCGCAACAAGCGCTCGATCACGCTCAACATGGCGGCCAAACCGGGACAGGACATCCTCGCCGGGCTGATTAAAAAATGCGATGTGCTGATCGAGAACTTCAAGGCCGGCACGCTCGAAAAATGGGGTTTCGGCAACGACTGGCTGCAAGCCCATGCGCCGCGCGCGGTGCGCTGCTCGATCACCGGCTACGGACTTTCCGGGCCCAAATCCAGTCTGCCCGGCTACGATTTCATCCTGCAGGCCGAGTCCGGCCTGATGAGCATCTGCGGCGAAGCCGATGGTTCGCCCATGAAATACGGCGTCGCCATCGTCGACATCTGCACCGGCATGCTCGCCAGCAATGCCATCCTCGCCGCGCTCAACGCGCGCCACCGCACCGGGCGCGGCCAGCACGTCGAAGTCTCGCTGTTCGATTCCAGCCTCGCCATGCTCGCCAACGTCGCCGCCAACCATCTGATTTCGGGCAAGGAAGCGCGGCGCTTCGGCAACGGCCATCCCAACATCGTGCCGTACACCGCCTACGCGGTGAGCGATGGCATGATCGCGGTGGCGGTGGGCAACGACGCCCAGTTCGCCAAATTTGCCGCGGTGCTGGGCAAGCCCGAATGGGCCGGCGATCCGCGCTATGCCAAAAACCCAGAGCGCATCGCCAATCGCGAGGCGCTTGATGCGATGATCATCAGGGTTTTGCACGATAACGACGCGCAGACGTGGATAGATAAGCTCACCGCCGGCGGCATACCGTGCGGCCGCATCAACAGCGTGGCGCAGGCGCTCGCCGCGCCGCATACCGCCGCGCGTGAAATGGTGCGCACGGTCAGGCACCCGACGGCGGGCGATGTCAAAATGCTGGGCATTCCGTTCCGGCTGCACGGCACGCCGGCCACCATACGCCGGCCGCCGCCCACGCTGGGCCAGCACACCGAGCAGGTGCTGCGTGACGAACTGGGTTTGTCCGATGCGCGCATTGCCGAGCTGCGCGCGGCGAAGGTTGTTTGATTGGACAGGATTTACAGGATTAACAGGAATCAAAAGCAGGACAACGATATTCCCGCCCTGGAGCGATCATGATCACAGGTCTATCGCACGTTTCAATAGTCGTGCCCAGTCTGGATGCCGCAGCGAAACGGCTGAGTGAAGTCTATGGCCTCGCGCTGGGCGAGGTGAAAATCAACGAGCAGCAGGGCGTGCGCCTGGCCTATGTCGAGCTCGGCAATGCGAAAATCGAACTGATGGAACCGCTGCGCGCGGATTCGCCGGTGTCCAGGTTTCTGGAACGCAATCCCGGCGGCGGCATTCATCACTTCTGCCTCGCGGTCGACAGCGTCGAGTCAACCGCCGCGGACATCGCCGCCAAAGGCGCGCGCGTGCTGGGCGACGGCAAGCCGCAATTGAACGTGCACGGCGAGCGCGTCGCGTTCGTGCATCCGAAAGATTTTCTGGGCGCGCTGGTCGAACTCGAAGAACATCGCGGCTGACGCGCACAGCGCCTGCAGGATAAATCCCCTCGCCCCGCTTTGCGGGGAGAGGGCCAGGGAGAGGGGAGAACCAATGCAACGCTATGCGCCAAAACAACTCGAAGCCTTCATCGCCCGCGCGATGCAAGCCGTGGACGTACCCCCGGCCGACGCGAAAATCATAGCCGAAATGATGACCCGCGCCGACGTGCAGGGCTCGGAAGGCCACGGCATTTTCCGGCTGCCGCAGTACGTGCGCCGCATCAAGGGCGGCGCGGTCAACGTCAAACCGAACATCAAAGTCGAGCGCGAAGCCGCGGCGATGGCGCTCATCGACGGCGACAACGGCATGGGCCACCTCGTGATGCGTTTCGCCACCGAAATGGCAATTGAAAAAGCCAAGACCGCGGGCGTGGCGTGGGCGGGCGTGAAATGGAGCAATCACGCCGGACCGGCGTCGCTTTACGCCAGCATGCCCATGCAGCACGGCATGGTCGGGCTCTATCTCGCGGTGGGCAACGCCAACCATCTGCCGCCGTGGGGCGGCATCGACATGCTGCTGTCGACCAATCCCATCGCGGTGGCGATCCCCGCGGGCGAAGAGCCGCCCATCGTGCTCGACATGGCCACCACGGTCGCCGCTTACGGCAAGGTGAAAACCAAGGTGCAGCGCGGCGAAATGATGCCCGAGGGCTGGATGATGGACCGCGAAGGCAAGCCGCTCACCGATCCAAAGCGCGCCAACGAAGGTTTTCTGCTGCCGATCGGCGGCTACAAGGGCTACGGCCTGGCGCTGATTTTCGGCCTGCTCGCCGGCACGCTGAACGGCGCGGCCATGGGCCGGGACGTGGTGGACTTCAATGCCGACGACACCACGCCCACCAATACCGGCCACGTCATCGTCGCCATCAACATCGAAGCCTTCCAGCCGCTCGCCGAATTCAGGCAGGCGGTGGATGCGCTGGCGCGCGACATCCGCAATTCAAAACGCCTGCCGGGCGTGGAGCGCATACACATTCCCGGTGAAGGCAGTCACGCCGCGCGCGCCGAGCGCGAGAAAAACGGCGTGCCCATGCCGGAGGCGCTGATGAAGGCCTTGAATCAGCTTGCGGGCGA
>CAKKQX010000233.1 GCA_919902235.1 Burkholderiales bacterium
GTGCGTGACCGGCAGTCCGAATTCACGCCCGAGCACGGCCTTGAAGTTGGCGCCGTCGAGCTCGGCGAGCGGTTTTTCGAGGATGCCCGCAAAGCGCCCGGCATTCAGATAGAACTTGCTGTAGACCGGAAATTCGTCATTGATGCTGATCACGCGGTCGATGCGAATGATGTTGTCGCCGCGCTGCTTGAGCAGCGCCGACCACGGACCGCGCTCGCGGATGCGCCTGCGCATGAGCACTTTGGGATAAATCGGCAGAAAACTTTCGCCGTCGTCGGCAACGAAGCGGCAATGCCAGGGCGTATCCATCGGCTTGCGGTTTTCCGCGACATAAGTGCCGCTGCCCTGCTGGCGCACCACCACCCCGTCCTCGACCAGCGCGCGCAGCGCGCGTTGCACCGTGCCCAGGCTGAGTGCAGTCTGGCGCGTGAGGTCGGTTTCGGTCGGCAGCCTGGCTCCGGGCTGCCAGCGTCCGCTTTCGATCGCCGCCAGCAGCGTGTCGCGCAGCTGCATGTATTTGGGCTGCCCGGGTATATCCGGGCTGTCCAATTTCAGCGGGGATGGCAGCGTATCGTTCATATTCAGCCAGCAGAATCAGAAAATTGAACCGGCGCCGGCAACCGGAGCGCACCGGTTCAGGCCAAGCTACACGCTAATACTATATAGTAATTTGAGCAAACTTTGCCGCTTTGCACCGCGTAGTGTTGCCGTCCAGACTGGCGGCCACTGCACTAAGAAATTATAACCAACTGTTTTTATAGTGCTTTATATGGCCGAACCCGAACAGCAGTATCGCAATGGCGGCACAGCACGGCGACAGGCACAGCCCTTGGCCAGCTGCCGTTATTTGATAGTTTTATTTAATCATTCATATTTAAATAATCAAATTTACCTATCTTCATCCCGCGGCTAAAGTCCTGCTTCGCAAACGTCCGTACCTTAATCAACCAGGAGCAACCCGACATGAAGACCATAGGCGACAAAATCGAAACATTCAGCGTGACCGGCGTCAAGCCCGGCTTCAACCATCACGAGGAAAAAGGACACTCGGCGTTCGAGACCATCACCGAACAATCCTTCCCCGGCAAGTGGAAAATCATCTACTTCTGGCCCAAGGATTTCACCTTCGTGTGCCCGACCGAAATCAGCGGATTTGCCAGGCTGGCGCGGGATTTTGCCGACCGCGACGCGGTGCTGATGGGCGGCTCCACCGACAACGAGTTCTGCAAGCTGGGCTGGCGCCGCGACCACAAGGATCTCGACCGGCTCAATCACTGGTCGTTCGCCGAC
>CAKKQX010000234.1:0-1873 GCA_919902235.1 Burkholderiales bacterium
GCAGCCGGACTCGTCCGCGGGCAAGCCGAAATGATTTCGGGCGCGGAAAAGCGCGCGCGCCGGCAAGGCCGCTGCCGGCGGTAGAATGGCGGCATGGAGTAGTCCTGTCACAGAATTTTTCTTTAGCGGGAGCGGATATGCAGTTCGATGCGACACGCAGTGATTTGACCGTCGGCGTCATCGGCGCCGGCGCCATGGGGCGCGGCATCGCGCAGGTAGCGGCGGCCGGCAACATGCAGGTGCTGATCACCGACAGCCGCGCGGGCGCGGCGCAGGAGGCGCGCGATTTTGTCGACAAGCTGTTCGTGCGCGCCGCGGAAAAAGGCAGCATGACGAAGGACGCCGCCGCCGCCGCGACCGCCCGCATCAAGGTGGTTTCCGGCCTGGCCGAGTTCAAGCCCTGCCACCTGGTGGTCGAGGCGATCATCGAGGATCTGGAAGTGAAGCGGGCGTTGTTCGCCGAGTTGGAGAATATCGTCGCGCCCGATTGCATCCTTGCCAGCAACACTTCATCCCTGTCCATCACCACCATTGCGGCCAAACTCAAGACGCCGCAGCGCTTTGCCGGCATGCATTTTTTCAATCCGGTGCCGCTGATGAAGCTGGTCGAGGTCATCGCCGGCCTGCGCACCGAGAGCTGGGTAATCGAAGCCCTGATGGCGATCGGCCGGCGCATGACGCGCGAGCCGGTGAGCCTCACCGACGCGCCCGGATTCCTGGTGAATCAGGTCGGGCGCGGGTTTACTTTGGAAGCCTCGCATTTGGCCTATGAAGGTGTGTCCAATTTTCCCGACGTGGACCGCGTCATGCGCGACGTCGGCGGTTTTCGCATGGGACCGTTCGAGCTGATGGAACTCACCGGGCTGGACGTCACCCAGCCAGCCTCCGAGGCGGTGTATACGCAGTTCTTCCATGAACCGCGCTACCGGCCGAACCTGATCATGCGCAGCCGCTACGATGCCGGCGTGTTGGGCCGCAAGACCAAGAAAGGTTTCTACGAGTATGACGCCGAGATGAAGCCCATCGTGGCGGCGGAGCCGGCGGCGCCCAAGGCCTGGCCGGCCAGCGTCTGGGTGAGCCCGGCGGAAGCGTCCGGCCACGCGGCGCTCACCGAGTTGCTGAAAAAGCTCGGCGCACCCCTGGAAACCGGCGCGCGGCCGGGCGCCGCCGCGTTGATCTTGGTGACGCCGCTGGGCGAGGACGCCACCACCTGCGCGGTGGAGCAGGAGCTCGACCCCAAGCGCACCGTGGCCGTGGACACGCTGTTTCCGCTGGTTAAGCGGCGCACCATCATGGGCACGCCGGTCACCGATCCCGTGTTCCGCGACGCGGCGCACGGCCTGCTCGCGAGCGACGGCGTGCCGGTAACGGTATGCCGCGACAGCCCGGGCTTCATCGCCCAGCGCATCGTCGCCATGATCGTCAATATCGGCTGCTCGATCGCGCAAAGCCGCACCGCGCAGCCCGCCGATATCGACAAGGCGGTGACGCTGGGTCTGAATTATCCCAACGGCCCGTTCAAGTTCGGCGACGTGCTCGGCGCCGGGCGTGTGCACCAGGTGTTGTCCTCGATGTACCGCATTTACGGCGATCCGCGTTACCGGCCCAACATCTGGCTTGCGCGGCGCGCCAAACTGGGCGTTTCCCTGCTCACTACCGAACCCTGATGACCGCAACCAAGACGATGCTTAGCTAAAGGAGATTGCCATGCTCAATGCCTATATTTACGAAGGACTGCGCACCCCGTTCGGCCGCCACGCCGGCTCGCTGGCCAGGGTGCGTCCCGATGACCTGCTTGCGGACGTCATGAAAAACCTGATGCAGAAATCCGCGTTCAAACCCGAGCAGATCGAAGACATCATCGTCGGCTGTG
>CAKKQX010000234.1:1883-22006 GCA_919902235.1 Burkholderiales bacterium
CTGTGCCAACCAGGGCGGCGAAGACAGCCGCTGCGTGGCGCGCCATGCCGGACTGATGGCTGGATTGCCGATAGAAACCCCGGGCACCGTGCTGCAGCGCAACTGCGCAAGCGGGCTGGGCGCGCTGGTGCACGCGGCGCACGCGATCACCGCCGGCGAGGGCGACGTATTCATGGTGGGCGGCGTGGAAAGCATGAGCCGCTCGCCGCTGGTGATGAGCCGCTCGGAATCGGCGTTCGGACGCGACGTCAAGCTCTACGACAGCACCATCGGCCCGCGTTTTTCCAATCCCAAGCTCGTCAAACAGTTCGGCGACGACCAGATGCCGCAAACGGCGGACAATCTGGCGCGCGAATACAGCATCAAGCGCGAAGAGGCTGACCAGTTCGCGCTGTCCTCGCAGCAGAAATACGCGCTTGCCAAAGGCGAGGGGTTTTTCGCCGGCGAAATTTCCCCCGTGGCGCTGCCGCCCAACCGCAAAGGGCCGGTGCCGCCGGTTGCCGAAGATGAGCATCCGCGTCCCGCAACCGACATGGGGGCGCTCGCCAAGATGCGCTCGCTGTATGAAGGCGGCGTTACCACCGCAGGCAATGCTTCGGGTGTCAACGACGGCGCGGCCGCGATGCTGGTCGCTTCCAGGGAAGCGGGCGACAAGGCCGGCATCAAACCGCTGGCGCGCGTGATCGCCAGTGCCGCGGCCGGCGTGCCGCCGCACATCATGGGCATAGGTCCGGTGGCCGCCTCGAAAAAAGCGCTGGCGCGCGTTGGACTCACGATCAAGGACATGGACGTGATCGAGATCAACGAGGCGTTCGCCACCCAGGTGCTGGCGTGCCTGAAGGGGCTGGGCGTGAGCTTCGACGACAAGCGTGTCAATCCCAATGGCGGCGCGATCGCGGTCGGCCATCCGCTTGGCGCCTCGGGCGCGCGCCTGGCGCTTACCGCGGCGCGGCAACTGCAGCGCAGCGGCGGCCGCTACGCGCTGGTCAGCCTGTGCATAGGCGGCGGGCAGGGCATGGCGGCAATTCTGGAGCGCGTCTAAAACACTCCCGGCAAGGTCGGAATTGCGTGCTGAACCGGGCCCGGTGCCGGGACCGGATGAAATACCTGAATAAGCCGGTACGACAAGCGTGCCGGCTTGTTTTTTGGAGATCCAAGCCATGCAAGACACCTCCTCGGTAACCCTTACCGGCGGGAAATTCCAGTGGGATGATCCGCTGTTGCTGGAGCAGCTGCTGACAGACGAGGAACGACTGATCCGCGACACCGCCCGCCACTACGCGCAGGACAGGCTCGCGCCGCGCATCCGCGACTGGAACCGCAGCGAAAGCTTCGATCCGGTGGTGATGCGCGAAATGGGTGAACTGGGTTTTCTGGGTGCGCCGCTCGAAGGCTATGGCTGCGCCGGCATAGGCTATGTCGCGTACGGTCTGGTCATGCGCGAACTGGAGCGCGTCGATACCGCGTTCCGTTCCGCGTGCAGCGTGCAGACGACGCTGGCGATGACGCCGATCCATGCCTACGGCTCGGAGGAGCAGCGCCGCAAGTATCTGCCGCTGATGGCGCAGGGCAGGCTGCTGGGCTGCTTCGGGCTGACCGAACCCGATCATGGTTCCGATCCCGGCAGCATGAAGTCGCGTGCCAGAAAGGCCGACGGCGGCTACGTGCTGACCGGCAACAAGATGTGGATCACGCATGCACCCATCGCCGACATCATGGTGGTGTGGGCGAAGGACGACGGCGGCGTGATCCGCGGCTTCATCCTGGAACGCGGCATGCAAGGGCTCGCCACGCGCAAGATCGAAGGCAAGTTTTCGGTGCGGGCGTCTCCGACCGGCGAGATCGTGATGGATCAGGTATTCGTGCCCGAAGAGAATCTGCTGCCCGGCGTGTCCGGCCTCAAGGGGCCGTTCGGCTGCCTCAACAACGCGCGCTTCGGCATCTGCTGGGGCGCGCTCGGGGCCGCCGAATCGTGCTGGCACACGGCGCGCCAGTACACGCTGGACCGCAAACAGTTCGGACGTCCGCTGGCTGCCAATCAACTGATACAGAAAAAACTCGCCGACATGCAGACGGAAATCGCGATCGGCCTGCTGGCCTGCCTGCACGTCAGCCGTCTGCGCGAACAGGGCAGGGCAACGCCGGAAATGGTGTCTTTGCTCAAGCGCAATTCAACCGGCAAGGCGCTCGAAATCGCCCGTCTCGCGCGCGACATGCTGGGTGGCAACGGTATTTCTGACGAGTATCCGGTCATACGCCACATGCTCAACCTGGAAACCGTCAATACGCTCGAAGGCACGCACGATATTCATGCGCTGGTGCTGGGCCGCGCCCAGACCGGCATAGCGGCTTTTAACTGAGTCAGAATTACTCTTGTCGTGCCTTGTTCCCAGGTAGAGGCTCTTTTGCGCTCGACATGCCTGCGGTCAGGGTAAAGCGCATGGCGTCTTCCACGCTCATGTCGATCGGCTCGACCGCGGATCTCGGCAAAAACACGGTATAGCCGCCGATCTGATAGCTCATGGGCAGATAGACGCCCACGGTATCGGACGCGCCAAGTTTGTCGGGCAGGCCGGCGAAGTCCTCGCGGGTCACGAAGCCGAGCAGCCGGATCTGATCGGTAACGGAAACCATCACAACCTGATGAAATCCGTCTTTCGAACCGTCGCGCGACAGAAATCTGGCGAGATCGCGCAGGCTGCCATAGATGCTTTTTACGACCGGGATGCGTCCCATCAGCGCCTCGGCATGGACCAGCAGCCGGCGTGTGATCCACGCGTTCATCATTAATCCTGCGGCAAGCACCAGCAGCAGGCCGATCAGCACGCCCAGGCCGGTCCAGTAGCGCCAGCCGGGAGCAAGGAATTGCACAAGACCGCCTAAAAAGGTCTCCGCGGTTGAGGCGAACCAGTAAATAACGGCAAGCGTGATGGTGATAGGCAGCACTACCACCAAACCCTGCAGGAAAATTTTCGACAGTATTTTGGTGATCCTTCCGACACTGGTTGGCACGTTGGATAGCTCCCGCTAAGTGTTGATCGAATGCATGGAGGCAATCCGGATAGGTGAAATAATCCGGGGGCACGAGTTGCGCTGAGTATCCAACAACCGCGCGCTCCGGGCAACCACGGGCAAGCTTGCCTGCGCCGGCAGGAGCGACTAATCTTTGCGGGAACGTTTTGTCTCGAGAGGCAGCGTGAAAATTTGCGCCAGAAAGTATAACGGCGGGAAACAGCACTCCTTGCAATCCGGCGGCGACTGCGTGTACAGCGGCTTCTGGTTGCCGGGATTCCCCGCAACTATTGAGCGTTTCATAATAGATGACAGTCGGAACGCTCAATCCCTCTGCCCGACCCTCTGCTTCGCTTCAAGTGTTCCCTTGTCCCGGAAGGAGGGGGTGAGAATGGCACCAATTCGCTGTCGCGAATTAGTGAAAGATCAATAAAGCGCGGCAACTCGCGTTGCAATTCGCCGCCAGGGATTTGCATTCCGGATACAAATATGGGTAAAAGCGCGGCCGCATCGCAAGCATGGCGTATCCGCCTTGTGCTGTTGTCTCTGGTGTTGCAATGCGCTGCCGCTGCGCCGGTTTGTGCCGGCTACCCGGACAAGCCGATCACGCTGGTTTTACCCTATCCGGTCACTGGCTCTGCCGAGATCGCCGGCACACCTGCAAGCAACAAAGTGCTCAAGGCGATGCAGAGTCATGCTGTGCCGCCGCTGACAGAATTGCTGGCCGTGCAGTTGCAGCTGGAAGTGCCTTTGGTTCTGGGACAGCCCTTGGTGCTGGAACGCCGGCCCCGGTCGCGCGCCCTGGAAGGGATACGCCATGTGGCACAAGCCGCGCCTGATGGATACCGGCTGCTGCTGAGCGGCAGCGATCATTGGCCGATCTATCCGCGTCTGTCGAAAAAGGCGGGACTGACCCCGGACAAGGCGCTGATGCCGGTCGCGCTTTTTGCGCGCATGCCGGTCGCTCTGATCGCGCACGACCGGTTTCCCGCGAGCAATGTGCATGAATTGATACACCATGCGCGCAGCCGTCCGGGGCAATTCAATTACGGCACGGCGGGCGAGTTCAGTATCGGCCATATGGCTGGCGAACTGTTCAAAACAGCGGCCGGTATCGACATCGTGCACGTGTCATTCAACGGCGGCACTGCGGCGATCAACGCCCTGGCCAAGCGTCAGGTGGATATTGCATTCGTGGCGCTGCCCGCGGTATTGCCGTTTCTCGGCAACGCCAAGCTCAAGTTGCTGGGACTCGCCGAGCGCGAGCGCTACCCGACTTTGCCGCAGGCGCCGCTGATCGCCGAGTCTGGCCTCAAAGGTTTTGAAGTCCGCGGTTGGTACGGTGTATTCGCGCCGCAAGGCACCCCGCATGATGTGATTGCGCGCATTAGCGGGGGCGTGGCTGCCGCCGCCGCCGCGCAACAGACCCGGCAGCTATTGCTTGATCAGGGGTTGTTGGCCATGCATTTGCCGGCGGCAGCGTTTGATGCACTGGTGCGTGCCGAAAGCGCGAGATGGGTTGAGCTCCTGAACATTCCTGATGCGCCGCCACTGCGCTAGTTTTCAGTCGCGGCGAGCGCCCGGCTGCGTTTCCTCGGGCGGTTTAACGTGGCCGAACATCCTGAGCAGCAGCAGATCGTATGCAATTTTCAGACCGCCGCAAATAATGAGCGGCCAGCCGAATGTCGACAGCGACAGCAAATAACCGGCAAACGCCGGACTGACGGCGGCGGCCAGGCTGCGCGGCACCGCGGTGACGCTGGCCGCGGCCGGACGTTCCCCCGGCGATACCACCGCCATCACGTACGAGGTGCGTGCCGGAACATCCATCGAAGACAGCGCACTGCGCAGGCATAGCAGCATAATGACCAGCGGCAGGCTGGGCATGAATGGCGCCAGAATAAGAAAAATGCTGGCTGGGATATGCGTGAACACCATGGTATTGATGAGGCCGAAGCGCGCCGCAATTCTGGCGGCGGCCAGATGGGAAAATGCGGTCAATACTCCGGTCCAGAAAAAAATCGCGCCGGCAGCGGCGATCGACAGATCGAAACGCTGGAACAACCAAAGCGCGAGCAGCGACTGCACCGCAAATCCTCCGCCCAGTGCGTCTAGGCTGAACAGCGCAGCCAGCTTGTAGACGATTTTTTTCGATTTTCCGAGCGGGGTGGATAGCGCCTGTTCGTGCATTTCCAGCTGCAGCGACAGCCCGCGATAAAGCTGCATGCCGATCAAAGCCGTCACGGCATAGATCAGGAACATGGCCTGCAGAGCGGTTTTCAGCTCCAGCATCCACAGATCCGCGGCCAATGCGGGAAGCGCGGCAGCCTGCGCACCAATGGCGCCGACCAGTGCGCCGATCAGGCTGTAGCGCGCAAACAGCGCGGTGCGCGATGGTGCGCTGACCGTTTGCGCCAGCAGCGAGTGTTCGAGCGGCGAGAACACGCTGACATCGCCGCTCGATGGGTTGAGGGTGCCCATCAGCGCTATCAGCAGCAGCGGCCAGAAGTCGGTGGCGAAAGCGATCATGAGGCTGGCCGCAATCGCAAGCACGGATGCCAGAATCAGCAGGCTGCGCTGGCGGCAGCGGTGCGCAATACTGCCGACTGCGAGCGTCATCACGCCTGCGCCGAGCAGGGTAGCGGTGATGATGATGCCGACTTGCAACACGCTCAGTCCGAGCAGAGTCAGGTAGAACGGCAGCAACAGGCTGATATAGCCGTCGCCGAAAGCGCGCAGCGCGCGTGCCGCCAACAGCAACCGCGCATCGGGCAGGGTGTCGGGCGGGAGCAGGGAGAAGGGAAAGGCGCGGCGCGACATATGATGTTTCCGGCGCAAGGTTAGCAGGAAAAATCGACCGCCGTCAGCCGCCGGGACGTGCGGCGGCTACGGTATACTGCCCGCTCCCTGCAGTCCGTACGCATGCACGTACGCAGACTTAATTTTGTGGAGGATAAATGATCGACTTGTACAGCTGGGCCACGCCGAACGGCCATAAGGTCCATATCATGCTGGAGGAAACGGGACTGAAATACCGCGTGCATGGCATAAATATACGCAGTGGCGATCAGTTCGAGCCCGGGTTTCTCAAAATCAGTCCCAACAACCGCATACCGGCCATCGTCGATCATGAGGGGCCAGGCAGCAAGCCCCTGTCGTTGTTTGAATCGGGGGCGATCCTGCTGTACCTGGCTTCCAAGACCGGCAGGTTCCTGCCGCAGGACATGCGTGCGCGCTGGACCTGCATGCAATGGCTGATGTGGCAAATGGGCGGTGTGGGTCCGATGTTCGGCCAGGCCAATCATTTCCGCCGCTACGCGGTGGACAAGATTGCCTACGCCATTGATCGCTACACCAACGAAGCCAACCGGCTCACCAATATCCTCGACAAGCGGCTGGCCGAAGCGGCCTACGTCGCGGGCGACGAATACAGCATCGCCGACATTGCCATCTTCCCATGGATGCGCGGCGCGGAAGGCCGTGGCATCAACATGGCCGATTACCCGCACGCCAAACGCTGGTTCGATGAACTCGGTTCCCGGCCGGCGGTGCAGCGCGGCTGCCAGGTGCTGACCAGTGAGAATGCCGCCGTGCCTATCGACGACAGGGCGCGTGATGTGATGTTCGGCAAAACCCAGTTTCAGCGCCGCTGACCGACATCGCGGCCTCAGACCGGATGGCGAAATCAGATTGCGAAACCGCTGCTGCCGCCGACGATTTAAGGTAAAATTATGACTTCATCGGCAGAGCGCCCCGAGTTGATTCGCTTTGCCGTTGTTTTTTAAAGAAAAATTACTCAGCATGTAGCAAGGAGAAGGAGGTTCTTATGAACCGTCCCGCAACCGCGGCCCAGGTCGCGCCCACTTATGAAGTTCCTGCCTACATCATCAACGCCAAGCTGAAGCAATGGGTCGCTGAAGTCGCCGCGCTCACCCAGCCGGATCGCATCGTGTGGTGTGACGGCTCACAGGAAGAGTATGACCGCCTGTGCAATGAAATGGTCGCCTCCGGCATGCTGATCCGGCTCAATCCGCAGAAACGCCCGGACAGTTTCCTGGCGCGCTCCGATCCCGACGACGTGGCGCGGATGGAGGATCGCACCTTTGTCTGCGCGCGTAGCAAGGAAGACGCCGGCCCCAACAACAACTGGGTGGCGCCCGACGAGATGCGGGCGACCCTGGGCAAGTTGTTCCGGGGCTGCATGCGTGGCCGCAGCATGTATGTGATTCCTTTCAGCATGGGGCCGCTCGGCTCGCACATCTCTCATATCGGCGTGGAGCTGACCGATTCTCCGTACGTCGTGGTCAGCATGCGCATCATGACGCGCATCGGCCGCAAAGTGCTCGATATCCTGGGCGCCGACGGTTATTTCGTGCCCTGCCTGCATTCCATCGGCGCGCCGCTCGCAGCGGGGCAGAAGGATGTGCCGTGGCCGAGCAACAAAGAGCACAAGTACATCGTGCACTTCCCCGAGGACAAATCGATCTGGTCATTCGGTAGCGGCTACGGCGGCAATGCGCTGCTCGGTAAAAAATGCTTCGCGCTGCGCATCGCATCGATCATGGCGCGCGAGCAGGGCTGGCTGGCCGAGCATATGCTGATCCTCGGCATCCAGCCGCCGGGCGGCAAAAAGCATTACATCGCCGCCGCGTTTCCCAGCGCCTGCGGCAAGACCAATCTGGCGATGCTGATTCCGCCGGCAGCGCTCGAGGGCTGGAAAGTGACCACCATCGGCGAGGACATCGCCTGGATCAAGCCCGGCAGGGACGGGCGCCTGTACGCCATCAACCCCGAGGCGGGTGCTTTCGGCGTCGCCCCGGGCACCTCGGACGAAACCAACACCAACTGCATGGCGGCAGTGAAAAGCGACACTATATTCACGAACGTCGCACTGACGCCCGACGGCGACGTGTGGTGGGAGGGCATGACCAGGACGCCGCCCAAAGAACTCACCGACTGGCAGGGCAGGCCGTGGACGCCCGACAGCGGCCGCCTTGCGGCGCACCCCAATTCGCGCTTCACCGTAGCCACCACCCGCATCCCGTCGGTCGACCCGGACTGGGAAAATCCCGACGGCGTGCCGATCAGCGCTTTTCTGTTCGGCGGCCGCCGCGCCACCACGGTGCCGCTGGTGATCGAAGCCAAGGACTGGACGCACGGCGTTTACCTGGCGGCGACCATGGCTTCCGAAACCACCGCTGCCATCACCGGCAAGGTCGGCGTGGTGCGGCGTGATCCCTTCGCGATGCTGCCGTTCTGCGGCTATCACTTCGGGGATTATTTCCGGCACTGGCTGAAAGTGGGCAGCGCGCTGCAGCATGCGCCGCGCATATTCAGCGTCAACTGGTTCAGGCGCGACGAGAACGGCAAGTTCCTGTGGCCCGGTTTCGGCGAGAACATGCGCGTGCTGAAATGGATTGTCGAGCGCTGCGAAGGCAAGGCTGGCGCGACGGACACCCCGATAGGCCGCATGCCGCGCTACGAGGATCTGGAGTGGCAGGGACTGGATAAGGTCAGCCGCGACACCTATGCCAAGCTGTCCGCGATTGACTCCAAGCTGTGGCGCGAGGAACTCAAAGATCACGCGGAATTGTTCGGTAAGCTGCACAGCCGTCTGCCGCGCGAGATGACCGAACAGCGCGAGCAACTGGAGCGCGCGCTGTAAGACTGCCGCCGGAAAATTTCAGATCCTGCCAAACAAAAAAACGGCGAACCTTCATGGTTCGCCGTTTTTTATGGCAGCGCGGTGCTTTGATCCGGCTGCGGACGGTTATTGCCGCCTGATTCAGATCACTGCGGACAGGTGACAATGTTCTGCCGCTGCGCACCCAGGCCCTGGATGCCGAGGGTGACGACGTCGCCCGGCTTGAGCCACACCGGGTTCGGTTTCACGCCCATGCCGACGCCGGGCGGGGTGCCGGTGCAGATGATGTCGCCGGGCAGCAAGGTCATGTAGTGACTGCAATACGAAACCAGCTTGCGCACGCCGAAGACCATGGTGCGGGTGTTGCCCGACTGCATGCGTCTGCCGTTGACGTCCAGCCACATGTCGAGATTCTGCGGGTCGGGTACCTCATCCTGGGTGACCAGCCAGGGACCGATCGGGCCGAAGGTGTCGCAGCCCTTGCCCTTGTCCCATTGCGAGGACTGCAACTGGAATGCGCGCTCCGACACGTCGTTGGCCACGCAGTAACCGGCAACGTAATCGAATACTCTGTCTTCCGGCACATATTGCGCCTTGGTGCCGATGACCACGGCGAGTTCGACTTCCCAGTCGAGCTTGGTGGAATGCCGCGGCTGTATGGTGTCGTCGTTGGGGCCGCAGATGGAGGTCGTCGATTTCATGAAAATGATGGGTTCGCCCGGCACCGCCATGCCGGCTTCCGCCGCATGGTCCGAGTAGTTGAGGCCGATCGCCACGTACTTGGAAATGCCGGTATAGGGCACGCCGAAGCGCGGATTGCCGGTGACCAGCGGCAGGGTGTCCGGCTTTATCCCGGACAGCATTTTCAGGCTGCGCGGCGACAGCGCCGCAGGATCGAGGTTATCGATGATTTTCGACAGATCGCGCAGCTTGCCATCGGCATCGATCATGCCCGGTTTTTCGTATCCGTCCTTGCCGTAGCGACAAAGCTTCATGAGTTATCCCCCCGTTGGTGAAATCGCCGATTTTATCGCAGGCGGCTACAGGCCTGCACGGTTTTTGCCTTTCACGGCGCGGTTGACCACGTTGACCGGCCATTCCCCGGCGAGGACGCGCCGCACTTCGTTGGGCGCGCCGGACTGCAGCCCCACCATGGCCTGTTCGCTGTACCAGGCGGCATGCGGGTTGATGATCACGTTTTCGCGGCCGCGCAGGGGGTGGGGATCGGGCAGCGGTTCGGGGTCTATGGTGTCGAGCGCACAGCCGGCGATTTTTTTCGCGTCGAGCGCACGCACCAGCGCATCGGTATCGATGACGGGACCGCGCGCGCAGTTGACCAGAACAGCAGTCGCCTTCATGTGCGAGAACGCCTCGTCGTTGATCATCTTGCGCGTCTGCGGCGTGAGCGGGGGATGCAGCGAAACGAAATCCGACTCGCGCAGCATGGCATGCAGTTCCATCTTCTTGCCGGGCGCATCGAATTGCCCGTCCTGGATAAAGGGGTCGGCGTAGAGCACCCGCATGCCGAAGGCGGCGGCGCGCAGCGCCACCTGGCGCGCGATGTTGCCGAAACCGACCAGTCCCAGGGTGCTGCCGGCGAGGCGGAACATGGGCTTGCCCGGGGCACCGCCCATTGCCCGGCGCGCACCTGGCGGTCATAAAAAGTGATTTTGCGAGCCGCGGAGAGCAGCAGCGCCATGGTGTGTTCCGCCACTTCTTCTATGCAGTAGGTGGGATTGTTGGTGACAATAATGCCGGCCGCGGTCGCCGCTTCGAGGTCTATGGTGTCCACGCCGATGCCGTAGCGCGCGATGATCCGGCATTTGGGCATCTTGGACATGGTTTCGGCGGTGATCGGCCCGGCATAAGTATTGAGCAGAGCATCGCAATCCGCGGCCTGGGCGAGGAAGTCCTCGGGTTTTTTGGTCTGCAGCGGCACCAGGTCGGCAAGTCCCGCGAGTATTTTCTTTTCCACGTCCAGCGATTCCCAGACGTAGTCGGTAAGCACTACTTTTGCTTTTGCTGCCATTTCAATTCCCTTTCTTGACAGGTGGAGAGGCGGGAAGCGGGATGGTTTCCCGCCTCACCCCTCACTCCTTACCACCATAGATTTCAGGATTCCAGCAATTGGGCGGCTGCCGGCCTTCCAGTACTGCGAGGATATTGTCCACCACCACGTTGGCCATGGCTGCGCGCAGCTCGCGGGTGGCGCTACCGACATGGGGCGTGAACACCACGTTGGCCATGGCGAGCAGCGCCGGATCGGGTCGCGGTTCGTGTTCAAACACGTCGAGCCCGGCACCCGCAATGCGCCCGGCGGCGAGCGCACGCGCCAGCGCCTGCTCGTCTATGATGGGTCCGCGCGCGGAATTGATGAGGTAAGCCGTCGGTTTCATCAGGCCGAACTCGCGGTCGCTGATCAGGTGGCGGGTTGCGGGAACGAGGCGGGCGTGGAGCGAAACGAAATCCGCCCTGCCGAGCAGTTCATCCAGCGGCATCCAGGTCAGATCGAGGTCTTTTTCCTCGGCAATCTGCAGGCGGCGGGGATCGTGATAAAGAATACGCATGCCAAAGCCGCGGGCGCGCCGCGCCGCGGCTTTGCCCACGCCGCCCATGCCGATGATTCCTATGGTCCTGCCTGAAACGCCGCTGCCTTCCATGTAGCAGGATTGCGAGCCGGGAAAAATGCCGCTGCGCATTAGCCGGTCACTTTCCGCCACGCGTCTGGCGACCGCAAGCAACAGCGCCCAGGCGATGTCCGCAGTGGCATCATCGAGCAGCAGGGAAGGGATGACGGTGACCGGAATTCGCTGTGCCGTCGCAGCGGCGATGTCGATGTCGGCGGGCGTGATGGTCATGGAAGCCACTGCGCGCAGTTTGGGATTGGCGGCGATGACATCGCGGTCTATATGGTCGTGCAGCAGGCAGAACAGGATGTCGCAGCCGCGCGCCGCGTCCATCAGTTCGGGCTTGGTCGCGATATGCAGCGCATCCGGGTTGAGCGTGACTTCGGCCACTGCGCGCAGCCGCGCGATCGCGCTTTCCGCCACCGGCTGGGTGATATGGATACGGGCGGACATTTAGTAACGAGAGGTGAGAGTAAAGAGGAGAGGGGCGTAAAAACTGCGACGGGATTTCTTCATGTGCATCGCTTCAGGTCCTCCGAACAAATGCGGCAGGCGTAGTCTTCAAGCGCCTGGGCGGTCACGCCCACGGCGCCGTGCTGGCGCCGGTTGTACTCCTCGGACTCGAGTTCGGTCCGGAACGAGTCGTTGAGCCGGTTAATCATGTTAAACATTGCACAAGCCATTGATATTTCTACTATTTCTGCTTCATTGAAAAGGCGGCGCAGTTCCTCCCACACCGCCTTGTCGCGCTTGGCGGTATTGAGCGTCATCGCTTCCGACCACGCCAGCACGGCTTTTTCTTTTTCATTGAACAGCGGGCTGGCGAAATACTCGCCCTGCAGCGCCTCGAACTCCGCGTCGCTTAATCCCAGTGCTTGACCAAGCACCCGATTGTGTTCCGTTCAGTACTTGCAGCCGTTGATGGTCGACGTTTTGAGCACCGCCAGATTGCGCAGCCTGACGTCGGAAACCGCGCCGGCCTTGGGCTGACGCACCGCGGCGACCAGTGGCAGGAACCAGCGCGCGAGATAGGGGCTGTGGGCCAGTATCCGCAGCAGGTTGGCGGTGCGGCCCAGTAGCTGGTTGGAGGTATCGAACACCTGTTTCACGACGCCGCTGGCTTCCTCGTCGCTTATTCCGCGCAAACGCTGACTCATAATGGCCTCATCGGTTCTCGTTCAAGATCGGATTTCATCCAGCGCACCACGCCGCCGACGCCGTCTACGGCGACCATGGAACCTTCGGGGATGCGTTGGGTGGCGTCGTGCACCCCCAGCACCATGGGAATGCCGCGCTCGCGTGCCAGCGAGGCAAGGTGCGAGGTGCTGCCGCCGAGTTCAGCCACCACGCCCGCTACCCGCGGCAAAATCTGTGACAGCGCCGGCCCGGCCATTTTGGTGACCAGAATCGAACCGGGTGCCACACGCGACAATTCGCATTCGCAGTTAATCACGCAGGCGAGGCCCGAGCCCCAGCCGGCGCCGGCGGGCTGGCCGCGCAGGTGCGGCTGGCGCAGCCACATCTCGTCGGGTACGCGCTCCGCTTCGATCTCGAGATGCAGCGGGCGCGATTGCAGCAGCTTGAACCCTGCACCATCGACCGCCCATTCGATTTCCACCGGCATGCCCATCAGGTCCTCGGTCTTGCGCAGCATCGCGCCCAGTTCGCTGACTTGCGCGGGCGTCAGACAAAGCTGTGCTGGCGCGGTTTTTTTGCGCGCAGCCAGCGCCGGGCGGTGCTCGCAGCTCATGGCGTGATAGGCGCTGGGCGCGGCCACGGTTTCCAGCAGCCTACCGTCGCGCCTGAGCACATAACGGTCGGGGGTCACTTCGCCCTGGGCGATGGCCGAGCCCAAGCCGGGCGTGGCGTTGATCAGCATATTGCCTTCGGCGGTCTGGCTCAGCGCGCCGCCGGCAGCGCGTGCCTGCACCAGCGGCTGGATGATGAGCGCCATCGCGGTGTCTGCCGGATCGATGTCGTGGGTGGCCATGTAGCGCAGCGCGCGCGTCGACCATAGCGCAGTCCAGCAGGCGCGCACGGCGGTAAGGAAATCGGTCTCGTTGTCGAGATCGAGAAAGCTTTCGAACTGCCCGGCAAAGCTCGAACCGTGACGATCCTCGACCAGGGCGGAAGAGCGCACCACGATGGGCGTGCCCGATGCCGCAACCAGGGTGTGCCAGGTCTGCAACAGTTGCGCCGCGATTTCCGGCGCGATCGGCTGGTCCATAAGTCCCAGTTTCATATCGAGCGCGTAGCGCCGCGCTTTGGGGCTGTCGTCGGTGGCGAAGGCGCCGCGCGCCGAGGCTTCGAGCCCCAGGGCTTTGATTTGCAAACGGTAGGCCTCGGCATCCAGGCAATAGCCGCCGGGAGTGGGCAGCCCCGCCTGGCACAGCGCCGCCAGATTGGCCGCCTTGGGACCGAAGCGACCGGCATCGATCGCTGCGCGGGAAGAAATAGGAAATATCAATTTATTCATGTTGTTATCATTAACTCTTGGAGTCGATTACGATACGCAGCACACGCCCGGGATTGCGTTCGTATTGCTCGAAAGCTTCGGCGGTATGTGAGAGCGGATAAGTTGCCGAAACAAAACCAGCAACATCGACTTTGCCTGCGGCAACGAGGTCGATAGATGGCGCCATATCAGTAGGGTGCAGCGCGCGCGAACCGATGATGCTGATTTCCTTGTAATACAGCGGAAACGTAGTGAATGCCGGGCAGCAGGCGTGGCTTACCGCGTACGGGGAGTAGCGCCCACCGGGACGCAGCATGTCGATTCCGGCCTTGAGGGTGGCGTCGCCGCCTACGGTATCGATGACGACGTCGGCGCCGTCGCCGCCGGTCAGACGCAGCACTTCATCCACCGCCAGCTCGGCGCCCGTATCCAGTACGTGATGCACGCCCATGCGCTGCGCCATTTCGAGCTTCCAGCGGCTGCGCGAGACGCCGATCACCGTTCCCGCTCCGGCCAGCACGGCCAGCCGGGCATGCAGAAGCCCGGTGGTTCCCATGCCGAGCACGACGATGGATTCGCCGGCGGCAACGGCCAATCGCTGCTGGGCATGACGCACGGTCGCCAGCGTTTCGATCAGCGTGGCATCGGCGAGCGGCATGCCCGGTGGCAGCGCGTGGATATAACGCGAGGGCAGATTCACGAGTTCACTGAGCGAACCATCGACCTCGCGGCCGAACAGGCCTGCATTGCGGCACAGGTGCGGCGCGCCGCGCCGGCACGAATCGCAGTGCCCGCAGGAAATGATGGGATTGATGATGACCGGCTGGCCGGGCGCAAGGCCGCTGACGTCGTCACCTATGGCCTCAACCACGCCGGTAGACTCGTGGCCCAGCACCACGGGATAGCGCACGCCGGGGTGCTCGCCAGCGTAGATGCCGAGGTCGGTATGGCAGACCGCGGTCGCCGCAGTGCGCACCACCACCTCGCCGGGTGCCGCAGACGGCGCGGATCGCTCGATAATGCCAAAGCGCCGCGGCGCCAGCAGCGCCGCGGTCCGCATCGTCTTTGCCATTCGTGAGACTTATCTTCCCGGCAGCTTGCCGAAATTGCAATAGCCCGGCATCGGATCCACCACCGTGATCTGCTCGACCGGGAAGTTGGAAACGATTTCGATGCTGTCCTTGTGCACGATCAGCATCTCCTCGATGCGCACGCCCCACTGGTGCACCTTGCCGTGCTGGGTTTCCAGCGCGAACACCATGCCTTCCTTGATTTCGATCGGATGGTCGAGCGACCAGATGCGCGAAATCACCGGCTGGTCGTACTGCGCGAGGCCCAGTCCATGGCCCCACAGGTTGGCGGCGGCCTGGTCTTCTTCCTCGTAACCCCAGGTTTCCTTCGCTGAAGGCCATTTCATTGCGATCTCGCGCGTGGTGGTGCCGACCTTGACCGCCTTGATCGAGTCATAGAGCCAGCCCAGCGCCAGTGCGTAGACGTCTTTTTGCTCCTGATTCGGTTCGCGACCCACCATGTAGGTGCGGTAGTAACACGACTTGTAGCCATTCCAGGTCAGCGCAGCGAGGTCCATGAACACCATGTCGCCCGGCTTGATGATGCGGTCGGAGAAATTGCGCCAGTTGGGCCAGGTATTGAGGCCCGAGGACACGATCACGTCCTCCACGTCCTCCATGCCGGGAATGTTGTAGAGGAACTGCATGATGTGCGCGGTCAGCTGGTTTTCAGTGAGCCCCGGTTTGAGGAACTTCATGAATTCCCAGTGCGCGGCGTCACCGATGGCGCCGACCTGGCGCATGCATTCGTGCTCGTCCTGGTTCTTGACCGCGCGCGCTTCCATCATCGGCGTCATGCCGTCGGTCCATTCGATTTTCGCGTCCTTGAAAATCTGGATCATATTGATGTCGATGAAATCGACTCCCAGCTTCTGGCCGTCTACGCCGCTTTTCTTCATCTCCTTCTTGATGGCATTGGTGAACTTGGTCACCTGCGACAGCGAGGCGGGGCCAGCGGCGCCCTTGATCCAGGCGTAGGAGTAGCGGATGTTTTCCTTGGGAATCCACGGCGAGTGCTTGGCAATGTGCACACCGATGTCGCCCTGCTCGAACAGCACCGGCGCGTCGTCGCCGCACAACAGGGCATAACGCAGACCGGGTTTGAGGCGGTTCCAGCCCGGGGTCAGCGTGCTGGTCACATAGCGGACGTTTTCATCGTACATAAGCAGCATTGCGCCGAGGCCGTGCGCCTTCATGCTCGCGCGCGCGCGTTCGAGGCGATACTTGCGCAACCGGTCCCAGTTGATGCGCTCCTGCCAATCCAGTCCGACCATGCCTACATTTGCCATTGTGCTCTCCAGTAATAAAAACCAATAAAACGTATCTTCTTGTTGTTCAGCGCTTATTGCGCCTGGATGTTTGCGTCCTTAATGACCTTGCCAAAACGATCAGTTTCATCCTTGACGAATTTTACGAAATCCGCGGACGATTTGCTAACAACAATGCTTACGCCGCCGTCGGCGAGCCGTTTGCGGACCTGCGGGTTTTTCATGGTGTCCTGGCCGACCTGGAGCAGTTTGCTGACGATCGGACGCGGCGTGTCTTTCGGCACGAACAGCCCCTGCCAGGAGCCCACGGTCATATCAAATCCCTGCTCGCGCATCGTCGGGACGTCGGGCAGGGCGGGGTTGCGTTCGGGCGCAATCACGCCGACCATGCGCATCCTGTCCTGCTTGACGTGGGGCAGTGCCGAAGAAAAGGTCACGAACATCATCTGCACTTCATTGGAAAGCAGGCCTATCGTTGCGGGGCCGGCGCCGCCCTTGTAAGGAACTTCCGTTGCTTTGGCGCCGTTGGCATTGAGGAACATGAGCATTTCCAGGCTATTGGCGCTGCTCGGCGCGGGAGAGCCATAGTTCAGCTTGCCTGAATTGGCTTTGAGATGCGCGACAAGATCCTTTACCGATTTAACGGGCAAAGAGGGATGCACGACCAGGCTTCCGGGAACATCCACCACCTGCGTGATCGGGATCAGATCCTTCAGCGGCCGGTACGGGAATTTTGTGTAGTAGCTCGGGTTGATTGCCATCGTACCAACATTGCCCAGCAGGAAGGTATAGCCGTCGGCGCTGGCCCGTACCGCCGTTTCGACGCCAATGTTGCCGGCAGCACCGGGCCGGTTGTCGACCACCACCTGCTGCCGAAGCAATTCCGACATTGCCGGCTGCAGAATGCGGCCGACAAAATCGGATGCGCCGCCAGGCGCGAAAGGCACGATCATGCGTACCGGCCGGTTTGGATAATCAGACTGTGCCAGTACCGCTGCCGAAAACGCGCAGGTGATGCCACACAGCAGTGCTTTTATTCCGGGTCTGACCTTCATGTCTCGTCCTCCTGTGGTTGTTTGGTTTCGCAATCAGCGGCCGGGGATCACCGGCAGCAGCAGATGGGAAGCCGTGCCGCCGCCGGTGTGGATTGTATTATCGCCGACATTATAGTCCGCGCTGTAGTGTGTGTAGGGGGCGCTGCCGACGCCGTCGCGGGGCTGTATGTCGAGACGCAGGCGATGCCCTTTTTTGAACACCATGCAGGTCGGCCACACTTCAACCTGCACCTGCACCACTTCGCCGGGCTTTAGCCACTGGCGCCCATCGTGCGAGTGATAGGGGCGGTAGGGCAGCGACAATTTTTTGTCGAGTTTGCGGTGCGAGGCCCGCAGCCAGCCCTTGGCCACGGGCACGTTTTGCTGCTGCTGGCCGATTTCCCAGATGTCTTTGCCGTCAGGGCCGATGTTGCGGATGGTGGCGAAAATGTCCATGTCCTCGGTCGTGCTGGACACCCACAGCACGAGGTTGACCGGACCGGTGATTTCCGTGTCCTGGCTGAACGCATCGGTCTCGAACGACACCCCCATGCGCGGCAGGCTGCCGGCCAGCGCGGTGGAAGTCCACGACGCCGAGGCAACGCCGGCCTTGGTCATGCCGCTGGCGGGGTAGGTCAGTGGCGCGCGCGCCTTGGGCGCGACAGTCTTCAGGGTTCCCTCGGCTGGGTCTGCGGCGCGCGCGGTTTTTGATTTGACGGGCTGCAGGTAATACTTCGTCCATTGGGTGCGGGCAAGAGGCCACTCGTTCTCAAAGCGGAATTTGTAATTCTTGCCCCCGCCGGTGCGAATCAATAGTTTCACCGGTGGTTCATCCATGATTCCGGTGTCTTTGCCTTTCAGCCAGTGGTCAAAGAATCGCAGCTGATCCTGGCGGGCCTCCTCGGCATAAAACGGATGGTAGTGGGTGCCGGCATGGATGCGCAGCTTCTTATGCCTGGACTTGGCGCGCACAAAGGCTTCGGTGTTGCCGCGCAAATGCAGTCCCATGCCGCTCCAGTTGCCGGCGCTGTAGAAGGGCACTTCGATCTCGTTCCAAAGCGGCTGGCGGCCGAAATAGCTGCCATTGTCGAGGCTGTTGCGCATGAACTGCCACAGCCAGTTCGTCGAAAATGCGTCTGGACTGTGCTGGTTGCGCCGCCCCAGCAGATGGTGTGCCATGTGGTTATTCCACCAGTTGGTCAGGAAGCCGAAGCAGAACAGGCCGCCATGGTAGGCAAGATCGCGATACATGTCGGCAGCGCCTTCCCACGGAATCATGGCCTTCAGTGAGGGCGGTTTCAGATTTGCGACCAGCCACTGCGTCATCGCGAAATAGGAGATGCCGATGGTGCCGACTTTGCCGTTGCACCAGGACTGCTGCGCGCACCATTCGATCGCATCGTGAAAGTCGAGCGCTTCCTGCAGCGAGAACGGATCGGTCTGGCCGGGAGATTTACCGGTGCCGCGAGTGTCTACGCGGACAGTGGCATAGCCGCGCGGGACCCACCACAGTGGATTCACGGCTTCCCAGTTCATATGCGGATTGTCTTTTTCCTCCAGATCCGGGGGCGGCACCCAGTGCTTGTCCTTCTGATAAGCGCCGATGTTGATCAGCGCCGGAACCCTGCCGCCGCCGCTGGGGCGGAAGATATCGGCCTTGAGGCGCACGCCGTCGCGCAAGGTGATATCGACGTCTTTGTCGATGATCAGATCGCGTTCAGGCCGGGACTTCTGTTGCAACAGGCCAGTGCGCCGGCTTGAACTCGCCATCTCATTCCACCTTGATATTGTTGTCGACGACCACCTTGCCCCAGCTTTTGATTTCTTCCTGTACGAATTGCTGATACTCGGCCGGCGACTTGTTGATCACGACCTTCATGAACACCTTGGACAGCGACTCTTTCATCGCCGGGCTTTCCATCACCTTGACGACATCGGCGTGAATCCGGTTCAGAAGCGGCCGCGGGATGCCGGCCGGTGCAAACAGGCCGTTCCAGGCGTTGGTGCCCATGCCGGCAAAACCGGCCTCTGCGGTGGTCGCCACGTTAGGCAGTTCCGGGTGCCTTTCCGGCGTGGTGATGGCGAGGGGCTTGATTCTTCCGGTGCGGATATTCGACAGCGCAGAGGCCATGTTGATGAACATGAACTGCACCTCGTTGCCCATGATGGCGGGGATCATCTGGCCCGCGCCGCCCTTGTACGGCACATGCGTCATTTCGATGCCCGCCGCCTTGAGAAAACGCACTGCATCCAGATGCGGGTAGGATCCGATTCCCGCCGAACCGTAGTTCATGCGAGCGCTGCTTTTTTTGGCGTGCTCGACCAGTTCCTTGAGACTGGAGACCGGCACCGTAGTGCTCACGACCCACAGATGGGGCAGCTGGATCAGATTGGTGACGCCGGTGAGATCGCGTGACGGCCTGATCTTCAACGATTTAAACGTCGTCTCGTTGATCGCGTTGGTCGAGACGTTGCCCACGAACAGCGTATAACCATCCGGCGCCGAGCGCGCCGCCATTTCCAGGGCGATATTTCCCGATGCGCCTGGGCGGTTGTCCACGATCACCGGCTGGCCCCACAGTTCGCTGATCTTGTTCTGTAACTGACGGGCGGTGATGTCGGTTGCGCCACCCGGCGCATAGGGAATGATCAGACGCACCGGTTTGGCCGGAAACCTGGCTGTTTGCTGCGCCAGCGCGCCACCTGCCAGGAGTGCTGCAAATCCAGAGGCAAGCAGATTACGAAACATGGTTTTCATGTTCATCCTCCCTTAGGTAAACGTCGGTACAGATACATACAGATACATTTAGGCGGTGTATTTAGTGCACGGTTATTTTTATACGCGCCCTGCTTTTTTACGCCACCTGCTTCTCATCCTCCGGTGAAATCGGCAGCTTGACAGGCCGCTTGAGTCGCGCCGAAAGGTCGATGGCCTTGGTCAGCATCAGGCGATTATGCCCCTCGCGCGCCGTGGCGTGCTGGGTAGGCACACCGAGCGAGACGCGATTCAGCC
>CAKKQX010000235.1 GCA_919902235.1 Burkholderiales bacterium
GGCGGCGGGACGCTGGTGGTGATCTACATGCACGCGCGCGGCATCGGCAAAATGCAGTTCCGCGCCACGGTGGCCGTATTATGGTTCATTGAAATGATCGCCCGCATCTCGGGCTATACGCTGACCGGTTATTACACCGCCAGCACGCTGCTGCTGGCGGCGGTATTGCTGCCCATGGTATGGGCCGGCACCTGGGTCGGCGAGCACATCAGCAACCGCATCAGTCAGGAAACCTTCTCCAGAATCCTGGCGGTGATGCTGATGCTGAGCGGGATCAGTCTGCTGCTGAAGTAGACGCGCGGTTCTCAAGCGGGCGCGGGTGCAAAAACGCCCGGCGGCGCCGGGCGCGTTTCGGGGCACAAGCGGCTACAGGAAAATGACGGCGGGGAAAGTGGCCGCGGCCAGCACCAGCACCAGCCATTCGAGATTGTTGCGCTTCAGCCACCCCGTAAAATGCAGGATCAGGGTAATGATCGCTATTACATAAAAAGCGTAAAAAGCCATTGTAAATTTCCCGGAGTCTGATTTTGCGTAAGCATAAATCAAAACGGCCTGACACAACAGCACGCAGCGGATCTTTTTGCTGTTGCGCACAAGCCGCGGATTCCGCAGGGCTATGCTGGCGGGCCGCAATTATTGAGCGTTTCATAATGGCTGACAGTCGGAACGCTCAATCCCTTTCCCCGCCCCTCTGCTTCGCTTCAAGTGTTCCCTTGTCCCGCAAGGAGAGGGTGAGAATGGCACTGATTCGCTGTCGCGAATTAGTGAAAGATCAATAAGCGCTCGTCATTCGCCATGTTTTGCGCCATATTCATGCCATGAGCTTCATCCTTGCGCTTGACCAGGGCACGACCAGTTCGCGCGCCATCGTTTTCGACCATGCGGGCTCGGTCAGGGCCATGGCGCAGCGCGAATTCAGTCAGATTTACCCCCAGCCGGGGTGGGTGGAGCACAATCCGGACGAGATCTGGGCATCCCAGGTTGCGGTTGCCGCGGAGGCCATCGCGCGCGCCGGCATAAACGCCGCGGACATCGCCGCCATCGGCATCACCAATCAGCGCGAGACCACCGTGGTGTGGGACCGCGGCAGCGGCCAGCCCATACACAACGCCATCGTGTGGCAGGACCGCCGTACCGCCGCCTATTGCGATCAGCTCAGGGCCGAAGGCCATGCCGGGATGATCGCCATGCGCACCGGGCTCATTCCGGATGCCTATTTTTCCGGCACCAAACTCAAATGGATACTCGATAAAGTCAGCGGCGCACGCGATCTGGCGCGCCAGGGCCGGCTCGCCTTCGGCACGGTGGACAGCTGGCTCATCTGGAAACTGACGGGCGGCGCCGTGCACGCGACCGATCCCAGCAACGCTTCGCGCACCTTGTTGTATGACATCAATGAGGACGACTGGAGCGGCGAATTGCTGCGGCTGTTCGATGTGCCGCGGGAAATGCTGCCGCAGGTGAGCCCGTCAAGCGGCATCATTGCCGAAACGGCGGGCAATCTGTTCGCGGCGCGCATCCCGATCGCGGGCGTTGCGGGCGACCAGCAGGCCGCGCTGTTCGGCCAACGCTGTGTTGCGCCGGGCATGGTCAAGAATACCTACGGTACCGGCTGTTTCATGCTGATGCATGCCGGCAATCATCCTATCCGTTCGCGCAACCAGCTGTTGACCACGGCGGCGTGCCGCACCGGTGCGGCGCAGGAATACGCGCTTGAGGGCAGCGTGTTCATCGCCGGCGCCGTGGTGCAATGGCTGCGCGACGGCCTGGGCATCATCAAGACTTCAGCGCAAATCGAGCCGCTGGCAGCCAGCGTTGCCGACAACGGCGGGGTCTATCTGGTGCCGGCATTCACCGGTCTCGGCAGTCCGCACTGGGATCAGTACGCGCGCGGCGCGATGTTCGGATTGACGCGCGGCGCGAGCGCGGGCCATATTGCGCGCGCCGCCCTGGAAAGCATCGCTTATCAAACGGCCGACGTGCTGCGCGCCATGCAAAGCGATGCCGGCATCCCTCTCGCCGAATTGCGGGTCGATGGCGGCGCCGCGCGCAACGACATGCTGATGCAATTCCAGGCCGACATGTTGGGCGTGGCGGTGGTGCGTCCGCGGGTGCAGGAGACCACCGCGCTGGGCGCGGCCTACCTCGCCGGCCTCGGTGTCGGTTACTGGAAGGACGCGCAGGAAATCGCAGCGCAATGGCAGGTGGAGCGCCGCTTCGAACCGGGAATGGAACGGGACCAGGCACAGTCACTGCAGGCTGGCTGGCGCAAGGCGGTGGAGCGCACCAGGGATTGGGCGCGGTCTGACTGAAAACAGCGGGACTTATCAAAGCGTTTGATGGCATCCTCATCCTGTCAATCCTGAGGAATTTACTGTGGTGATGAGAAGGCCGGCATCGCCAAATGGGCGCGGCTGGTGCGGGTCCCGGGCCTTTATAATTTTATTAATTAAATCAATAAGTTATAAAAATACGCTGCTGCCAAGAGGCGGTGGGCCAGAATGAGCGGCCCGTTGCGGCGGATCGTCAGGACGCATCGGGTTTCAACTCGCGCTGGTAGCGCTTGAAGTTCTTAACGTAGTGATCGGCGATGCTGTTTATTTTTTTGATCTCTTCCGCACTGAGCTGGCGCGCCACCTTGCCGGGCGAGCCCAGCACCAGCGAACCTTCGGGAATTTCCTTGCCCTCGGCGATCAGCGTGTTGGCGCCGATCAGGCAGTTCCTGCCGATTTTCGCGCCGTTGAGGATCACGCTCTTGATGCCGATCAGGCTGCCTTCGCCTATTGTGCAGCCGTGCAGCATCGCCATGTGGCCGACGCTGACGTTTTTGCCGAGAGTGAGCGGGAAGCCGGGATCGGCGTGCAGCACCGAGCCGTCCTGAACCTGGGAGTTTTCGCCGAGGGTGATGGTCTCGGTATCGCTGCGCAGCACGCAGTTGAACCACACGCTGGCGTTGTTTTCGAAGGTTACGCTGCCGATGACCACGGCGTTGGGCGCGATCCAGTAATCGCCTTTGCAGACGATGTTGCGGCCGGTGAGCGAAAATTTCATTTGAATGGATTCCCTGGCGATGGCCGATTATACCTGCGGCGCAGACGGCGCCAAAAAAAGAAGGCCGGCAGCGCCGGCCTTCTTGTGGCGTGTGAAGCCGATCAGAGCAACGGCACGATCAGCAGCGCCACGATATTGATGATCTTGATCAGCGGGTTGATCGCCGGACCGGCGGTGTCCTTGTAGGGATCGCCGACCGTGTCGCCGGTCACCGCGGCCTTGTGGGCTTCCGAGCCCTTGCCGCCGTGGTTGCCGTCCTCGATGTACTTCTTGGCGTTGTCCCACGCGCCGCCGCCCGTGCACATTGAAATCGCGACGAACAGGCCGGTGACGATGGTGCCCATCAGCATGCCGCCCAGCGCCTGCACGCCGGCGTCCTTGCCCATCAGCGCGCCGACGATGAGTGCGACCGCGATGG
>CAKKQX010000236.1 GCA_919902235.1 Burkholderiales bacterium
AGGAGAGGGGGAGAATGGCACTAATTCGCTGTCGCGAATTAGTGAAAGATCAATAGTAGGCAGATTATATGTATTTACGCGCGGCTTCATCACCGCGCCACGCCGCACGCAAATCGTCGGGCCCCCAAAACCACTGCCGACAACTTGCGGGTCCGGCTTTTCACCTTCTGCCTGCCCGCGGCCGCGACAGCAGCCCGCCCGAGGCCATGACCGCAGCGACGATCCAGAACACCGCCGGCAGCCCCAGCGCCGAGCCGATCGCGCCGAACACGATCGGTCCGGTCACGCGCACCAGATTGTTGGCGGTGAGCCGCAGCCCCAGCGTCTGGCCCGAGCGCCCCTCCGCCGAGCGCGCGAACATGAGAATCACGGTGAGCGGGATGCCTATGCCCATGCCCAGCCCGAAAAAGAAGGCGATCGCGCCGAGCGCCGCCGCGTTGCCGGAGAACGGCACCAGCGCGAAACCGATCGCACCCATGAAAAACACCCACGCCAGCAGTTTCTCGCCCGGCACGCGCTTCACCAGGCGCGCCAGGAACAGGCGCACGACGAAGGCGGCGGCGGCAAGCGTCGCCAGCACCGTGCCGATGGCGGAGGCGGAAAGACCGATCGAGTGCCCGTAAATCGGGACGTAGAACTGGAACAGATCGTAACCGAGCTGCACCAGGCCGCTGGTGACGAGCATGCGCCAGATATCGCGGTCGGCCAGCGCGTGCGGGGCGCCCGCGGCCAGCGGCGCCTGTGGTTTGCCGGGTGGGAACAGGCGGCCCCATACCAGCAACAGCACGATGGCGATCAGTGATTGCGACGCGACGATCAGGCATGCCGCCGCATGGCCCACAGCGTCGATCGACAGGCCGGCGAGCAGCGGACCGGCGAAACTCGTGGTCGCCCCGGCCAAACTAAAGTTGCTGAAATTGCGCGCGCGATCCTCCGGCAGGCTCAGGGTGCCAACGAGATTTTGCAGAGTGACGTGGAAAAACGCCAGCGCGAGACCGTTCAACACCGCCGCGATGTAGAACGCGGGCAGCGTGCCGAAAAAATACGGGATCACGAGCGAGGCGGCGCCGCATACCGACGCGAACAGCAGCAGGCCGCGTCCGCCGATGCGGTCGGCGAGCGCGCCTATCGGCCACGACAGCAGCAGCGGGAACAGGAACAGCAGCCCGCCCAGCACGCCGACCGCCGAGGCCGGCGCGCCGAGTTCGAGCGCATACAGTGTCAGCAGCACGCGCGTTGCGTTGGCGCCGACGAAGTTAAAAAAGGTGAGTGCCAGCGTCAGGTTGATTGCCACTGGCCTGCCGTCCGTGTAGTCAGGATAGTCATGGAGTAAGCGGGATTGGATATTCCAGACGAATTATGTCATCCCGAACCGGGCCGATGCACTGAAACAGGCGCCGCGGATACCGCAGTCGGGGCGGATCGCTGCGCTTTTGGGATTATCCCCGCACGCTGCCGACACACCTTCCGTGCATGCCTGCCGCAGGCTCGAAGTGCCCGACGCCGAGCAGAGACAAGACAAAAAACGCAAACGGCAGCCGCCGCCCTGCGGCGCGCGGCTGCCGGCTCAAGGCATTGCAACGATCAGAGTTTTTGCAGCTGTTCGAGCAATTCCCTGCTTTCTGGAATGGTGCCCGGCTCGTAGACCTTGGCATAGCGCACCACTCCTTTGGCATCCAGCACGTAGGCGGCGCGTTTGTCCATGCCGCGCTCGTCGTTGAAAATGCCGTAGGCCTTGCCGACCGCGCCGTGCGGCCAGTAATCCGAGAGCAGCGGGAAGGGAACACCGCCCAGTTTTTCAGCCCAAGCCTTGAGACTGGGCAAAGGGTCTGCACTGATCTGCAGAATCTCGCAGTTCAGCTTCTTGAATTCTTCGTAGTTCGCACGGAACCCGTTAACCTGGTTGGTTCATCCGCCGGTGAAGGCAAACGGCATGAATGCGACCACCACGGGCCGGCCGCGGAAAGCGGCGAGCGAAACTTTCTGATCGGTGTTGTGCGCGGCGAGCGCGAAATCCGGCGCGCCGCTGCCTGCTTGAATTTCCATGCGTGTTCTCCTTGTTGTTCGGGACGGCAAGGCCGTTAGCGAAGAATACCCGCGTGCGCTGCCGCCGGCAATCGGGTTGCCGGCAGATCCGGCGCACGGCTGTCGGCGCCACAGCCGGAAGTGTGCCTCGAGGCCGCATCGCCGCAACATCCCGCATCTGGATTTGCCCCTGTTGATCTCATACCATTGCGGGTATCCCACACCCTTGGAGATCGACAGATGAAGCTGACGCTGTACTACGCCCCCATGACCTGTGCGCTCGTGCCCTATGTCACGCTCACCGAAGCCGGCGCTGATTTCGAGGTCAGGAACGTCAATTCGCGCACAGGCCAGCTCAAAACCCCCGAGTTCCTGGCGCTCAACCCCAAGCACAAGGTCCCCGTGCTCATCATCGACGGTGAACCGTTGACCGAGAACGTCGCGATCCAGATCTGGATCGCGCGCCAATTCCCCAGGGCGAGCCTGCTGCCCAAGGACCCCAAAGCGGAAATCAGCGCCATATCGCTCATGGCGTGGTTCGCTTCGACCATACACCCGCATCTGACGCCCAACGCCCGCCCCGAGAATTACTGCGATCTTCCCGATTCGACGGAAAGCGTGAAGCGGGTTGCCAACAAAATGCTGTTCGAGGATTTGCTGATCGCCGATGGCCTGCTCGCCGGCCGCGAATTTTTCTTCGACCACTTCACCGCGGCCGACGCCTATTTTTTCTGGTGTTTCCGGCGCGCGCTGTCGTTCAAGCTCGAGCTGTCGGCGTTCAGGAACTGCACGGCGCATTTCGAGCGCATGCAGCTGCGGCCGAGCGTGCAGAAAGTTCTCGCCCACGAAAAACAGGTACGGGAAGCGTTCGCGCGCGCAGCGTGAACGAGCGGAGCTGTCGCGTCACCCGCCCCGCTAAATGACTGACACATTCCTCTATTTTGCGTATGGATCAAATATGCTTTCGCGTCGGCTGAAAGCGAAAGGGCGCACGCCGTCGGCTCAGTTCATTGGAACCGGTTTCGTCGAAAGGCATCGCCTCATCTTCGACAAGGTGAGTACGGATCGCTCTGGAAAATGCAATATTAAAGCCACAACGAATCCCGCCGACCGCGTTCATGGCGTTTTGTTCAGTATCCTCAAGGCCGAGGAATGCGCACTTGACGCCGCTGAAGGGCTCGGAAAAGGCTATCGCAAAGACAAAGTTCGAGTCGTCACCCCAAGTGGCGAGTTTGCCGCAGTGGCTTACATTGCGGATAACACTGATCCTCTATTGCGCCCGTATGATTGGTACAAGGCGTTCGTCATCACGGGTGCTGTCGAACACCGGCTTCCTAACACCTACGTCCAGGAGCTTCGGACGGTTAACTCACAATCTGATCCGGACCCGGTGCGCAGCGCCAGAAACGAAGCCATATTGTCTGACAGCTAAATCCTGCTGCCCGGCAGAGCGTTTCCTCGTTTTTCAAAACCTGCTTTACGTAATCTTTAAAGTCTTCGCACGTCTCGATGGGAAGCACCGACCCTATTCCTGCAAGCGGGTTCTGCCACACCTCAAAGACCGATACGATGTGCGGGTAGATGACGATGGGAATGGTGTCCACCCGCGCCAGTAGAAACTCGATGAACCTACGCCACGTGGAAAAATCGGACGGCCAACCGAGAATATCGGCAACGCGTATGACCTGATCCTTTGGCAAATTGCTTGCGAGGATGTTGGGATTGGGAGTCGTCTTCTCGGCTTGGAACCAAACAAGCGCCTTCTTCAGGAATGCAAATCCATCGGATTTGACCACATCGGCGAATTCAGCTTCCTTTGTCTCAAAGGTGGCAGCTCCGAGAGGACCAAGCAGCCACGCCCGCGTCCATTGCGAACGCATTTTTGCAGCGGCAATACGATACAGAGTGGCGGTCCAGCTTTTGCCATCTTTATATTCCCACTGAGACAAGAGTTCAACGACTCGCGCGACTGCGGGAGGCTCTTCGCGGCGCTGACTGTGAGCCCGCTCTTGACCTGGAGGCTCAGGCGCGCTTCTTCACCAGCCGTATCGCGGAAATCGACGATGACGTCGTCGAGTGGTTCGCCGAAGTTGCGCTGCTGGAGCGTGACACGACATACTATGCGACTCTCAACTCCGGGCGCATAGCCTTCCCCAAGCAATGCCGTGAAATAGAAAGCCCCAACGGCATCTTCGAACGTGAAACCAGCACCCCCGGCAAGCTCAGATGACTGAGGCTTATGTTCCTTTCTTGTCTTCTGTGCCATGGCACCCCGGTTGTCCGTTCCTTATTGAAGCGGCGGTGGATATCGATCGCGTTCAATCCGGCGCAAAATTGAGATCTGGATCGAGCTCAACGTCCGCTTCGGGTCCGTTTCCCTACGCCGTCACCGCGTGTTCGACCGGCGCACCGCGCCGCACTTTGACTTTTACCTCGACCCGTGACCCAAGCCCGTTAATCATCGTCATAAGACGCTCGACGCTGATGCGCCGGAAATCCGCGTTGCGGACGCGCGAGAAGTCTCCGGCATCAATGCCGGTAAGGCTCTGCGCCTTTCTCACGCTCACTCCATCCCGATCGAGCTTTTTGATGATTTCGGCGGCGAGAATCGCCTTCAACTGGCGAACGTCAGCATCCGCCATGTCGAAGTCGCGATAGATGTTTCCGCTGCCACGAATAAGCTCTAGCTGTTCCTTTTTCATCGCAACATCTCCTTCAATCGTTTCAAGCGATCCTTAATCAAATCAATCTCGTGTTTCGGCGTCTTGATGCCATGCGTCGATTTTTTCTGAAACGCATGTACTACCCAGAGGTCTTCGCCGATCTGCACCGCGTAGACCACCCGGAACGCATTGCCCCGAAAGGGCAGAGCGATTTCAAACACGCCCGACCCAAGACCCTTCATCGGCTTGGCTATTCCGGCCTTGCCACCCTCGGCGGCAACGCTCAATGCGTCGAGAACGATCTCGCGCGCGCCTTCAGGAAAGTCCTCGAAAGCCTTTCGCGCCGCAGTGAGCCAGGATACCGGCCGGGTCACCCTCATTTTTATCTTTCTCCCTATCTTTTCAATGTTGGCAGAATTACCAACATATGTCAAGCCTGATAATTGACTCCGTCGCGGCACGTCGTGCCGACGCCCGGCATATTTTTACACGCGTACACACGGATATGTAAGCACAATGACGTGATCGTATTCCGTAAACAGCGCCATTTCTGCGGGCGCGCTAGCGCAGAAACGGCATGGAGCAATTCAGGGCGATGTCATTCGCTGGAAAGAGGGTGTATATAAGCCGCGAAGATCAAGGAAAGGGAAAGCGGTGCGAATCGGAGACTGCTGGGTGACTGCCGAGGTTCTCAAGGAACCCGATGTAAAAGGATGGGTGCGGCTGCTCGTGCGGAAATGGGAAGTCCTGTGTGAACTTTCAACAAAGAAGCTCGTGCCAATCGCCTCTGGCACGGAAATCAGGCGCGCCAGGAAAACGATCATGCGGGAAAAGCCCGAGCGCCTGCTATGGGGCGATGAAAGCGCGCGGGCAATCGTGGCCAGCGGATTCCTGAATGATCGCCGACCGTGAACCCGTCATGTTCGAGCAATCTTGTGCCGTAGCGCTTTGGCCGTTGCCGCGAAGGCCAAAAAATGCTCCCATAGAAGAAGGCTGCATAAAAAGAAATACACAACACATACACAGCCAATTTAGTGCTAAAAAGACTATATATTACAATGTCTTATGATAATGTCTTTCTCCCGCAAGCGGGGCGAGGGGGCCGTGTAGTGGAGATGTGTAGATACCCATGCCCGGAAGGAGAGGGTGAGAATGGCACTAATTCGCTGTCGCGAATTAGTGAAAGATCATAAAACGCGGGCGCAGCAAACCTTCCTCTGGAAAGAAAAGTCAGGCTGTTGCCCGGCGCACTGTTTATTCCGGGGTGATGCCCAGCGGCTTGACGACTTTTTCCCACTTCGCCAGTTCGGCGTTGATCTTGTCCGCGAACTGGGCGCTCGTGATGTCCACCGCCTCCACCCCGATGCCCAGCAGCTTGTCCTTGATATCCGCCTGTCTCAGCGCGACTTGCGCCACGCCATGCAAGCGGGCGATCACAGCCTTGGGCGTGGCCGCCGGCGCGACCAGCCCATACCAGCCGCTGACCTCGTAACCCGGCAGGCCCGCTTCCGCGATCGTCGGCATGTTGGGCAGCGCCTGGGTGCGGCGCGCCGTGGTGACGCCCAGCCCCCGGATCTTGCCGGACTGCAGATGGGGTCGCGCCACCGCTACCGTGGAAAAGAACACCGCAACCCTGCCGCCGAGCAAATCCGTCATCGCCGGATTGCCGCCCTTGTACGGCACATGCAGCATCCTGATGCCGGCCAGGGCATTGAACAACTCGCCGGCAAGATGCGTCAGGTTGCCGGTGCTCGACGAGGCGTAAGCCAGCTGCCCCGGTTTGCTTTTGGCGGCCGCGATGAGATCGGCGACCGTGGCGACGCCGGCCGACGGATGCGCCACCAGCACGTAGGCGCCGTCGCCGACCAGCACGATCGGCGCGAAATCGCGCGCGGTGTCGTACGGCAGTCTGGGATAGAGGCTGGGATTGATGGCGTGACCGGCGGCGATGATGAGTATGGTGTAACCATTGGGCGCAGCCTTGGCCACGAGTTCCGAGCCGATGATGGTATTGCCGCCGCCGCGATTGTCCACCACCACGTTCTGGCCGAGCTGCTCGCTCATCCTGGGTGCGAGCAGCCGCGCCAGGATATCGTTGGCGCCGCCCGCCGGATAAGGCACCACCAGACGCACCGGCCGCGTTGGAAATTGCTGGGCATGCAACGGGACGACCATGCTTATCGCCAGCACGGCGAAGACCATGCGCCGCCAGTAGAACCGGACCCAGGCAATCATATAATTTTGAATAAAAACGATAAGTTAATTATTTTTGGTGGGGATTTTTCGCGTGCAACCGCAACCGGCCTGCGCCCGCCTGCTCAGGCCGCGCGGCGCAACGCGACCAATTGCCGCGCGATGAAGGCCTTGACCATCTCGTGCGCGCGGTTGGTTTGCGGTCCCGGTTCAGCGACCCATTCGTGGCTGCAGCCGTCGAAAACTTCCAGCTGACACTCGCCGCCGGCTGCACGGTAGGTGGCGGCGAATTTTTCCTGTATCGGCGGAATCACGTTGTCGTCGAGCGCGCCCTGCATGATGAGCATGGGCGGCAGCGAAACCGCCTCGCGGCGCTCGAGCATCTGCTGCGGATTGCCTTCGTACACCGCTTCCCAAGGATTGAAGTAGGTCTTGGACTTCTGCATCATTTCCGCGCGCTTCATTTTCTCCGCCTGCTGGAAGCGCGCGTACGGATCACTGATCGGCGAGCGCGTCGCAACGTAGGCGAGCGCAGCGTCCACATTGGGCGCCTCGGGCAGCGGATGCGCGTTGTAGCGCGCATCGCGCGGACGCATCGCGAGCAGCTGGGCAACATGGCCGCCGCTGGAACTGCCGAGCACGCCGTGATTCGAGGCATCGCCATGCCATTGTTTCGCATGTGCCTTGAGCCAGCGCACTGCGTAGTTCGCGTCCTGCACCGAAGCCGGATACGGTGCTTCCTGCGCCAACCTGAGGTCGACGGCCACCACCAGCATCCCGCTTTTGGCCACCGCCTCGTCCATGGGCGCATTGGCCATGCGGTCCTTGTTGTTCCAGGCGCCACCGTGCAAATCGAGCAGCGTCGGGAACTGCCCGGCGCCCTGCGGCTGATAAATGCGCGCCATCAGGGTGCGCGTCGGCGTGCGCCGGAACTCGACTTCGCTGATCCTGATCTCGAATCTGGCCGCGGGATTATAGGTGGCAGTCATTTTGAATCCTTCCTTCAATCGTTGATTAAGTCTGAAAATTTTATTGTTCTATTGAGCATTCACTCGTTCGCGACAGAAAATCAGTGCCATTCTCACCCGCTCCTTGCGGGAGGGGGGTTATGAAACGCTCACCAAGCGCGCAGCCCGTCGAGTATGGCCAGCGCGCGGCCCATGGAAAATTCATACGTCTCCGGGCTGAACGCTTTTTCGGCCCCCCGCATCATGTAGCCGTGGAGTACGCCCGGGAAAATATGCACTTGTACATTCTTCATGCGCGCGGGCACGGCCCGATAGGCATTCTGCACCTCGACCGGCGCCGCGTGATCCTGGTCGCCCCAGATGATGCACACCGGCTGGGTGACGCCATCGAGTTCATGAATGAAATCTCTGAGCTGCGTGCCGTGGCAGGAAATGCCGGCGGCGTAACCCAGGCGTTTGGGCCCAAGCAGCGCATAGGGGCCGCCGTAGCAGAAGCCCATGGCCGCGGCACGGCCGTTGAACTGCGCCAGCTTGCGCACTTCGGCCAGTGTGTCCGCCATATCGGTTTCGCCGGTTTTTATTTTTTCGAGACGCGGCTGAGAACGCTGCGCCGAGCGCTCGTCGCCGCGCACCAGCGGCCCCGGAACCGAACGCCAGAACAAATCCGGCGCGGCCGCGATATAACCGTTCGCGGCAAATTCGTCAGCAATCGCGCGCACATCCCGGTCGACGCCATGCACGGCGGAAGCGAGCACCACGGCCGGCACCTTGCCGCTGGTGTCTGGCGTCGCCAGGTAGCAATCGAACTCGCCGCCGGATTCGCCGCTGCCACTTGAACGTATCCTGATGTCCTTGCCTGGCATTTTGTGGTCTGCTCCGTATCTCCGGTGTTGCGTCTTTTGCACGGACCGATAATTTACCGTACATCGCGCACACTTGGCTTGCCCCGGCGGGCGGCATTGACTCCGGCGGCGTTTACCGCTACTCATAGCAGCGGAAAAAACGATGATCAATCCGTACGAAGCACGGGCGAAGCGCTCACGCATCACCATGTGGACGTCGACGGCCAGCGGGTTTTCGGCGGCGGGGAAAACAACATGGCTGTGTCTGCAATCGATCCCGGCGGGCGCGTGCTGGTCGCGGTCAGCCTGCTGCCGTTTGCATGGCATAGCCGGTCAAGCGCGGCGTGTTGTCTCCATGCCGCGTGAGTTGCAAAATCGCACTCTCGTCTCAACCGCCTGAAAGACCCGCATGAATATCCGCCTGCTTGTATCCGGCTGCGCGCTCGGCCTGTGTTTTGCGTCGAGCGCATTTGCACTCGACGTCACGCCTGCAGTCAGGGTCACGCCGCTGGTGAAAACCACCAGCAGCTGGAATGGCGCGCCGCAATTGCACATAACATATTGATTTAATTAATGATTTACTGCGTATACGGGATGAGGCATCATGTCGTCCCCAGCCCGGGACTGCCGCTTGCATGCCGGCGCAGAATGCGGCCTGAACCCACCAACAGAGGATGCAAGTAACAATCATGTCCACCATCAAACAAGAACGTTCCGATTCCGGTATCCCAACAAGTCAGGCCGCGGCACCCGCTGCCGGTGCCGCCGCTCCAGCGCAAAAAACGCCGCGCGTGCTGCGCAAAATTCTCGCGCTGGAGGATTTCGAAGAGGTGGCACGCCGGCGCATTCCGCGTCCTATCTTCGGCTACGTCTCGGGCGGTGTCGAGACCAACGCCTCGCGGCGCGGCAATCGGGCCGCGTTCGACGATCTTGCATTTGTGCCGAAAACGCTGGTGGATACGACCGGCCGCACGCAGAAAACCACGCTGTTCGGCCGCAGCTACGATCTGCCGTTCGGCATCTCGCCCATGGGCGGCACCGCGATGGCGGCCTACCAGGGCGATCTGGTGCTGGCACGCGCGGCGGCGAAAGCCAATATTCCGATGATCATGAGCGGCGCGGCGCTGACGCCGCTGGAGCAACTCAGGCAGGAAGGCCCCACCGCGTGGTTTCAGGCCTATCTTCCGGGGGAGAACGATACCATCACGCGCCTGGTCGAGCGCGTGGCGCGTGCCGGCTATGACACGCTGGTGCTTACCGTCGACGTGCAGGTGGCGGCCAACCGCGAGAACAACGTGCGCAGCGGTTTTTACACGCCGCTGCGGCCCACACTGCGCCTTGCCTGGGATGGCCTGATCCGTCCGCGCTGGCTGTTCGGCATGCTGGCGCGCACGCTCATTTTGCACGGCATGCCGCACTTCGAAAACATGGGCCCGCGCGTGCCGCTCATTTCGCGTACCGGGGAGCGCGGGCGCGGCCGCCGCGACCAGCTGTCGTGGACGCATGTCGAGCTGATGCGGCGGCTGTGGAAAGGGCGGCTGGTGCTCAAGGGCATACTCGACAAGGAAGACGCACGCATCGCCCGTGACAGCGGCGTTGACGGCATCATCGTGTCCAATCACGGCGGGCGCCAGCTCGACGGCTCGGTCGCGCCGTTGCGCGTGCTGCCGGGCATCGTTGCACAGGCGGGCGGCATGACGGTGATGATGGACAGCGGCATACGCCGCGGCACCGATGTGCTGAAGGCGCTGGCCCTGGGCGCGCACTTCGTGTTCCTCGGCCGGCCTTTCCTCTACGCCGCCGCCGTCGCCGGCGAACCCGGCGTGCGCCACGCGATCAAGCTTTTGAGCGATGAGATCGACCGCAACATGGCAATGCTTGGTATTACCGCGCCCACCGCGATGAAGCGGGAGCTGTTGATGGATGCGCGCAGCTTTGACGGACTCGAAAAACCCGGAATCTGATACTGCGCGGGACGTGGCGGGGGGGTCGCCGCCGGCATCGTCCCTGCTGAATGGGATCAGCCGATAACGCTCATCTGGAAGTCGTCCTTGCTCGCGGAGCAATCCGGACAGGTCCAGCTTGCGGGCACGTCTTCCCAGCGCGTGCCCGGCGCGATGCCCTCATCGGGCATGCCCTTCGCCTCGTCGTAAGTGAACGCGCACAGCGCGCATTGCCACACCCGGTACTGGACGGCCGGCTTCGCGGCAACGGGCTCCCGCACGGCAGCACCCGCCGGCCGGCGCGGATAATTGAGCACCAGCGCTTCCACGCCTTGCGGGCCGGCAACCAGCGGGAACGCGCCCTCTTCGGGTTTGACGAACGCGATCGCGATGGCCTTGTATTCCCTGCCCTGATACGCAAGGCTGCCCCTGGTGACGATGATGTACTGGCCGTTGCCCGCCGCGGGATCCGGCGCGGCGGTCCGCGCATGCGGCTTGAGACTGAGCGACCAGACAGCAAGGCCCTCATCGTTACGGATCCGGGAGAAGGTATGCACGTTCACTTCGCCCGGGCCGTCGAACTTCGGCATCTCGGTCACCTGCCAGGGCTTGCGTCCCGGCACGCTCTTCAGCTTCTCGCGTGACTCCGGCAGGTATTGTGCGCCAGGATCCCATTGCGCGCGCAGGGTGAGGAAGCCCAGACCCTCGTGATTGGCCACCAGCGGGCCGTAAGGCGTATGCGCACGCGAAAAATGCACGGCGTGAATCTTCAGATCGTGTTTGCCGAGCGCGCCGCCGCCGCTGACGATGACCTGGAACTGATCCGCATCATGGAAGTGAGGGGGGATCACCCGCCCCGGCGTGCCTTCCGCCAAAAACGCCATGGGCGCATTCTTCACGCCCTCCGGCGGTTTGATGAAATCGGTGCGCCAGGCATAGCCGCCCGGGATCTCCCGCTGCCTGCGGTTGGCTTTTACCTCGTCATACGATGCGATCTGGGGCATTTCGAGCTCCTTGGACCTGCTGGACCATGTTGTCATGAAATATTTTACTATGCTCAAGCGTGAACGAGCGATGCCGGGAATGGAAAGAGCGGAAAATCTCGACCGGCTACCGGGCCGCGTCGACATCCTTGCGACGCGTCGAACTTCCCGAATCCCGCAGTGTTCAACGGCGCCAAACGCGCCTGACTATGGGCGCCCGGGACGTTCCCCGCTGCTGATCAGACCCGACAGCCTGAGGTTTCTGAACGTCGACGAGCGAAGCCACGCCGCGCCGGTTATGCCGGCAGCCGCAACGGCGAGCAGCGCGACCGCGGCCGGGGCGCCGAGAACATCGGCGGCGGCTCCGGAGGTCAGCGCCCCTATCGAGATGAAGGCGGGGAAAACCGGCAGCAGGCTCGCCACGCGGCCGCGCATGTGCTCGGGCGCGCACATCTGCAAAGTCGTGACGTGCACCGTGTGGTGCACCATCTCCGCCATGCCGGCCGCGATCAGAAATACCACGGCCGCCATAATGCCCGGGCTCAGCGCGAAACCAAGCAGCGAGCCGGCAACCGCCAGCAGCGCAAGCGTCTGCACCAGCGCCACGCGGTCGTAGCGCGTCATCCCCACCGCGGCGACGCCGCCCAGCACGCCGCCCACGCCCACCGCCGACAGCAGCAAACCGAGTGTTTCGGGACCGCTGCGGAAAACATCCACCGCGAACAGCGGCATCAACGCGCTGAACGAAGGAATAAGCAGCAGCGGCGGCACCAGTCCCAGCACCAGCATCATGCGCGCTACCGGATCAGTCATGGCAAAACGCACGCCTTCTTTCATGTCTTCCCATGCCGTGCCGCGCACCCGGGCGTAAGCTGCCGGCCGCGCGGCGCTCACCATGAGCGCACTGGCTGTCACCCCGAGATAAAGCAGCGCCTGGATGCCGAAATTCAGCGCGGCACCCACCGCCGCAATCAGCAACCCGGCGACGCCGGGGCCGACGGCGCGCATGACGCTGAAGGCTATGCTGTTGAGCGCAACTGCGTGAGCAGCCTCGTTTCGCGGCACGCTGGTGAAAACCAGCGCGCTGCGCAGCGTGCGATCGAACACCGCGCCGACGCCGGACAGCAGCGAAAAAACAAAAAAATGCCATACCCGAACCAGATCGTACGCAAGCAGCGCGGCGAGCAGCGCCGATATGGCGAACAGCAGCAGCTGGCTTGCGGCAAGCGCGTGCCTGCGGTCCATGCGATCGGCCACCAGCCCGCTAACCGGCGCCAGCAACAGCATGGGAATGGCGCGCACCCCGAGCACGGCACCCAGCAAGGCGCCGGACCCGGTTAGCGAGTACACCACCCAGCCCAGCGTGGCCTGCTGTATCCACTGCGCGCCGGTGGTAAAGAACGTCCCCGCCCACAGCCAGCGAAAATCGCGATGGCGCAGCGCGTTAAAAGTGGATGCAAAGCCAGTCAAAAATTGAAGTCCGGTTGTGCGCAACGCCTGGCGAAAAAAGAAAGTAACGAAACCCGCGTGCAGTCCACCGTGTTTCCATGATAGGGGATAGCGCAACAAGCCGCCAGGTTTGTCGCGGGCGGTGCGCGACGCAGTCCGGCCATGGCGCATCAGTTGCGGTAGGGTTTGCCTTCCTGGTACAGCGCAAGCCGTTTGCGCGCGGCTTCGCCTGACTGCTTTTCAAATTCCGGGAATGCCAGCGCGGCCTGCTGCCAGCGGATGGCCTCGGCGAACCGTCCTGTTTCGGCATAGGCCGCGGCGAGCGTGTCCATATGATTCGGATTTTTCCATTGCGTCAGTTCGCAGGCTTTGCGCGCCAATTCGACCGCCAGGCCGCCGTTCCTGATCTGCGGCTCGCGCGCGGTTGAAAGCTGCCACGCCAGGCCGTTATGCGCTTCGGCATTGCGCGGATCGATGCGGATCGCCTGGTTGAAGTCGTGCGCCGCCAGCTCGTGCCGGCCGAGGTTCGCATTCGCGAAGCCGCGATTATTAAGGGCAGCGATATGGCGCGGGTCGAGCCGGAGTGCTTCATTAAAATCCGCGATGGCTTTTTCATGCTGCCGCAGCCTGCCGTAGGCCAGACCGCGGTTGTTGTAAGTCCAGACATCATACGGATCGAGGCGCACGGCCTCGTTAAAATCCGGTATCGCCTTCCCCGGCTCGCCGATTTCGAGGTAAGCCAGTCCGCGGCTCTTGTAGGTCCAGGTGTCAAGCGGGTCGAGACGCACGGATTCATCGAGATCGCGAATCGCGGGCTCATGCTGCCGCAGTTTCAAATAAGCATATCCGCGGTTATAAAACGTCAATGCATTCTGCGGATCAAGCCGGATGGCCGCGTCGTAGTTCTTGATCGCCAGTTCCAGCTGGCCCAGCCGCGAATACGCAACACCGCGATTGCTGTACGCCGCGACATATTGCGGATCGATGCGAATGGCCGCGTCGAAATCCACGATTGCCTTCTGATGGTGGCCCAGCCGCCCGTACGCAAAACCGCGGTGATTGAATGCCGACGCATCGCCGGGAGCACGCCTGATCGCTTCATTGAAGTCGGCAATTGCTCTCTGATGCTGTCCCAGGCTGCCATAAGTCACGCCGCGGTTATTGAAGGCCGATGCCTCGGCCGGATTGAGGCGGATGGCCTCGTCAAAATCCAGGATTGCGAGCCGGTGCTGGCCCATTCTTTCGTAGACCAGCCCGCGCTCGCTGTACTTCGCAGGGTTCTGTGGATCAAGCTGGATCGCACGATCCAGTTCGAGAACCTGCTTCCCATAGCGGCTGATCTGCGGATTTTCGGTGCTTTGGAGTGCGGGATTTTCGACGTTGACCTGGGCAGTTGCCGGCATCGCGGCAAAAAAAACCGTCGTCAGCATGACGTACAACGCCTTGCCCGAGCGGAGCTGGTACAGTCCGCGACCGCTGTCCGCGCGCACCCGCGGACTTGCGGCTCTGCTGCGATGGTCGGGACTTGGCAGCCGAGGCTGCAGTCTCACGCAATGCATGAACATTCAGTGTTTTTCTTTTCCGGACTTATGCGCTAGCGCGCGCCCTGGTCGCTCTGCTGCGCGCGTTGCTGCGTCTGCTCCATCGCCTCGTTGATTTTCTGCTGCGCACGCTCCTGGGTTTTCATGCCTTCTTCCAGTTCCTGCTTTTTGATGGCGGCTCCGGTTGCGGCAGTGGTGGCGACTTCCGCGCCACATCCCGCCAGCATGGCCGCGGCGATCATGCCCACAAGAAATTTCATTTTCGGCTCCATTGCAGACGTTACATCAAAATTTTACGCCCAAGCGCTGCTGCCGTCCGTCTCACAACACCCCACTGCGACGGGATGTTTTGCGTTCAGCGGGCAAGCTTGACGAGTTCCTGGTGCAGTGCTTGCGGAATCTCTATGCCCCCCGCTTGCGCCTGCGCCACCGACTGATGGCGCCGCGCCCCCGGCAGGCGCACGCCCGCGTCGGCGAGCATGGCCGAGATCAGCACTTCGAGCCGCGAAAAGTAAGCATCCGCTCCCGCCAGCGCATCGGGGTCGATGGCTACTATCGCGTGGCCGATGCGCGGCGCGTTGCCCGGTTCGAAGTAGGAGTCGTTTTCGAAGCTGAACGCGGCGCCGGTCAGTGCCACGCACAGCAGCTCAACCATCAGCGCCAGCGCCGTGCCTTTGACGCCGCCGATGGCGGTCAGGCTGCCGGTCAGTGCGGCCTGGGCGTCGGTAGTGGGATTGCCGTACTTGTCCACCGCCCAGCCCAGCGGAATGGGCTTGCCCTCTTTTGCCGCCAGCATGATCTTGCCGCGTGTGACTTCGGTGAGCGACAGGTCGACGATGATGGGTGGGTTGTCCTTGCGCGGGAAAATCGCGGCGATGGGATTGGTGCCGTAAAACGGCTTGCTACCGCCCCAGGCGTTGATCGCCGATGGCGAATTGGTGACGGCGATGCCGACCAGCCCTGCTTGCGCCACCGGTGCGAGATGGTAGGCCGCAGCGCCGAAGTGGTGGCTGTTGGTGACACCACAAAACGCCACACCGAATTTCTTTGCGCGCTTGATGGCCTCGGTCACGGCGATCGCCGCCGCCCCATAAGCCAGCCCGCCTGCGGCATCCACCAGGCAGGTTGCGCCTTTGCGCTTGATGATTTTCGCCTTCGCCTTGCCGTTGGCGCGACCTTCGCGCAGATGCTGCGCGTAGAGCGCGACGCGTGACACGCCATGCGTCGCGAGACCGTCCATGTCGGCGGCGACCAGTGCCCGCGCGGTTGCCTGCGCCATGGACTTGGACGCGCCGGCTTTTTTAAGCCCGCGGGCGGCAAGATCGGTCAGCGCATCCAGCGATAATTTCGGCATGGCAGCAACGATTCCGGCGGCTAATCGACTTTCGTGCCCGACTGCTTCGCGACATCCGCCCACTTCGCCGCTTCAGCCTTGTAGAACGCCGAGAATTCCGCCGGCGTATTGCCGCCGGGTTCGGCGCCCTCGGCACGGATGCGCTGAGCGACCTCGGGCGATTTCACTGCGATCACCCATTCACGATACAGCTTGTCCTGCACCGCCTGCGGCGTCTTCGACGGCGCGAACAGGCCGTTCCATTGCACCGCGAGATGGCCCGGCACGCCGGCCTCCTCCATCGTCGGCACGTTCGGCACCACCGCCGAGCGGATTTTCGCGGCAACACCGAGCCCGCGCAGCCTGCCGGAGTTGATGTGCGGCGCCGCGACCGGCATGACAATGAATGCCACCTGCGATTCTCCGGTCAGCAGTGCCACCGTGGCCGGCGCGGCGCCTTTGTACGGCAGATGCGTGATGCGTGTGCCGGTCTTCATCCGCAGCATTTCCATCGCCATGTGCGACATCGTGCCGGTGCCGGCCGACGAATAATCGAGCAAGTTCGGTTTGGACTTGGCGAGCGCCGCCAGATCCTTGACGCTCTTCACCGGCAGCGCCGGATGTGCGACCAGCGTAAACGGGTACGACGAAGCCATCGAGATTGCAGTCAGGTCGCGCACCGGGTCGTAGCTGAGATTTTTGTAGATTGCCGGGCTGATCGACAGCGACGAGTTGCCGAACAGCACCGTGTAACCGTCGCCGGGCGCCTTGGCAACGATGTCGGCCGCGATGTTGCCACTGGCGCCGGCGCGATTGTCGACGACGACCTGCTGGCCGAGCTGCGCGGAGTATTTCTGGGCAATGATGCGCGCGACGAGGTCGCTGCCGCCGCCGGCCGGAAACGGCAACACCATGCGGATGGTCCGCGCGGGAAATTCCTGGGCCAGCGCGGGCGCGGCTGACGCCAGCACGCCGCCCAGGGCTACGACAACACCAAACGTGCAACGAACCGCGAATTCGACAGAATTAGCCATGACTCCCCCCATTTGATCAAGAACGGACTTGCGTCGGACAGCGAGCCTCTCCCGCCGTTGCAGAAAAACCAATTATCAATTGCTCATGCGGACGCCACCACGGTTTCAGGCGGGGCGGTGAGCAGCGTCTCACCGGGCCTGATGCGAGTGAAGCGCACCGGGCGCGTGGTGCTGCCGAAAACGCCGCCCTTCCAGGTGACGCAGGTGTAATGTGAATTCCCGAGGTCGCGCACATCGGGAAAATCGGAACGGTAGTGTGCGCCGCGCGAATCCTCGCGCGCCATTGCCGCGAAGCGTATCGATTTGCTCACCAGGATCAGGTTCTTGAGATTGAGCCAGTCGTGCCAGGTGAGATTGAACGCGAGATTCGCTTCGGCGACTCCGGTGGCGTCGAGCTCGGCTTCGAGCGCATCGAGCGCGCCTTCCGCACGCGTGAGCGATGCCGCGTCGCGAATAATGCCGACGTCGTCCCACATCAGATCGAAGAGCTTTTCGCGTATCGCGTTGAGGTCACCCGCGGGTTTGCCGAGCGGCGCACGGCAGTGCGCCAGCGCCGCCTCGACCGCGGCGGGATCCGGCTCGTGAAAACCGCCGCCGCCCGCCTTGAGCCAGCGCGGCATGGAATCGCCGGCGATGCCGCCGAACACGGTGGAGTTCGCCACGCCGTTGCCGCCCAGGCGGTTGGCGCCGTGCACGCCACCCGAATCCTCGCCTGCCACGAACAACCCCGGCAGGTCTGTGCTGCAGTCGGTTTTGAAAACGACCCCGCCCATCATGTAGTGTGCGGTCGGCACCACGTCGACCCGCCCCGACACCAGATCGAAACCGCAGTCGGCACAGCGTTCGACCATGCCTTTGAACATCTTGCGCACCATGACTGGGTCGAGGTGGCCCATGGTGATATAAAGCCCGCCGCGCGGACCGACCCTGCCGGCGCGCATTTCCTCGAACATGCCGCGGCTCACGATGTCGCGCGTGGCGCGCTCGTTGCGCTCGTCGTAGAGGTGCATGAAGCGCTCTCCGGCGCCGTTGAGCAAATGCCCGCCGGCGCCACGCAGGCCTTCCTCGATAATGGTGCCGGTGATGCGGGTGTCCTTGCCGGCGATGAGCCCGGTGGGATGAAATTGCACCATTTCCATGTCACGCAGCGTGAGTCCGGCGCGCAGCGACATCGCCATGCCGTCACAGGTCTTGTCGCCGGACGGCGTGTGATATTTGTACATGGTGGGGCCGCCGCCGGTCGCGAGCAACACTGCCTGCGCCTGCACCAATACGAATCCACCGCTGCGCATGTCTATCATCAGCACACCGGCAATCGCGTCGCCGGATTTGTTCTTGATGAACTCGATGGCGCGGTGCTCCTCGAGCCGGTTAATGCCGCGCGCCCATACCTGCTCGGCCAGGCGGTTGATGATTTCGATGCCGGTCAGATCGCCCTTGTGCACGGTGCGGTCGAAAGTCTGGCCTGCAAACGCCTTCTGGTGAATGGTGCCGTCCGGGTTGCGGTCGAAGAAACAGCCGAGTTCGTTCTCCAGTTCGCGGACGCGCTCGACGGCAGTCTCCACCAGCGTCCACGCGAGATCCTGATCGGGCAGCCATTTGCCGCCTTCGATGGTGTCCATGAAATGCCGCTCCACCGAATCGCCTTCCGCCAGCGCAACGTTGTAGCCGCCCTGCACCATGCGCGTGCAGCCGCATTTACCCAGCAGGCCTTTCACGGCGATCGTGATGGAAAGATCGGGATTGGCCTGCTGCGCGTGCAGCGCGGCAAACAGCCCGGCGCCGCCGGAACCCAGGATAAGTATGTCCGTTTTGATAGTATTCATTTAAGCCCCATGCACCGCCAAGGACGCCAAGAACGCCAAGGAAGATGCGTCAGATCAAAATTGCAACAAACAAGTAAGTAACGAGGCCTACCGAAAACTGAAATCGGAACGGACCGGCCTCACCCGTTTCAGTTTTCTTGGCGACCTTGGCGGTTAGTCGCCTTTCACACCCAGTGCCGCGAGCGCGGCGGCGCGCTTGTCGCGCGCCGCCGCATTTACCCGTGTGTAAAGATTGCCGCCGTGGCAGTCCATCGCCACCAGCAGCGGGCCGAATCCCTTGACACGGAATTTCCACAGCGACTCGGGATTGAGATCGTCGAGATCGACGTCCTCGATCTGCTCGACCCAGGTGGTTTCAAGCGCCGCCGCGCCGCCGATGATCGCGAGATACACCCCGCCCATCTCCTGGAACGCCGCCTGCGAAGCCGCAAACAGCCCGCCCTTGCCAATGACGATGCGCACGCCGTACTCCCGCATCAACGGCTGCGTAAACCGTTCCATGCGCGCGCTGGTCGTGGTGCCGATGCAGATCTGCGCGTATCCAGCTGGATAAGTATTTGATTTTTCTACTTTTTTTACATTAGGCGCAGTGTGGATCACGGCGTGCCCGTGCATATCGAAACGCGTCTTGCGGCCGCGGTCGAACATGTGGATCTGGGTCGCGTCACGAATGCCGAACAGCGTGCCGTTGAGCGTGACGGTATCGTTGACCTTGAGCTGCCGCGTCTGCTGCTCGCTGACCGGCATGTTGAAATCGTAATGAGCCATATTCAAAACCCTTTTAACCGCCAAGATCGCCAAGGAAAAACAGATTTAAAATTAAACATCGATCGAAAAACATAAAAGCCCCGCCAATTTTCGCCTTCTGCTTTTTTTAATTGATACTTTTTGGTCTTCTTGGCGGCCTTGGCGGTTCAATTAAAAGCCGTACTCCAGGCCACGCGGCGTGAAAGTCGCGCGCGCGCGGCGCGCGGAGTGGCATTGCATGTTGACCGCCACCGGATTCATGGTGATGTGCGTTGCCGCGGTCTCGACGTGCACCGCAAACGAAGTTGAATCGCCGCCCAGCCCCTGCGGACCGACGCCGAGCTGATTCACCGCCTTCGTCAGCTCCGCCTCCAGTCTGGCCCCTTCCGGGTCATCGCACTGCGAACCGAGCGGCCGCGTCGCCGCGACTTTGGACAAGTGCACGCACAAATCCGCGGTGCCGCCGACGCCGACGCCGACGATGGTGGGTGGGCAGGTCTTGCCGCCGGCATCGAGCACGCAGTCGACGACGAAAGTCTTGACCGCATCGATGCCGTCGGCCGGCACCGCCATCTTGAGCCAGGAATTGTTTTCCGATCCGCTGCCCTTGGGGATCATTTCGATCGACAGCATGTCCGCTTCCGGCACGAAATCGATGTGGATGACGGGCACCGCGCGCCCGCACGAGGTGTGTTCGTTCTTGCGCGTGGTCGGGTGCACCACCGACGAGCGCAGCGGGTGCTCGCGCGTCGCGCGCTCGCAACCCTTGATGATTGACTGCTTCAGACGATAGCCGTCGACCTCGACGTTGGCGCCGATCGTGATGTTGTAGATCGGGATGCCGGTGTCCTGGCACAGCAGATTCTCGGTGTCCTCGGCCACCCTGATATTCCGGATCATGGTGCCGAGCACCGCTTTGGCGGTTGCATCTGTTTCGGATTTGTCGATGCGCTGGAAGCCCTCTTTGATATCGGGCGGCAATATTTTCAGCGCGCGGATGTAAAGCTCCTTGCACGCTTCCTCAACCTGCTTGAGATCAACTTTCACGATTTACCCTTCAATCTTTCACTTTTCACGATCAGGACTGCATGCCTCACTTGCGTACCGTCTTCAGTTCAATGTTGCGAAAAATCAGGTTTTCGACCGCCAGCCCGATGATGATCGCCGAAATCAGCCCGGCGAACATGTTGGGGATATCGGGCTGGTTCCTGTCCTCACATATAAACCAGATCGGAACAACGCAGCGATCGGATTTGCCACACCGAGGTCCGGCCCCGGCAGGCCGCCGCGACCAGGTGCCTCCCGGTCTTGTACTGCAGCGTTACACCCATGACTTCCAGTCAGGGGCGGCGGCGTTGCCTCCGGGTTCATTGCCTTTCGTTTGCGGATGCGCTGAGATTCAGTTCACCTGCAGCTTGCGCTCGCGGATCACTTTTGCCCAGCGCGCCGACTCTTCCTTCATGGCTTTGGCAAATTCGGCGGACGAGTTGCCCACCGGCACCATGCCCAGTTCGTCGAAGCGCTTCCTGACGTCGGCGCTCCGCAGCACTTTCACGGTGTCAGCATGGATTTTTGCGATGACGGCCTTAGGCGTGCCGGCCGGCGCCACCAGCCCGAACCAGCCCAGATTTTCGAAACCGGGAATGGTTTCCGCAACCGTGGGCACGTTCGGCACCTGCGGCGCGCGTTCCTTGCTGGTCACGGCCAACGCGCGGATCTTGCCGGAATTCACGAAACCGATCGCCGCCGACAGGTTGGGCGTCACCAGCTGAATCTGTCCGCCGACAAGGTCGGTCAATGCCGGTCCCTCGCCCTTGTACGGCACGTGGGTGGCATTGATGCCCGCGCTGAACAGGAAATTCTCGGCGGCGAGATGCGTCTGCGTGCCCACCCCCGCCGAACCGAAGGTAAGCGGCTTGGACTTGGCGAACGCGATCAGTTCCTTCACGTTCTTTGCCGCTACGCTCATGGAAACCACGACGATCTGCGGCCCGCTCGCGACGTTGGTGATCGCCACGAAATCCTTCACGGGGTCGAACGGAATTTTCCTGTACATATGCACGTTCGCAGTCATCACCGAACCCGAAGGCATGAACAGGGTATAGCCGTCGGGGGTTCCCTTTGCCGCGAGATCGGCTCCGATATTGCCGCCGGCGCCGGCGCGGTTGTCGACCACGACTGTCTGGCCCCAGACCTCGCCCAGCTTCTGGCCGACGATGCGCGTCACGATGTCGGTGGCGCCGCCGGGCGCAAACGGCACGATGATGCGTACCGGCTTGCTGGGATAGTTTTGGGCGTGGGCTGAAAACGCAGCACTGAGCGCCAACGCCAGTCCCAGAAATTTTGCAGTGTGCATGCTTCCCCTCCTAAATTGTGGTTTTAATCAAAGACTTCCCACCGAACACCTTACCCCATTCACCTGCCCGCAGCAAGGCGCTACAGCCCCAGCGCAGCGGTGACCAAACTGCGCAGATTACGCTGCATTTTATCCCGAATTGCGCGGTACGCAGGACGCTTGATGACGTTGTTGATCTCGTGCGGATCGCGTTCAAGATCGTAAAGTTCGTCGAGTTCGCCGTTGCGATTGCGGTTTATCCAGCGGATGTACTTGTAGCGGTCAGTGCGCACGCACTTGTAGGTCATGCCGACGAGCCACGGCATTGCATTCTCGGCCCAGTATTCGACGAGCAGGGACTTGCGCCAGCCGCCTTTGCGCTTGCCGCCGGCCAGCAGCGGCAGGAACGAAGCGCCCTGAATCTGCGGGCCGGGCTTGCCGCCCGCGAGTTCGATGAGCGTGGGCGCGATGTCCTGGCAGATCACCAGATCTTTTACGCGCAGGCCCGCCTTGATGCGTGTCGGGTAGCGCACCACGAACGGCGAACGTATACCCTCCTCGTACGGAAACCGGCGGTCGGGACCCAGCCCGTGCTCGCCGAAGAAATAGCCGTTGTCGCCGAGAAACACGATGAAGGTGTTGTCGAGCTCGCCTGTCTGCTTGAGCGCGTCGAAAATCATACCCACGCCCTCGTCCACGGCGGCCATCATGCATGCACGCAGCCGGATTTCCTCCTGCTTGCCGGAATGGATGGCGTCCATCAGCATCCTCGACTGCTTCGACTTCCTGAGCTCGAATGCCTCGGCCCAGGCCGGTTTGTGCTTGATCACTTCCGCCGGACTCAGCATATTGGGCTTCTTCGGGAAAACGCAGCCGCGATAGAGGTCCTTGTGACGCCCGGCGGCGCGGTAACCGTCCATGATGAAGGTGCCGTCTGCAGCCTGTTCAGCGTCGGGGTGTACTGCCTTGTGCGCGAAAAACAGCGACCACGGCTTGTCATGCTTGCTGCGGATGAAATCGACCGCCATTCGGTTCATGATGTCGGTGACATAACCCTTGTGCTGGACGTAGGTGCCGTTTTCGTTCAGCTTGGGGTCGTAGAGCCGCCCATGGCCGTCGTAGGCCACCCAGAAATCGTAACCCGGGCGCGGTTTTCCGTCGTTGCCCATGTGCCACTTGCCGATGTGCGCGGTTTCGTAGCCGAGCCGCTGCAATTCGAGGTGGTAATTGGGCAGGCGGTGGCTTGCCAGATCGCGCGCGACGTTGTCGATGATGCCGTGGCGGCTCGCGTACTGACCGCTGAGGATGGAAGCGCGATTCGGCGAACAGATGGGCGTGGTGTGGAACGCGCGCTCGAACAGCGCGCCCTCGTGCGCGATGCGGTCGATGCACGGCGTTTTCATATAAGGATGGCCGCCGGCGCCGAACTCGTCGTAACGCAGATCGTCGATCAGGATGACCAGTAGATTGGGTTTTCGTGCCACGCTGTTGCTCCAGTTATGGTTATTGGCGTTTACCGGACTTGGGGGTTTTTGCCGCGGATTGCGGCCCCACCACGCCCAGGCCGACGCGCAGCGCCTCGGTCTCCAGGATGTCCTGCGGCATGACGTTGGCGATGTTGACGTCGGGACCAAATTCCGAGACCAGGAATTTCTTCATATCCTCGACCGCCGACAGCGTAACCCCGGGTATCCACGGCCCGGGCAACTCGATCAAAACCTTGGCCATGTCGAGCCCGTGCCGTATGCCGTTGATGAGCTTCATTTTTGGCTTGCCGTTTTCGATCAGCTCGGCCGCCTCGACCAGCACCAGTTCGGCGCCGGCCTTGAAGCAGACTTCGGCCTGCCGGATGAGCAGTCCGGCATCGTTCTTCATATCCTTGGAACCGACTTCACCGAATACCGCCAGTCCGCAATCAACGGCGAGCCTGATCTGCTCGAAACGCTGCCTGTCGGTAAGCGGCACGCAGTTATCCGAGATCTCCACGACATCGAAACCGACGCGCTTCGCTTCGGTGAGGAATCCGCGTAACGCCCCGGCGCCGTAAACCGCGAACACGTATTCCTGGAACTGGCCGCCGATGAAGGGACGGATACTGTTGACTTTATAGAGCCCGAGCTTGCGGCGAAGGTAGCGCAAGTCGTAAAGCCGCGAGGTGCCGACCGCGATTTTGGCAAGGTCTATGTACGGGCCGGCCATTTCGACCACGTCTTCAGCATAACGGTAGGGCAGACCGAAATCGGCCACCATGGTGATTCCGGTAGTGCGCGGTTTTTTCTGGCTGCGCGCGTGCGGCAGTTCTACGAACGCGAACGGCACTCCACGCGATCTGGTCATGAGCTGCGCCATCGGTTCCCTCCTGAATTCCTTAAAACTGCAGCGATATACCCGAAGCGAGAATCATCCACAGCAGCAAACGCCGGAATCGCTCCTCGCTGATCCAGTCGAACACCCGCAATCCCATCCACAACCCTGCCGCCAGCGCCGGCAGGCATACCAGCAAATAAAGTCCCAGTTGCGACAGTGCGATGTCGACATTGAATCCGGCCATTGCCATCACCAGAATCGCGGTAAACCCGATATACGGCTGGTACACACAGCGGCTTTTACGCTTGTCCCAGCCGCGCAAGCCGCACCAGATCGTGGTCAGCGTGCCGTGCAACATCGCCAGCCCGCCCAGGATCCCGCTAACCCAGCCCACCGCGGCATCGGCAATGCGCGCAGCCGCAGGTCCCAGAGTCACCACCGGCAACCGCGGCCGCAACAGCATATAGCCGCCGTACGCGATCATGAACGCGCCAAACATGTGGCGGAACAGCAGCGTATCGACATAGCGCAGCGCCAGCGCGCCAAGCGGCACGCCCAGCACGCCGCCGATCAGGAACGGCCACAACAATCCATACTCGATGTCGCGCCGGAACTGCCATACGCTGACCACATGCAGCAGCGTTGCGCAGATCGAGGCCAGCAACACGATCACCGCCGGCGGCAATACATAGATCCAGATGCCGGTGACAATGATCGCGAACGCAAACCCGGCACTGCCAATCACCAGCGCGGCGAGGAAAGCGCCGAACGCAATCAGGGCAAGATCAAACAATGTTCAGCAAAAACGCGAGTCCAGCCGCAAGGCTCACCCCGGCGGCGACCGCCAGCAGGCTTTTCTGCCAGTCGCGCCAAGCCATGAATTCCAGCATCAGCAGGCGCACGCCGCCCGCCATGTGCATAGCGAGCAGCACCACTACTGCCGTTTCGGCGAATTTCAGCAACGGCCGATCGGTCCAGCGCAAAAAACTTTCGAGGCCGGCTTCGCCCTGCAGCGCCTGTCCCAGCGCCCAGAAATGCAGCGGCAGAAACAGCGATAACAACAAGCCCGATACGCGATGAACAATGAATGCCCAGTAGGCGGGATGGCTGCGGGCGCGAAAATCATTCTTCATCATCGCCTCACCCGAACACGGCCCATACGGCGCGCAATCCCCACAGCACCAGCAACAAGCCGATGACCAGAACCGCGATGTCAAGGGAACGGCCGCGCCAGCCCAGCGTTTCGGAAATAATATTGCGCAACCCGATCGGCGCATGTATCGCCACCGCCGCGACAAACAGCGCGTAGAAGCCCGCCCATGCCGTATTGCCACGCGTGCGGCCGAGGATCTCCGCAGCGGAAAGGCCGTTACGCACGGCGTAGATCATGGTGATCAGATGCACAATCACGCATAGCGCCAGCACCATCGCGCTGTAACGCTGCGCGACCCACAGCAGGGCTTGGGCACGAACGTTCATGCGCGCTCCCACGCCCTCATCGCTGCATTCATAGCTCGCCCTTCAGCGCTGCCGTCAATACCGCCCGTTTCAATCCGGCGATCCCCGCCGTCGGCGACAACTGCTTGGGGCAGCGTTCGGTGCAGCTCATGTGGGTGTGACAGGCGTGGCAGCCGGCATCACCTGCCACTGCCGCCAGCCGCGTCTTGTTGCCGGTGTCGCGCACGTCGTTGACCAGTGTCCACGCCCGGTTCAATGCGGCCGGGCCGAGATAATCGGGATTCCAGGCCACGACATCGCACGAGCTGTAGCACACACCGCAGCCGATGCACTCTATGCCTGCGTCAACCAGCGTGCGCTCCCGCGATTCCGGTTGCACGCGCTCAAAATCGTCCTTGCGTGTCTTGTTGCCCTGGAAGCGGCCCTGCGCCTGCGCCCACTTGTCGAAAAACGGCTGCATGTCGGTGACCAGATCCTTGACCACCGGCAGGTTGTGCAGCGGCGCGATCTCGATGCAATCGTTCTCGGCAACCTTGGACACGTGGGTGCGGCAGGTCCAGCGCGCCTTGCCGTTTACGGTCATGGCACAGGAGCCGCACATGCCGACGCGGCAGGCGAATCGGTAGGACAGCGTCGGATCGAGGCTGCGCTGAATATAAGTGACAACATCGAGCACGGTCTGGCTCTCCAGCCGCGGCACTTCGAATTCCTGGTAGTGCCCGGATTCGGTGCCGCGCCAGACCTTAACCGACAATGTGCTCATATTGATGGCCTCAACTCAATGTGCTGCGCCCGCCGGACGTCCGGCGGCGGGAGCCACCGTCGGCGCGGGCAGGCGGGCTATCATGACGTTGACGCAGGCAGGCTTGCCGGAGTTCATCGCGCGCGCTAGCGCCGCTGGCAGGTCATCGGCCTTGGTCACCAGTTCGCCATGGGCGCCCAGCCCGGCTGCCGCCAGGTCGTAGCGCGTCGGCAGCAGCTCGCAGCTGTGTGCGCGTTCGCGACCGTAGGTGCGCAACTGGATCTGGTGCTCGGCATTCCAGCAGGCGTCGTTACCGACCACGATGACGACCGGCAGGTTGGCGCGCACCGCCGTGTCCATCTCCATCAGGTGAAAGCCGAAAGCGCCGTCACCCAGCATGGCGATCACCGGTGCGCCTGGCCGCGCCATCTTCGCCGCCAGTGCGAAAGGGACCGCGCTGCCTATGGAGCCGCCCTGGCCGTTGATCAGCCGGGTGGGTGCATTGACGCAGGCCTGGGCCCATTGGCCAATCTCGCCGCCGTCGGCAATGAAAACCGCGTCGGGCGATGAATCGATGATGCCTTGCACCGCGCGGCCGACTTCGACCGGGTGCACGGGACCCGCCTCTCCCGAAGCAAGCGCCGCCCATTCCGGCGGACGAAAACGCACCGCAGCTGCCACTTCATTCATCCAGCCGCCGGCTCGTGCAGGACGGCCCGCCGAGCGCTCGATCAGGCATAGCGCTGCCGCAACGCTGTCCGCGAGCGCGGCAAGCGCGATGCGCTGCGGTCCCAGTATGTTGAGGGCGCGCTGCAACGCATTGGCGTCGGGATCGATCACGACGATGCGGCACGCCGCGGCGAGCGCCGGGGCCTGCCCGAACCGCAAGGTAAAATCGGGTTGCTTGCCGAGCAGCACGATGAGGTCAGCGCGCGCCACCACGTCGGCCAGCGCGCCCTGCGCGGGGTCGCCGAGGCCGCGCGGACTTTCCATGCACAGCACCGGCACGGCGGCCGCTTCCGCCAACTGTTCACGCACCGCACTCGCGCGGCCGTTGGACATGACGGCGCCTACCAGTACCAAAGGACGCTGCGCCTGCGCAATCAATTCCAGTGTCGCATCCGCGGCCGCCTCGCCCAGAGGTAATGCGGGCACGTTGAAAGCTTCGCTGCCGGGCACAGTACTCGCGTCGACTTTTGCTTCCAGCAGATCGAAAGGCAGGCTCAGGTGCACGGGACCCGGCCGCCCCGAAGCGGCGGTGCGCATGGCTCGTGCAATATCTTCACCCAACGTCGCTGCGCTTTGCGCGGTCCACGACGCCTTGACCACGGGCGCCGCCATCTCGGCCTGCCGCATTTCCTGAAAGGAGCCCCTGCCAAGTTCGCGCAGCGGCGCATGGCCCGACAGCAGGACCAGCGGTGATTCCGAAGCCAGCGCGGTATACAGCGCCCCCACGCCGTTGGCATGGCCTGGCCCGCCAGTCAGCAGCGCCACCCCTACTTCGCCGGTGAGTCGCGCCCATGCATCGGCCATATGTACGGCCGCGCCTTCGTACCGGGTGTGCGTAATCGCCGGACCGGCATCAAGCGCGGCATCGTAGACCGGCATGATGTGATTGCCCGATAGGGAAAACACCTGTCGCACACCGGCTCCCACCAGCGTGCGCACAACAGCATCCGCCCCTCTAATGACTGCCATGGTGCGGTTGTCCGGTTTCAGTGAATCGGGTCGCAAAACGCAGCGCCGCGCGCCGCATCAAATGCGGCGCGCGG
>CAKKQX010000237.1:0-6722 GCA_919902235.1 Burkholderiales bacterium
CAGCGCGGCAGTTCCGACGATCCCATCAGGAATTCGTCGACCGCACGCGCACATTGCCGCCCTTCGCGGATTGCCCACACCACGAGCGACTGGCCGCGCCGCATGTCGCCGGCTGCAAACACTTTGGCGACAGAGGTTCGGTAATTTTCGGTGTCCGCCTTGACGTTGCTGCGCGCATCCGTTTCGAGGCCGAGTTCCTGCAGCAGTCCGGCCTGCTCCGGGCCCAGAAAACCCATTGCGAGCAACACGAGGTCCGCTTTCATCTCGAATTCCGAGCCTGGAATTTCCTGCATTTTGCCGTTTCTCCATTCGACGCGCGCCGCAATCAGCTTTTCAACCTTGCCGTTACTGCCCTCGAAAGCCTTGGTTGCCACCGCCCAGTCGCGCTTGCAGCCTTCTTCGTGGGAGGTGGAGGTGCGCAGCTTGACCGGCCAGTATGGCCACACCAGCGGTTTGTTTTCGTGTTCCGGCGGCTGCGGCAGCAGCTCAAACTGGGTAATGGACTTGGCGCCGTGGCGGTTGGAGGTTCCCACGCAGTCGGAACCGGTGTCGCCGCCGCCGATGACAATCACATGCTTGCCGGTGGCGAGGATCTGTCCGGGCACTTCATCGCCCGCCACGCGCTTGTTCTGCTGCGGCAGGAATTCCATCGCGAAGTGCACGCCGTCCAGGGCGCGGCCCGGAACCGGGAGTTCGCGCGGGCTTTCCGCGCCGCCGCTGAGCACCACCGCGTCGAACTCGGCGGCAAGGGTTTTTGCCGGCACGTCGACGCCGACTTTCTGGTTGATGCGGAATTCGACGCCTTCCGCGCGCATCTGTGCCATGCGACGGTCGATAAGACTTTTTTCCATCTTGAAATCGGGGATGCCGTAACGCAGCAGGCCGCCGATGCGGTTTTCTTTCTCGAACACCACGACATCATGGCCGGCGCGCGCCAGCTGCTGTGCACAGGCCAGACCGGCGGGCCCGGAACCGATGACAGCCACCCGCTTGCCGGTTTTACGCCCGGCCGGTTGCGGCACCACCCAGCCTGCCTCCCATCCCTTGTCGATGATCGCGTGCTCTATGGATTTGATACCGACCGGGTCGTTGTTGACGTTCAGAGTGCATGCCGCTTCGCACGGCGCCGGGCAGACGCGGCCGGTGAATTCGGGGAAGTTATTGGTCGAGTGCAGTGTGTCCAGCGCCTGCTGCCAGTCCTGCCTGTAAACGAGATCATTCCAGTCGGGAATGATGTTGTTGATGGGGCAGCCGCTCATGCAGAAAGGCGTGCCACAATCCATGCAGCGCGCGCCCTGGACGCCGGCCTGCTCATCGGTCAGGTGGTGGAGGAATTCGCGCCAGTGCTTGACGCGCTCCTGCGGGGCCTCAGAGGACTCGTGCAGGCGCTCAAATTCCATGAATCCGGTGATTTTGCCCATCTAATTCAGCCTCAATCAACACATAACATAAAGATCACAGGGGACGCGCGGGTCCGGGCGCGGTTGCCGTGGCCGAGTCCCTTGTGCCAAAAATTTCTAGGCGGCGATTTTCTTGTTCTTGGCAGTAAGCTCGCCGAGCGCACGCTGGTATTCGTTCGGGAACACCTTGATGAACTTGGTGCGGTGTTGCGACCAGTTATCCAGGATTTGCCGCGCACGGGCGCTGCCAGTGTGGCGGGCGTGCTTTTCTATCATGTTCCTGAGAATTGTTTCGTCTGCCAAGTCAAGATGCCAGAGGTCGCGTTCGATCTTGGCTTCCTGTTCCGCTTCCGCGAGCACCGGCTCAAGCTTCACCATCGCCGCATTGCAGCGCGACGCAAACGTGCCGTTCTCGTCCAGCACGTAGGCGATTCCACCCGACATGCCCGCGGCAAAATTGCGTCCGGTCTCGCCCAGCACTACCACCGTGCCGCCAGTCATGTATTCACAGCCGTGGTCCCCCACGCCTTCAACCACGGCATTGGCGCCCGAATTGCGCACCGCAAAACGTTCGCCTGCAACGCCGCGGAAATAAGCCTCGCCCGCAATTGCGCCGTAGAGAACGACATTGCCCGTGATGATGTTCTGTGACGGATCGCCGCGGAACTTGGGCGAGGGCTGCACCGCGATGCGCCCCCCTGAAAGGCCCTTGCCGCAATAATCGTTGGTGTCGCCGATGAGATCGATGGACACGCCTTTCGCAAGAAAAGCGCCGAGACTTTGTCCTGCGGAGCCGGCAAAGCGGATGCGGATGGTGTCGTCCGGCAGCCCGTCATGGCCGTAGCGCTTGGCGATTTCGCCCGACAGCATGGTGCCGGCCGTGCGATTGATATTGCGAATCGGCATGTCGATCGCGACTTTTTCGCCGCGGTCCAGCGCCGGCTTTGCCAGCTCAATCAGGCGATGATCAAGCGCCCTTTCGAGACCGTGATCCTGTGCTTCACAATGATAACGCGCGACTTCGGGGCCGACCTGGGGTTGATAGAAGATTTTCGAGAAATCGAGGCCCTTCGCCTTCCAGTGCGCTATACCCTTTCTCGTGTCGAGCAAATCCGAACGGCCGATCAGGTCGTTGAATTTGCGTATGCCGAGTTTCGCCATGAGCTCGCGGATTTCCTCGGCGACGAAGAAAAAGTAATTGATCACGTGCTCCGGCTTGCCCTGGAATTTCCTGCGCAGCACCGGATCCTGAGTGGCTACGCCTACCGGGCAGGTATTAAGATGGCACTTGCGCATCATGATGCAGCCTTCGGCCACCAGCGGCGCGGTGGCAAAACCGAATTCATCGGCACCCAGCAACGCACCCACCACCACGTCGCGGCCGGTCTTCATCTGGCCGTCGGTTTGCACGGCGATACGCCCGCGCAGGCGGTTGAGCACCAGCGTCTGCTGGGTTTCGGCGAGACCCAGCTCCCAAGGCGTGCCGGCGTGTTTGATCGAAGACCACGGGGAAGCGCCGGTGCCACCGTCATGACCTGAAATTGTCACGTGGTCGGCTTTCGCTTTGGATACGCCCGCCGCAACCGTGCCCACGCCGACTTCGGACACCAGTTTGACGCTGATCGAAGCGTCCGAATTGGCGTTCTTAAGGTCGTGTATGAGTTGTGCCAGATCCTCGATCGAATAAATATCGTGGTGCGGGGGCGGCGAAATCAGTTCCACGCCCGGCGTCGAATAGCGGATCTGTGCAATGTATTCCGACACCTTGCGCCCGGGGAGCTGCCCGCCTTCGCCCGGTTTGGCGCCCTGCGCCATCTTGATCTGGATCTGTTCGGCGCTGGCCAGATATTCCGCAGTCACGCCGAAGCGTCCGGAGGCGACCTGCTTGATTTTTGATTTCAGCGAATCGCCCGCCTTGAGCTCGATGTCGCGCTCAACACGGTTTTTGCCCAGGCGCGAAGCCAGGGTTTCGCCGTCTTTGACCGGCGCATAACGGTTGCGGTCCTCTCCGCCTTCGCCGGTGTTGGACTTGCCGCCGATGCGGTTCATGGCAATGGCAAGTGTAGTGTGCGCCTCGGTCGAGATCGAACCGAGCGACATGGCGCCGGTAGAAAAACGCTTGACGATTTCGGTTGCCGGCTCGACTTCTTCAAGGGACGCCGGCGCACACTGGTCGAATTTGAACTCGAACAACCCGCGGAACGTCATGTGGCGCTGCGACTGGTCGTTGATGAGCTGCGCGTACTCCTTGTAGGTCGCGTAGCTGCTCTGGCGCACCGCGTGCTGAAGCTTGGCAATTGCATCCGGCGTCCACATGTGTTCTTCGCCGCGTATCCGCCAAGCGTACTCGCCGCCGGCATCGAGTGTGCCGACGAGCACCGGATTTTCGCTGAAAGCCGCCGCGTGGATACGGATAGCTTCTTCGGCCACCCCGAATACGCTGATGCCCTCGACGTTGGAGGTGGTGCCGGTGAAATATTTTTCCACCAGAATTTTCGACAGGCCCACCGCTTCGAAAATCTGTGCGCCGGTATATGACATATAGGTCGAGATGCCCATTTTGGACATGACTTTGCGCAAGCCTTTGCCAACGGCCTTGATGAAATGCTTGATGGCTTTCTTGCCGTCGATATCCGCGGCGAGCAGTTTTTTGTGGGCCAGATCAAGCAGCGTTTCAAGCGCCAGATAGGGATGCACGGCTTCCGCGCCGTAGCCGCCCAGGAGCGCGAAGTGGTGCACTTCACGCGCCGAGCCGGTCTCGACCACCAGTCCGGCACTGGTACGCAGACCCTTGTTGACCAGGTGCTGGTGGATTGCTGAGAGCGCAAGCAGCGCAGGGATCGCGACGTGCTCACGGCTCAAATTGCGGTCAGATATGATAAGTATGGAGAACCCGGCGCGTACGGCGTCCTCGGCTTGCGCGCACAAACTGGCCAGCCGCGCTTCTATCGCGTCCCGGCCCCATGCCACGGGATAGCAGATGTCGAGTTCGTAGGACTTGAACTTGCCGTCGGTATAGCGGTCGATATGCCGGATTTTCTCCATTTCATAGAAATCCAGCACGGGCTGGCTCATTTCGAGCCGCAGCGGCGGGTTCATTTCATCGATGCCCAGCAGGTTGGGCTTGGGTCCGATGAAAGACACCAGCGAAGTCACCAGTTCTTCGCGGATCGGATCGATCGGCGGATTCGTGACCTGCGCAAATAATTGCTTGAAGTAGTGATAAAGCGTCTTGTCCTTGTTCGACAGCACCGCGAGCGGAGAATCGTTGCCCATGGACCCGATCGGCTCTTCGCCGTTGTTTGCCATCGGCGCCATCAGAAACTTGAGGTCTTCCTGGGTATAGGCAAAGGCCTGCTGGCGGTCGAGCAGCGGCACGTCGGAGCGTTCGGGCTGCAGCTTGTCGCTTTCGACGTCGTCGAGCTTGATGCGGATACGGTCAATCCACTCGCTATAGGGCTTGCGCGAGGCGAGCGAGTCCTTGATTTCCGTGTCGTCGACGATGCGACCCTTCTCAAGATCGACCAGAAACATTTTCCCCGGCTGCAGGCGCCATTTTTTAACGATCCGTTCTTCGGGGATTGGCAGACAGCCGCACTCGGAACCCATGATCACCAGGTCGTCGTCGGTGACGATATAGCGCGCCGGCCGCAGCCCATTGCGGTCGAGCGTGGCGCCGATCAGGCGGCCGTCGGTGAACGCTATTGCCGCCGGGCCGTCCCACGGCTCCATCATCGCCGCGTGGTATTCATAAAAGGCGCGACGGTTTGCATCCATCAACGAGTGGCCTTCCCACGCCTCCGGTATCATCATCATCATGGCGTGTGCGATCGAATAACCGCTCATCACCAGCAATTCAAGTGCATTGTCGAAAGAGGCCGAGTCCGACTGGCCGTCGTAGATGAGCGGCCACAGTTTGTCCAGGTCGCGGCCGAGGATGGGACTCGAAATTGCGCCCTGGCGTGCACGTATCCAATTGACGTTGCCGCGCAGCGTGTTGATCTCGCCGTTGTGCGCGATCAGCCGGAACGGGTGAGCGAGATTCCAGGTCGGGAAGGTATTGGTCGAAAAGCGCTGGTGCACCAGTGCCAACGCCGACACCACGCGCGGATCCTGCAGGTCCTTGTAGTAGCTGCCTACCTGCCCGGCCAGCAGCATGCCCTTGTAGACGATGGTGCGCGCCGACAGCGAGGGCGCGTAGAATTCCTCGCCGTGTGCAAGCTTGAGCGCCCGGATCGCGTGACCAAAAGATTTGCGAATAATGTAGAGCTTGCGCTCGAGTGCATCGGTAACCGTGACGCCTTTGCCGCGGCCGATAAAGACCTGGCGGATCACCGGCTCGATTTTCTTGACCGACTCGCCCAGTCCCGAGTTGTCGCGCGGCACATCGCGCCAACCCAGCAGAACCTGGCCTTCGTCCTTGATGGCGCGCTCGATTTCATACTCGCATGCAAGGCGCGACGCCGGTTCCTGCGGCAAAAATACCATGCCGACGCCGTATTGCCCCACCGGCGGCAGCGTAATTCCCTGCTTCGCCATTTCTTCGCGCAAAAACCTGTCCGGTAACTGCAGCAATATGCCGGCACCGTCGCCCGCGAGCGGATCGGCGCCCACGGCGCCACGGTGAGTCAGGTTTTTCAGGATTTGCAGGCCCTGCTCGACGATGGCATGGCTTTTCTTGCCCTTGATGTTGGCAAGAAAGCCCACGCCGCATGCATCGTGCTCGTGCGACGGGTCGTAGAGTCCCTGTGGTATGGGCAGGCCTGGTTGGTTCACGCTGCGTCCTCGCCAAAAAAGCTGTGCCGGCAATGGGTTGCGAACTGCAATGGTGCATTGCCGCAACCAATGCACGGCCGGTCAGTTAAAACTGGAGTGAAACCCGTTAAGTCTACCCGCTTCAAGGGCTTGCTTCAATATTAAATTTGATAGCAAGCGCTTACTTAAGAGGGTGTCAGGTTTCTTCTACCGCGAACAAGCGGCGGTGTTCAAGGATGGCATAACGATCGGTCATGCCGGCGACGTAATCGGCGATTGTGCGCGGCAGGTCGTTTCCTGCATGGGCCTGGAATTCCGGCGGAAGCAGCCTGGGTTCGCCCAGAAAAGCCTGAAACAAGTCGGAAACGATACGTCGTGCCTTGACGCTCATACGGGCGACCCGGTAATGCTGATACAGATTACGGCGCAGGAACTGCTGGAGTTCCTGCTGCTCAAGCCGGATTTTATCGCTGAATGTGATCAGCGGTGGCGCTGCGCGCACCGCGTCGATGGAGGTTGGCGCAAGCTCGCGAATATTGCGGGCGCTCTGGCGTATCAAATCGGTCA
>CAKKQX010000237.1:6732-10243 GCA_919902235.1 Burkholderiales bacterium
AGCGTGTTGATCATGCGCCGCACCGTTTCGTGCACCAGCCGCCGGCCGCTGAGTTGTGGAAACTCGCGCAACGCGGCTTTCATGTGGCGCGAAAAAATACTGATCTCGGCAAGTTGTTCCAGAGATAGTAAACCGGAGCGCAGACCATCATCAACATCATGATTATTATAGGCAATTTCATCTGCGATGTTGGCGATTTGTGCTTCCAGAGACGGCCGCCGCTTGTTGATGAAGCGCTCCCCGACCGCACCCAGGGCGCGGGCGTTTTTGATCGAGCAGTGTTTGAGGATGCCCTCGCGCGCCTCGAAGCTCAGATTCAGGCCGTCAAAAGCGCCATAACGCTGCTCCAGCAGGTCAACCACACGCAGGCTTTGCAAGTTATGTTCGAACCCGCCGTAGGAGTGCATGGCGGCGTTGAGCGCGTCCTGCCCGGAATGGCCAAACGGAGTATGCCCCAGATCGTGGGCAAGAGAGATTGCCTCGATCAGGTCCTCATCCAGACGTAAATTGCGGCCAACCGAGCGCCCGATTTGTGCGACCTCAAGGCTGTGGGTCAGCCGGGTACGGAACAGATCCCCCTCGTGATTGACGAAGACCTGGGTTTTGTATTCGAGGCGGCGAAACGCAGTGGAGTGAATAATGCGATCGCGGTCGCGTTGAAACTCGCTGCGGCCGCGCGGTGCCGCTTCGGGATGCTGTCGGCCGCGGCTGTTGTGGGGCCCGGCGGCATAAGGCGCGCGTTCAGACACTCAATGTCCCGCTACGCAAAGTTTCGGCAAGCGCATCCTCGGGCACGCAGTCTGCAATAAACGAGTTGCCGATGCCTTTGAGCAGAATAAAGCGCATTTTCCCGCCCTCGACTTTCTTGTCGTGCCCCATCAGCTCCAGATACCGCGCTACGTCGAGCTCGGGGGCCGCAGTTGGCAATCGTGCGCGCGCCAGAATATCTATAATGCGCTCGACATCGTGGCGATTAGCCAGGCCCATGCGCTGCGAGAGCGCTGCCGCAAGCACCATTCCGGCGGCGACTGCTTCACCATGCAGCCAGGTACCGAAACCCAGCCCCGCTTCGATGGCATGGCCAAAGGTGTGGCCCAGGTTCAAAAGGGCGCGTACGCCGGTCTCGCGTTCGTCCTGCGCGACGATTTCAGCTTTGTTGCGGCACGAGCGTTCGATGGCATAAGTCAATGCTTCCGGATCGCGCGCCGTCAGTCTGTCGATGTTCTTCTCCAGCCATTCGAAAAACTCAAGGTCGCGAATCAGCCCGTATTTGATAACCTCCGCCAGGCCCGCCGCGAGCTCGCGCTCAGGCAGGGTATTGAGGGCATCGGTGTCAGAAATAACCGCCAGCGGCTGGTGAAAAGCCCCGATCATATTCTTGCCCAAGGGGTGGTTGACCGCAGTCTTGCCGCCGACTGCAGAGTCGACCTGCGCCAGCAGGGTGGTCGGGATCTGCACGAAAGGCATGCCGCGCTGATATACCGCTGCAGCGAATCCGGCGAGATCGCCAATAACACCGCCGCCGAGCGCGATCAGTGTGGTCTTGCGTTCACAGCGGTGGGTGAGCAGCGCATCGAAGATCTTATTGAGGGTTTCCCAGTTTTTGTATGCCTCGCCATCCGGCAATACAACGGTTACTGCAGAAACCCCCTGCAACTGCAGAACAGCGGTCAAATTCGCGAGATAAATCCGGGCCAGGGTGGTATTGGTTACAATCGCAACTTTGTTCTGCGGCAGCCTGGCTGTAATCAATTCGGGACGGCGCATCAGGCCCGGGCCAATATGGATTGGATAGCTGCGATCATCAAGTGCAACAGTGAGAGTATGCATAAAAACGATTTTTTAGTTCGCGCGCTGTGATTCGTCCGCGGTGCGATTGATGTTGGATCTCAATTGCGCCAGTTGTTGTTCGATCTTGTGGGCCAGGCTGCCCAAGCTCTGATTGCCGGTGTCGATTATGAGATTTGCAATTTCACGATACAGCGGATCGCGCTGCGTGAGCAATTCCTGTAATTTCCCCAGCGGGTCGTCGGTCTGCAGCAGCGGTCTGCTCTTGTCGTATCGGGTGCGGCGCCATAGATCGTTGATGGCGGCGTGCAGATAAATAACCGTGCCATGAGCGGCCAGCAATTTGCGGTTGTGCGCGGAAAGTATCGCGCCGCCGCCGGTTGCCAGCACGATGTTTTTTCTGCGAACCAATTCGGCGAGCATTTTGCACTCGCGTAAGCGGAATCCATCCTCGCCTTCAATTTCAAAAATTACCGGAATCCTGACGCCGGTGGTGCGCTCAATTTCCTGGTCCGAGTCACAAAACGCCTTGTTCAGGCGCTTTGCCAGCATTTTGCCGACAGAGGTTTTGCCCGCTCCCATCAGGCCGACCAGGAAAATATTCTCCGAAGGCTGGATTGCAGGGGGGCACTGGTCGGCGCAAGCGTTCATGCTGCGATTCTAGCGGAATCGCTTTCCCAAGGATAATGCCGGGAATCAACGGCAGGCGCTAGCCGTAAAAAAAGCGGCGCTTGAATGCGCCGCTTTTTTGTCTGAAAACCAACTATTGCCGAAGCGTCAGCCCGTCCTTGATGATCTTGGGGGTAATGAAGATCAGAAGCTCGTTGCGATTATCGACCCGCTGATTTTGTTTGAACAGGAAGCCGACGTAGGGAAGGTCACCCAGCACCGGTACTTTGGTGGTTGTCGAACGTTCTTCCTGTAAGTAGATCCCGCCGATGACTACCGTTCCGCCATTTTCGACCAGCACTTCAGTGGAGATTTGCTTGGTATCGATCGAGGGCCCGCCGGTCGTGATCTGACCGACGCTGTCTTTATTCACTTTCAAGTCCATGATCACGTTGTCGTCCGGTGTGATCTGCGGTTTTACCTTGAGTGAAAGCGACGCTTTCTTGAACTGGACAGCAGTGGCGCCGCTGGAGGTGGCCTGCTGGTAGGGAATCTCTGTGCCTTGCTCAATGGTGGCCTCAATCTGGTCGGCGGTAATCACGCGCGGGCTGGAAATGATCTTACCCTTGCCGTCGGCCTGCAGCGCGGAAAGCTCCAGATTGATAAAGCGGGTGAGATTCTGATTGAACAATACCAGCGAAAACACGCCCGCTGCGGCGCCGCCAATCGTGCCCGCCGGCAGGTTGACGTTTGAAAAATCACTCAGCGTCGGAGTGGTTGCGAGCTGCGTGGAGTGAGCCCCCGTATCATTCAAGCTTGCTCCTGGCAGTATACGAACGCCGCTATTGTTGCTTGGCAGGCCCTGACCGGCGCTGCGATCATGGTATCCCAACCGAATCCCCAAGTTACGGCTGAAAGTATCGGACGCCTCGACGATGCGCGACTCGATCATGACCTGGCGTACTGCCACGTCAACCGTTCTGATAAGCCTGCGCACATCCTCAAGCCGCGCCGGTGTGTCCTGCACGAACAGGGTGTTGGTGCGCGGGTCCCAAACGGCGCTGCCCCGCTTGGACAGAATGCGCTGCTTGTCGCTGGTAAGAATTTTGGAGAA
>CAKKQX010000238.1 GCA_919902235.1 Burkholderiales bacterium
ATGTCGCCGTTCCACCCCGGAGCGCGGGTCGAGCGAGCGGCTCCCCGACGGAAAAACGTACTGCCAGATCCAGCTGCGCCCCGCTTTCGGGTACTTGCGCGCCAGCGCAAAGGGCAAATGGACTTCGCCGTAACCTTCGGCAAGATCGCGCTCGTGCAGCCCTCGCACACGCGCCAGATGCGAACCCAGCGGCTCGGCGAGGCGTGCCGGCAGCATCGTCACGCGATCACGCGCGCCTTTGCCATCACGCACCGTGATTTCGTGGCGCTCGAAATCGACATCCTTCACGCGCAGGCGCAATCCCTCCAGCAGGCGCGTCCCCGAGCTGTACAGGAGACTGACGACCAGCCAGCGCGTGCCTTCCAGTTGCGCGAGCAGCGCACGCACCTCGTCTTCCGTGAGCACGACCGGAACATGCTTGGGCCGCTTGGCGCGCACCACGCCATCCAACCACGGCAGATCGACCTGGAGCACCTCGCGGTAAAGAAACAGCAACGCGGACAACGCCTGGTTCTGCGTCGAAGCCGCCACACGACCAACGGTGGCGAGGTGCGACAGGAACGCTTCGACCTGCGGGCCGCCCATTTCTCGCGGATGTTTCTTGCCGTGAAAGAAAATGAAGCGGCGAATCCATTGCAGGTAACCGTCAGTTGCAGCCGACCCGCTCCGGTGGGCTTCGCCCGCCTACGCGGGCGGCTGAACTGAGTCGTTGAGGCTGTAGAAAAAGTCACTTCGAGAAATCGTCTATGCGTTCCACTAAAAATCGGCTTCTCAGGATCACCCACAATCGACGATCAGGGGCTCGGGAAGGGTCAAGTGACCTCCGAAAACAGCGTGTCTCGACCCCTCTGGGACTTTTTCTACATCCTCGTTATGCGTTCTAGTAAGCAAACATGAGTGTGCGTAAATACTCGAAGTTGGAGGTCGCAACCGAGCAGCTAGATACGGCCCTACGCTTATATTTCCAGCGGAAGGAGTACTTCTCGAAGGCAATACTCGAAGGCACGAAGGCAATAGGAAGGCAATAGGGTCAGGTCTTTCATTATCACATTCGCCATGCTATTCTGCGCACCATCATGGCGAGACCCCTAAGACTCGAACTCGCGGGCGCGCTCTATCACGTTACCTCGCGTGGGGACGGGCGCGAGGACATTTTCCTTTCGGATGAAGATCGTGTGGCCTGGCTTGAAACTCTCGCCGAAGTCTGCAAACGCTTCAACTGGGTGTGCCATGCCTATTGCCAGATGACCAACCACTATCACCTGGTCATCGAAACACCGGATGCCAACCTCTCGAAAGGCATGCGCCAATTGAACGGCGTATACACCCAGCGATTCAACCGCAGCCATCGGCGTGTGGGGCATGTATTTCAGGGGCGCTTCAAAGCCATTCTGGTGGAAAAGGACAGCTACCTGCTTGAGCTTGCCCGCTACGTTGTCCTGAACCCGCTACGCGCGAAGATGGTCCGGCGTATCGAAAACTGGCCGTGGAGCAGCTACCGCGCCAGTTGCGGGCAAGCGGCCAAGCCGGACTGGTTACAAGTCGATTTCGTTCTTTCGCAATTTGGGGCGCATCGTGCACGCGCCATCGCCAAATACGTTGCCTTCGTGCATGAAGGTGCAAGGCTCCCCAGTGTGTGGGGCCAACTGCAAGGGCAGGTCTATCTCGGCTCGGAGGCTTTTGTCGGGAAAATGCAGTCCTTGGTTGACAAAAAACCCTCGCTCACGGAGATCCCGCGCGCGCAACGTCGTGCACTAACACGGGCATTGTCCGACTTTGCCAGTGAGCACCCGCGCAACGACGCCATCGCGCTTGCGTATTTGTCGGGACGGCATACGATGGCGGCGATCGCGGAGTATTTTGGCGTGCACTACACGACAGTGAGCCGATTGGTGAAGGCTTATGAGGCGGCTCAGAGATGAGGAATGTGATAATGAAAGACCTGACCCCTGAAAGACCTGGTTCTTGACCAACGTGGTGACGACATGGCCTCCTCCGGTGGTGCCTGTAACGCATGAACGTAGAGTCGTCTATCCCGGTTGACGTGGTTGAGGGATCAAAGACTTGAGCGTAAGCTGACCGTGCTCGGCCCCACTTTTGGGGTCTTATAAGGCCCCACTGAAAGGGGCGACTTCTTGTTATATTTCAGAAACACTCAGTCTAGTCGCATCAAGCAAACATATGACACCTCAGCTCAGAGAAGTTTGGTCGCAGTCTGTCTCAAGAACGATGGCTACGACGTTTCTCTTGAGAGACGCAAAATCTACATCGCGATTCCCGACGCTTCTGCGTCGAAACACGGGCTTGTGCGCGTCCTTGATGAGTCCGGGGACGATTACCTCTATCCCGGTGAGTATTTTGCGTCCGTTGAGCTACCGACATCCGTCCGGCGGGCTGTCCTTACAGCGGCATAACCCTTTGTTGCTGCGGACCTGAAGTGTCTTGGCCCGCGCCGGTTAAAACAGCGTTAGGCAACAAGGAGACACCATTCCCAACATCAATGGACTGGAAGTAATCGCACAGATCGCTCTCGGCCTGGCAGGCTTCTCGGGCGTAATGATCGCCCTCGCTCGCTCGTCTGGCGGATTCAATCCGCCGGAGCGTTTTAGGCTCCGCGCGCTAATCTACGCCAGCTTTGGAGCCATGTTTCTAGCAATCATTCCGTTCGCCGTATTCGGCGGCCCGTGGCCCGAATCGACATCGTGGCGGCTGGTCGGATTTGTTATGACGGTATACACAGCCGCAGGCCTCCTTTTCTTGCCGCCTGCGGCGTATCGCCTAAGACACGACCATCCGGAGTTATTCCCACTGTCGCTAGTAGTGGTCCAATTTGGAAATCACGTGAGTACGTTTCTCCTAGCTCTAGTCGTACTCTTCGGGTTAAGTGAGTACCGAGCGAGTGCGTACACCATGGCGCTCATACTCCTGCTAGTGCACGGCGCCATCGCGTTCGTGCGCGTGCTGTTTCATAGGAGGGATTGAGTGCGTCGCCTGACATTGCAGCGGACCACCGGAGGCGCCACGCCTTCTGCTGGCGCAAACCCGCTCACCCTTCCGTGGTCGCTGAACTCCAACGTAAAGACAGGGCAACAAATGCTTTGAGCAGAGGGGCGAGCCGATGAAGGTGCACGAATTGGTGGTACGCTGCGCGATGGCGAGGGAAAGCGCCGATCCCATGAGTTCGGTACGAGAGGTTCTGGAGGACCTCCGTGGCGACGTTGCGGCGATTGAGCGTGCGCTCAGTTACGTCTCGGGTATCGGGGGCAACGCACGTCAGGTTTTTTACCGCTCGCCCGACCTCGCCATGCTCAAGGTGTGCTTCCCAAACGGCCGGCGTACGCCGCCGCACGATCACGGCACCTGGGCGACGATTCTTCTCCTCTCCGGCGAGGAGAAGAACACGCTCTATCGGCGCGAAAACGGGGCGTTACGTAAGGCGAGCCAGGTTACGCTCGCGCGTGGATCGATCCTGACGATGCGGGCAGACACGGTGCATGTCGCGGAATGCCTCGGTGACGCGCCGGCGATCGGTCTGCATGTTTACGGCGGCGACATCCTCGAGCTGCCGCGCCGGATGTGGAATCCGGAGACCCTGGAAGAACATGCGCTCGACTGGGCGCTGTACGAAAACTTCGCCCGCATCGCATCAAGAGCGGCGAGCGCACCGACGCCGTGAGTTTGCCCATCAGGTCGATCGATTGATATGACCTCTCTCGCCAGTGTCCGCTTCTCGCCGGATTCGGACCTTAGCTATGCCATGTGACCGGTCGGGGAGATTGTCCCGAGAACGTAATGAAAATGGAGTTTGACGATGACACTGCAACGACTCCTGGGAATCGAGCTACCGATCATTCAGGCACCAATGGCGGGTGTGCAAGGTAACGCGCTGACGGTGGCAGTTTCCAATGCCGGAGGACTGGGCTCACTGGGCTGTGCCACGCTCAGTCTCGACGCCATGCGCAATGAACTGGCTGCGATCCAAGCACAAACCAGCAAGTCTTTCAACGTGAATTTCTTTTGCCACGCGCCACCCACGCCCAGTGCCGCGCGCGAAGCGGCTTGGCGAGCTACGCTTGCGCCCTATTACAAAGAGTATGGAATTGATGTAGACACCATTCCCGTCGGGCCGGGGCGCGCGCCCTTCAGCTCCGAAGCCGCCGACGTGCTAAACGAATTCAAGCCCGCCGTGGTGAGCTTTCATTTTGGTTTGCCATCGGCCGAATTGTTGGCGCGAGTGAGGGCCTGGGGCTCGAAGATTCTCTCTTCGGCAACGACCGTTGAAGAGGCGCGTTGGCTCGAAGCGCATGGGGTCGATGCCATCATCGCACAAGGTCTTGAGGCGGGTGGACATCGCGGCATTTTCTTGTCGGATGATCTAACTTCCCAAGTCGGCACACTCGCGCTGTTGCCGCAAATCGTGCGAGCAGTGAAGCTCCCGGTCATTGCCGCCGGCGGCATCGCGGATACGAAAGGGGTTGCAGCTGCTATGGCGCTCGGCGCAGCCGGCGTACAGATTGGAACGGCTTACATGCTCTGCCCTGAGGCGACTACAAGCGCAGTACATCGCGCCGCGCTGAAGAGCGTGGCCGCCCGTCATACGGCTCTCACGAACCTGTTCACAGGGCGGCCCGCCCGCGGAATCGTGAACCGCATGATGAAAGAGCTTGGCCCGATCAGCACCGCTGCACCCGCTTTCCCCTTAGCCACTGCTGCCATCGCGCCCTTGCGCGCCAAAGCCGAAAGCCGAGGCTCCGGTGATTTCTCGCCTCTGTGGTCTGGCCAGAATGCCAGCGGATGCAAGGAGATCCCGGCCGCCGAACTCACACGTGCATTGGCTGCCGATAGCTAGCGGCTGATCGCCGTACCCAATGCGCGCTAACAAGCCATTCGAGACGGACTTCAAACTTCCCCCGAAATAATTGACGCCTTGGGCTAACGAGCTGCACAACACTGTCAACCAAAAGGAGAACTGACCTATGTGTACCCAGACTCTCATTGACCGCGCATTGCAGGTGGCGTTGTTGTTCGTATTGGGCCTTATCGGCTCATTCGCCTTCGCACAAGTGCCTGCTCAGGAGCAGGCACTGACGCGGACTGCCCGTGATGCGCAGCTTAAGTGGGGGTCCTGCCCGCCATTCTTGCCCAAAGGATGCGCCATCGCCGTTCTTCACGGCGACCCTGCAAAAGACAACGTCGATGTGTTCTTCAAAGTGCCCGCCAAGTCGACCATCCCGCTCCATTGGCACACTTCGGCGGAGCGCATGGTGCTGGTGGCAGGCGAGCTTCATGTCACCTATGACGGTCAGAAGACGGCGGTTCTCAGGTCGGGGACTTATGCGTACGGTCCCGCCAAACGACCCCACAAGGGCTTCTGCGCAAGCGCCGTCCCATGTGTGCTCTTCATTGCCTTTGAATCGCCGTTAGACGCAGTGCCGGTCGAGAACATAAGGAAGTAACAGCATCGCTGCTCAACAAATCGTTCCAGCGGACGCACTAAAGCGCGCCGCTGAACTCAAACGTGTGCGCCGGGCATGGCGCGTTACTTTGTAGGTGCAAGTCCTATGGCCAGATTTTCGCAGAGCGCTGGCTCTAAAATTATGTAACCTGTTAATTTAAAAGAAATTCTTTTGGAAGCGCCTCGACCACCGCGCGCCGGTAAATCACCTGGGTCATGGCGGTGTCGTGCACGGCGGCATTGCGCGCATCGGTGACGATTTTGCCGCCCGCCAGCAATTGCCGGTCGATCTGGCGCGGACTGGCGAGCATGGCCCACAGCGTGTCGCCATGGCGCTCCGGCACGTAATCGAGAGTAACCCTGGCGGGCGCCGGCAGCGCATCGGTGCTTGCGACGACGAAGCTGTTGATGTGCACGGCATTGGCCCATTCGGGGCGGTAGAGAACGGTATGCGGCAATTCGGCCTGCAGCGTCGCCAGAAAATGCGCATAGCTCACGGGCCGCTCAAGATCGGCGAAGGTATTGAACACGGCAACGCCACGCGGCGCAAGGCATTGCCTGAGGTCACGGAAAAATTCGCGCGTGACCAGATAATCCGGCGTGCCGTCGCCGTGAAAGAGGTCGATCACGATGACGTCGTAACGTTGCGGGCAGCGGCGCAGGAAGGTGCGCGCATCAGCCTGGTGGGTGGCGACCCTGGCTGGATCGAAACCGAAGAACTGCTGCGCCACGCGGCGTGAAACCGGATCGATTTCCACAACCGCGGTTTTCACGCCGCGCGCCGCCAGTTGCGTGGGCACGATGCCGGCGCCCAGGCCCAGCACCAGCGCCGAGCGCATGTCGGGACGATAGGCGTAGGCCAGCGCTTCCAGCGCATAGGTGTAAAACGACAGCGATTTGCCGTTCGAATCGACCGAGTTCTGCACCAGGCCGTCCTGAAAGTAGATGCGCCGGAAACGGCCGTCGCGGTCGGCTTCGTTCCTGAGTATTTTTACCGTGCCGAACAATGAGCCGTAACTGGCTTCGACCCGCCACTTGTCGCCGCCGTAATTTAGCTCGCTCATGCGCCCGGTGTAGGCGTCCGCCTGCCACATCAGCAGTCCCGCCGCCAGGGCCGCCGCCGCCGCGGTGGCGGCGATCGGCTTGCGCGCAGCCAGCGGCAGCGGCGGGGCCGCCGCCAGATACAGCGACAGCAGCGCCAGCGTCAAAGCGACAACGAGTGTAGCGATGAAATTGCTGATATACGGAATCAATCCGAAGGCGGTGATCAGCACGCCCGCCACCGAACCGATGGTGCTGACGAAAAATACCTTGCCCGCGCCGCCGTCCCCCGCCTGCCTGCCGCTATGCTGCAGGAAAATCGCCACCAGCAGCGGATTCATGGCCGAGGTGGCGACCAGCGGCAAAAACAGCAGCAGCAGGCAGGCGGCGAAAGCGCCGAGCACCAGGCTCCAGCCGGCGAGCGCAGGGAACAGGTACGGATACACCAAGCACGCCGCAACGATGGCGATTGCGGCCAGCGCCGGCAGCAGCGCGTAATACTGGACCAGCCGGGCGCCCGCCGGCGCCGGTTTGCCGTTGGCGAAACGCCCGCCGGCCCGGTAGCCCAGCGCGAGCGACACCAGGGTGATGGAGAGTATCCCGGTCCAGATATACAGGCTGACGCCGAAGTAGGGCGTCATGATGCGCGATGCCAGCAGCTCGAGCGCCAGGATGGCGCCGCCGGAGATGAAAATGATGGTGTAGAGCAGTGGCATGCTGGGGGTATCGGGTATAATTATTAACAGCACGCCAATCTACCAGAGCTGTGCCTCCGAGGGAATAAACCCGATGCGAACAATGTCGCCGCCGATCACGGCCGAAGCGAGCGACGGTCCCGCGCGGAACTGCATTCTTTCAGAGTGAAGGAGACGAGTCGTGCAGGAAACTTCATATTGCAGATTGTCCAGCGCATGCAGGCGTCAGCTTTGCCGCGCTCTCGCCGCATTGCTGCCCGGACTGTTTGCCGCAAGCGCCTGGGCTGCGGAAGCCAGCGTGCCGTATGTGCCGACACCGCAGGATGTCGTCGAGCGTATGCTACAGATGGCCAAGGTCGGCCCGGCTGATTATGTGATCGATCTCGGTTCGGGCGATGGCCGCATTGTGGTCACCGCCGCCCGCAAGCACGGCGCGCGCGGTTTTGGCGTCGACCTGAATCCGGTGCGCATCGACGAAGCGAACGAAAATGCCCGCAAAGCAGGGGTCGTCGACAAGGTGGCGTTCTATCAGCGCAACCTGTTCGAGACCGACCTCAGCGAGGCGACGGTAATCACCATGTATCTGCTGCCCCGCGTCAACCTGGAACTGCGGCCGCAGTTGCTCGAACTGAAACCGGGCACGCGCCTGGTATCGCACGATTTTTCCATGGATGACTGGGCTCCCGACACGCATGTGCAGATGGAGGTCAAGGACAAGTACGGCGGGGTCGGCGGCAAGAGCGACATCTATTTCTGGGTGGTGCCGGCCAAGACCGCCGGCCACTGGCAATGGCAACTGCCGGTGTCGGGCAAAACCCAGAGCTATGAAGTCACGCTCGGCCAGAAATTCCAGTCCATCTCCGGCACCGCGCGTGTCGGCGGCCGCGGCGCCAGGCTGCAGAATGCGCGCCTGCGCGGCGACCAGATCAGTTTCAGTTTTACCGCTGAAGTCAACGGCGCTGCGCTCAAGCACGACTTCAGCGGCCGCATCGAAGGCAACGCCATTTCCGGCAGCGTGGCGCTGTCGGGAAGCCGCATGCAGAGCCGGCTCGACTGGAACGCAAAACGCGCCGCTGCAAAAACCGGCGCTATCCCCCATTCCATTTCAACATTTTCCCTGGCGCAATCGATACGATGAATTTCAGCACAGTGGTGCGCAAGACGCAGCTGGTTTGCGTGTTGCTGATGGCCGGTTTTGCCCCGGCTGCGGCCTTTACCCAGGATTACGGCGATACGCCTTACGTGCCGACGCCGCAAAATGTCGTGGATAAAATGCTCGAGGTCGCCAAGGTCGGTCCCGGCGATTATGTGATCGATCTCGGTTCCGGCGATGGCCGCATGATCATCACCGCGGCCAAAAAGCACGGCGCGCGCGGCTTCGGCGTCGATCTCGACAAGCGTCTGGTCGCGCTCAGCAATAAAAATGCGGCCAAAGCCGGCGTTGCGGATCGCGCCAAATTCTATGCCCGCGATCTCTACGAGACCGACGTCAGCCGGGCCACCGTACTCACCATTTATCTGCTGCCGGAAGTCAATCTGATGGTGCGATCCCGCCTGCTTGCCATGCTCAAGCCGGGCACGCGCATGGTTTCGCACGACTACGACTTCGGCGAATGGCCGCCCGATTTGTCATTGGTGATGGATGCGCCGGGGAAACCCGTCGGGCGCGACCAGAAGAGCAAGGTGTTTTACTGGATGGTGCCTGCCAAGGCCTCGGGAAAATGGCGCTGGCAGTTCGCGGTAGAGGGAAAAGCGCAGGATTTCGAGCTCGATCTCAACCAGAAATTCCAGAAAATCGACGGCACGCTTACGGTCGGCGGCCGCAAAGCCGGCATCGAGGACGCCAGGCTCATGGGCGAACAGATCAGTTTTGCGGCAGTTGTGGAAAGCGACGGGGCGCCGCTGCGCTACGTTTTTTCCGGGCGCATCATCAATAGTGCGATCAAGGGCGATGCGAGCATCATGCGCGGTCAGACGGCATCCCGCTCACCCTGGAACGCCGCGCGCCCCGAATTTCGCGAGCCTGCACATGTCGGGTTGCCTGCGCCGGTCCTGCCTGAACTGCGGTAGGCGGCGTTGCGCCAACTTATGGATTGCCGTGGCCGGCGTTTACGCGGCGCGGCGCCTTGACTGAATATATGTTATTGATTTTAAACAGATTTATATACAAAGCCGTGCTTGCGACAGCTTGTCTTGCCGCGGGTTTGGCGCAAGCCCAGTATCCATTCGACGTGCCCTTCGTGCCCACGCCGCAGGTGGTGGTCGATGAAATGCTGCGCCTGGCACGGGTCGGTGCGCAGGATTATGTGATCGACCTCGGCTCCGGCGATGGGCGCATCCCGATCACCGCGGCGAAAAAATACGGCGCGCGCGGTCTGGGCGTCGATCTCGATCCCGATCTGCATGCGCAAAGCGAGGAAGGCGCGCGTCAGGCCGGCGTGGAGGCGCGCGTTAAATTCCTCAACCAGGATTTGTTCAAGACCGACATCAGCGAGGCCACGGTCATCACCATGTACCTGTTGCCGGGCGTGGTGAAGCGGCTGCGGCCGCGATTGCTGGAGCTGAAACCCGGCACGCGCATCGTGTCGCACGATTTCGACATGGAAGACTGGAAGCCCGACTCCAAAACGACGATACGCAAGAACGTATTCCTGTGGATCGTGCCGGCGCAAGTCGGCGGCCGCTGGCAGGCGCGCATCGCGCTGCCCGGCGGCGAGCGCGACTTCGAATTCGATTTCAGGCAGCAATTCCAGGAAGTTGACGGTCTGGCGCGGATAAACGGCCAGATGACGCAGTTATGGCAGTCCGCACTGGAGAGCGACCGCATCCGTTTCGTCATTGTCGACAGCACCGATCGCGAGAATGAGGCCAGCCTGTATTTCGAGGGGCGGGTCCGCGGCGAGGTGATGGAAGGCGAGATCCGGCGCGGTGCGGAACTGCCACTTTCCCGCGACATGCACCAGGTTGACGCCGCGCTGGGCATAGACCTCGGTCAATTGCGACAGCAGGGCCGGCACGTCCGCGCCCTCGGGCAACCGGCC
>CAKKQX010000239.1 GCA_919902235.1 Burkholderiales bacterium
GTTTCCGCTGGGCCTTCAGTTCGTCCAGTGGCTGTTGACGCTCCTGGATGCTTAGCAGGATCTGGCCCTTCTGTTGTTCGTGCTCGGCGGTTTCTTGGGTCGTGGCTTCCGCCGGCAGATGCAGGGCCCCGAATTGGGCCAGCTCTCGTGACTGCAGCGCTGCCTGCTTTCGTACCTGGCTGTCCAGCTTGCGCCAGGCGGGATTGACCAGGCGGGTGGTATCAGGAAGTGGTTCGGTGCCGTACTCGATAAGCCGATCCAATCCATAGTGTTCCAGCATGTACTTGAAGAAGTTTTCCTGACACCATCTGGCGAACATCCACGCCGCTACCCGGTCCAGGTCGCTGGTGTAGTCGGTGGATAGGACGCTGGTCTGGTGGCCGTGGCGATCACGATGACGGACTTCCCGCAGCCAGAGGCCATTGCTCAGGCGTACGCCACGCTCCGCCAGTTCCAGAGTGACTTGCTCTCCATGGACTAGCTTGACGAGCCGTGCCTCGAACTCGTCTTCGGCCCACAGCCCGCCGGGAAACTTGTGGTAGGTGAGGATGGCGATGCGCTCGGCGCGCATCTCTTTGAAGAAGTCAGGTGAAAAGCCGGCTCGGTCGAATACGAGGGTAAAGCGGTGCCGGTACGATTGGGCGGCCAGTTCGTCTGCGCTGGGTTGGTCCGGCACATCGGTCTTGAGCCGCGGCACGATGTGCTCACGCAGCACGGTCAACAGGCCCGGATCGACCGGCTGGGTAACGACGAAGAACGGCTGGCCGTCCATCGCGTTGACCCAGTAGTCGGTGGTGCCACGCAGGCAAAGTTTCTGGCGCGCCACATAGCGGCGGGGTAGCTCGGTGAGCTGGCCGTGATAGACGCGCACATGACCGTCGATGTAGAGCGTGCCGGCGGTCTCGGGCGCGGCCGCCATCCACTCCTTGGCCAGGGTACTGCTCCAGCGCTGGGCCCGACCCGGCTCGTTACAGAGCAAGCCGAGTTTCTCACGCATGGTCTTGACTTCTGGGATGCGGTCGAGGCCCAGCAGCTTGCCCCATTCTCCTGGTGCCTGATACCTCAGGCCCTCCAGGGAGCGGACCCGTGCCAGAGCCAGAAACGCAAGCACCAGAAAGATGGTTTCGATCGGGTAAAACCCTTTGGGCAGCGAAAAGGTGTCGCGCGTATGGCGCAACAGCCCAAGGGACAGCAGGGCCGGTAGCGCGCATAACACCCCGCCCATCGGCACGTCATCCACCGATTCGAATTCGAGCTGCGCGGCCTCCAACAAGCCGACGGCCGCTGCCAGTCGGTCCATGGTGCGCAGCGTGCCCACCCCCAACGCGGCCTCGCCGTCGGCTATGCTTCGTTGGCTCTTGGTAGAGACAATGGCCGCAGAGGTGCTGCTGGCTGGGGGCGCGGTGACCACTGCGACGTTTTTGTCTGGCTGCCGTAGCCGGCCGTCATCGATGGCCTTGTGCAGCGTCGTGGCCAACACGGCTACTTGCGCACTGATGGCCGGCACGCTCTCGCCCTGGTCCAACAGGGCTTGCACTTGCGCCAGCCGCTCGGCAGTCAGCTTGTTGCCCTGACGCTTCCGCGGCGGCTCGAAGAATGCCTTTGAGCCACCCTCGCCGTACCTCTTGACGCAGCGCTTGATGGTGGTCCTCGAAACACCGAAAGCGCGGGCGATCTGCCCCTGTGAGGCAGTGCCGTTCACGATGAGCTGAGTGGTGAAAAGGCGAAAGCTAGCCACGTCGGCAACGTCGTGAGTGAAGACCGGCAGATGACCGTTGAAGTAGACCACCTGAGAATCGCGGCGCTCGAACGCCAGCTCAGGGGTGATGGCGGTCGTGCCGGCAGGGAAAATCGGCAACTGGAGCTGAGCCATGGGACAAGGATTGAGAAGAAACCGCGCGCCGGTCAAGTTCGGCAAACAGTGGAAACCGGGACCACCTTTCTTCCATCAAGCGGGAGCGCCTTGGCGCACCCGCGCAGAACTGTCCCTCCGGGTCAGGAGTTCTGAGGCTG
>CAKKQX010000240.1 GCA_919902235.1 Burkholderiales bacterium
CCGGATGGTGCTGCTTCGGAAAGGCGCATATATTAATGGGTTGAGGCTTGCCGGTCAATGCCGGGTGAGGAGAAGCTGATAATATGAAATGGTTCAAGCGCATCGCGTTCGTTTTGGGGGCGTTGATTGCGGTTCTCGCGGTGCTGCCGTTTTTCATCTCGCTGAACGACTACATACCGCAGATCGAGCAGGCGGTTTCAGCCCGCCTCGGGGAGCCGGTGAAAATCAGCAACTTGCGCGCGGCAGTTCTGCCGCTGCCGCATGTGACGGTTGACGGCATTACGGTCGGGAAGTCCGGAGACGTCAAAGTCGGCAAAGTCACGGTGACGCCGGTGCTGTCTTCGCTGTTCGACACGCCCAAGGTCATCAAAAGCATGGAAATCGACGGCCTGGTGCTGACGCAAAAAGCAATCGACAAGATTCCGGTATGGACCAAGTCGGAGGCCAAACCGGGCGCGCCGCAGCAGCCGCAGCAAGTCACGGTGCAGAGCATTCGTCTTGACGATGCGCTGGTCAGGCTCGACAAAACGAGCTTCGGTCCGTTCGACGCACGGATCCGGCTTGACGCCAAAAACGAGCCGGAGGAGGCGTCGATTACCACCCGCGACGGCAAACTCAAGATCGATGTCAGGCCGGGAAAATCGAATTACCTGATCGACGCCAGCGCGAAATCCTGGAAATTGCCGGCCGGTCCGGCCATTTACTTCGACGAGCTGACAATCAAGGGCGTGGCGACGCTCGGTGATGCGAGCTTCAGCCAGATCGCCGCCAGACTCTATGGCGGAACAGTGAACGGCAAAGCCAGCGTCTCCTGGCGCAAAGGGCTGCAGCTCCAGGGCAATCTCGCGGTCAGCGGAGTCGAACTCAAACCGCTGGTGCCGTTGCTGGCTCCCGGCAGGAACATGAGCGGCAAGCTCGATGCCAAACCGGTATTCAGCACCAGTGCGGCGGGCGCGGCACAGCTCGCAAATGCCATGCGCCTGGAGACGCCTTTTAACGTGAGTAACGGCGTGCTTCACGGCGTGGATATTCAGAAGGCGGCGACCAGCCTGATCAAACAGGGCGCCAGCGGCGGTGAAACCCGGTTTGAGGAACTGTCCGGCCATCTTGCCATGGACAGGGGCGCCTACCGCTTCACCCAGATCAGGATCACATCGGGTTCGCTTGCCGCCAACGGCAATGTCAGCATTTCTCCTCAAAAAGAACTGTCGGGGCGCGTCAATGCCGAGGTGAAGGCGGCGGGAGCCAGCGCCAGCGTTCCGCTCAACGTCACCGGAACCCTGGACTCGCCGCTGCTGTATCCGAGCGGCGGCACCGTGGCCGGAGCCGCAGTCGGCACGGCCATACTCGGCCCGGGCCTGGGAACTTCGGTGGGTGCCAAGGTCGGCGGCTGGGCCGAGGGTCTGTTCGGCACCAAGGAAGAAAAAAAGAAATAGTGGTAAGCCGTGTACCGAAGATGGGCGGGCTGCCGGGCGGCGATATTCCCGGCAACAGTTTACAAGCAGTTGTCGCCCGCCGGATCGAAAGGTGGCAAAACCCCGCTATGTGGGTTTCGCGTATAGTGGTTGTTCGGAGGGATATTTAGATGAATTTTATCTGGCGTTTTTATGTGGATCCGGAGCAGCGCTGGCGCTGGCAGCGTTTATCTTCCGACCGCTCGGTGCTTTCTGAATCCCGGGCCGCGTACAAAGAATACGAAGGTTGCCTGGCCAATGCGAAAGATGAAGGTTATGTTTTCCATCCGCCGCAAGCCAGGCTGGTGCGTATGCACGCGCGCTGAATGCCAAGGCCGTGGGGCCGCTTTCGTGTCATTTAAATAACATAATTAAATCAATATGTTATATGTATAACTTGAAGCGCTGATTCAGGTGCCAAACAAAACGGCCACGCAAAATGCGCGGCCGTTTTGTGTGCGGTTTGCAGATGCTCAGACCAGAACCCTGGCAATGGCATTCGCGACGTAATCGATGTTTTTCGAATTCAGCGCCGCCACGCAAATGCGGCCGCTGTCGATGGCATAGATCGAATATTCGTTGCGCAGGCGCTGCACCTGTTCCCTGGTCAGGCCGGAATAGGAAAACATGCCGCGCTGCCGGGCGACGAAACTGAAGTCGAAGTCCGCGCGATGGCCGCGGATTTTTTCCACCAGCGCGCGGCGCATCAGCTTGATGCGGTCGCGCATCTCGCCGAGTTCAACTTCCCACTGTGTGCGCAATTCCGGCGTAGTCAGCACCATGGCCACGGTCTGGCCGCCGTGCGTCGGCGGGTTGGAGTAGTTGGTGCGAATCACGCGTTTCAACTGACTCAGTATCCTGCCGGCTTCTTCCGCGCTCTGCGTCACGACGGAGAGGGCGCCGGCGCGTTCGCCGTAGAGCGAGAGCGACTTTGAAAACGAGCTTGCAACGAACACCACGGGGCAGGCCTCGGTAAAGCGGCGCACCGCCGCCGCATCGGCTTCCAGCCCGTCGGCGAATCCCTGATAGGCGATGTCGAGAAAGGGCACCAGATTGCGCGCATTCACGACTTCCATGATTTTTTCCCATTGCTGCACGCTCAGGTCGACGCCCGTCGGGTTGTGGCAGCAGGCATGCAGCACGGTGATCGATCCCGCCGGCATTTTCTGCAGTTCGCCGATCATGCCGTCGAAATCGATGCCATGCGTGGGCGCGTCGTAATAGGGGTAGGTGTTGACGGTGTAGCCGGCATATTCAAAAATTGCGCGGTGATTTTCCCAGCTTGGATCGCTGATCCAGATCTGGGCGTTCGGACTGATTCTGCGCAGCAGGTCGGCGCCGACCTTGAGTCCGCCGGTGCCGCCTAGGGTCTGGACGGTGACGATGCGTCCCTTTTTCACCGCGTCGCTGCCCGCGCCGAACAGGACCTCCTGCACCGCCCGGTCATAGGTCTGCAAGCCGTCAATCGGCAGGTAGTTGCGGGGCAGCGGGCTTTGCGCCAGCTTTTGCTCGGCGCGACGCACGCATTCCAGCACCGGAACCTTGCCGTTGTCGTCGGTGTAGACGCCTACGCCAAGGTTCACTTTTTGGGGATGGGTATCGGCGTGATAGGCTTCGGTGACGCCCAGGATAGGGTCCTTGGGGGCCATTTCAACGGCAGCAAGCAGGGATGCGCTCATCTTTACGGTTTGTGCAATATAAAGGGTGATCAACAGGAAGCCGTCGGACAGCTTCCACCGGAAAACACATATTGTACCTGCTCACCCGCCTCTGGTGTGGCCGGAACGGCGTCTCAGTCGAAGAAAGTGTGGCGATGGGCGCGTGCGCTGTGGGAAAATCAGCGGTTTAGCCACGCTCCCCACAGCCCAGCGATGAAACTTGCCGTATCCCAGGATCAGCCCGCTGCACGCCCGGCGCCGGAGATCATCACTTTTCCCGGCAGTCCGTTCCGCCTGCATCAGACATTCAAGCCGGCGGGCGATCAGCCGCAGGCGATAGACAAGCTCACTGCGGGCGTGCGCGACGGACTCGCCTTTCAGACGCTGCTGGGCGTCACCGGTTCGGGCAAAACCTACACCATGGCGCACGTGATCGCGCGCCTGGGCTGTCCGGCGCTGGTCATGGCCCCCAACAAAACGCTCGCCGCCCAGCTTTACTCGGAGATGCGCGAGTTCTTCCCGGAAAACGCGATCGAGTACTTCGTTTCCTATTACGACTACTACCAGCCGGAGGCGTACGTGCCGTCCAAGGATCTTTTCATCGAAAAGGATTCGAGCATCAACGAGCACATCGAGCAGATGCGGCTCTCCGCCACCAAATCGCTGCTCGAACGCAAGGACACCATTATCGTCGCCACGGTATCGGCGATTTACGGCATCGGTGATCCGGTCGACTATCACGGCATGATCCTGCACTTGCACGAGAGGGAAAAACTCGCGCAGCGCGATGCCCTCAAGCGGCTGACGGAGATGCAGTACGAAAGGAACGAGCTTGAATTCCGGCGCGGCGTGTTCCGCGTGCGCGGCGATGTGATTGACATTTTTCCGGCGGAAAACTCGGAAACCGCGGTGCGCGTGACGCTGTTCGACGATGAAATCGAGAGCATCCATGTATTCGATCCGCTGACCGGGCATATCCTGCAGCGCGTCTCGCGCTTCACGGTTTATCCGTCCAGCCATTACGTGACGCCGCGCAGCACCACGCTGCGCGCGATCGAGGCCATCAAGGAAGAACTCAGGCAGCGCATTGAAACCTTCCAGGCCCAGAACAAACTTTTGGAATGCCAGCGCATCGAGCAGCGCACGCGTTTTGACCTGGAAATGCTCAATGAAATGGGTTTCTGCAAGGGCATCGAGAATTACTCGCGCCATCTGTCGGGCCGCCAGCCGGGGGAGCCGCCGCCGACGCTGATCGATTACCTGTCGCCCGACGCGCTGATGATCATCGACGAAAGCCATGTCACGATTCCACAAGTGGGCGGCATGTACCGCGGCGACCGCGCGCGCAAGGAAAACCTGGTGGACTACGGCTTTCGCCTGCCGTCCGCTCTCGACAACCGGCCGCTGCGTTTCGACGAGTTCGAAAAAATCATGCGGCGGACGATTTTTGTGTCCGCCACGCCGTCCCTCTACGAGCACGAGCATCAGGCGCAAGTGGTGGAGCAGGTGGTGCGGCCGACCGGCCTGGTCGATCCGCAGCTCGAGGTGCGTCCCGCCGCAACCCAGGTGGATGATCTGTTGTCGGAAATCAATTTGCGGGTAAAAATCGGCGAGCGCGTGCTGGTCACCACGCTCACCAAGCGCATGGCCGAAGATCTCACCGATTATCTTTCCGAACACGGTATCAAGGTGCGCTACCTGCATTCCGACATCGAAACCGTGGAGCGTGTGGAAATCATCCGCGATCTGCGCCTGGGTGAATTCGACGTGCTGGTGGGCATCAATCTGCTGCGCGAGGGCCTGGATATTCCCGAGGTGTCGCTGGTCGCCATACTCGACGCCGACAAGGAGGGTTTCCTGCGTTCGGAGCGTTCGCTGATCCAGACCATAGGCCGCGCCGCGCGCCACATCAACGGCAGGGCCATACTCTATGCCGACACGGTGACCAATTCGATGCAGCGGGCGATCGGCGAGACCGAGCGCCGGCGCAACAGGCAGCTCGCGCACAATGTTGCGCACGGCATCACCCCGATCGGCATCTCCAAGCGTATCAAGGACATCATCGACGGCGTGTACGACCATGACGGCGCGCGCCAGGAACTCAAGGCGGCGCAGAACCAGGCCAGATACGATGCAATGGGCGAGAAAGATCTCACGCGCGAGGTGAAGCGAATTGAGAAAGAAATGTTCAATGCCGCGAAGAACCTCGAATTCGAACGTGCCGCCGAATTGCGCGATCAACTCAAGGCGTTGAAGGAACGGTTGTTCATCAGAGCGGCTTAATGCAACAGATCAGGGTTCTTTTCATCTGCATGGGCAATATCTGCAGATCGCCGACGGCAGAAGCCGTTTTCAGACATTGCGTTGCTGCCGCCGGCTTGCAGGACAAAATTTTCAGCGATTCGGCCGGCACGCACGATTACCATATAGGCGAACCGCCCGATGCGCGCGCGCAGCGGGCGGCGTTGCGCCGCGGTTATGACATGAGCGGTTTGCGTGGCCGCCAGGTCAGCACCCGGGACTTCGAAGTGTTTGATTACGTGCTGGCGATGGACCGCGCCAATCTGCATTTGCTCGAGCAGCAATGCGCGCCGGAAAACTCACATAAGTTATTGTTATTTATGAAGTTTACGGAAAATGCCCAAGAGCATGAAGTGCCCGATCCCTATTATGGTGAGGCACAGGGATTCGAGCAGGTGCTCGATATGGTAGAGGATGCGGCGCAGGGTCTGCTGCGCCACATCCGCGACAAACTGCCGGGTTAAACCGCAGAGGGGCTTGCGCTTTCGCCCGTGCTGCGTGTTTCGACCTGAACCAGCGGCGCATCGCTCTGCGGGGGCAGGGGCGGGCGCACGCGCATCACGCGCGGAGCGGGTTGTTCTTCCCCCGCCTTGGACTGTGCGATGCGATATTTTTCCTGGTTGGTTTCCACCTGGATCAGATCCGTAGACCAGTCGAGCTGCAGCGGAACCGGCAACGTCACTATGTCATCACGCTCATCACGTACGCGTTGTTCGGCAATCACAGCCGGCTGCGCTGTCTCTTCCCTGACCACCTCCTGGTGGGCCACCATTGCGGGTTCACTTTGCACATGTACTTCAACCACAGGCGCAGGCGCTGCTTGCGGCGGCTCTTGTGCAGGCTGCTGCATCTGCGGCAGCGCCGTCGGGATGGCGATTTCTTGCTCAGGTTGAGGCATCTGCGGCAGCATCGTCGGGATGGCAGGCTCTTGTGCAGGCATTGCCGGTTGCGGGGAAAATGCCTCGGCTGCCGATTCCATCGCTGCGGCTGTCGTGATGCCGGCCGTGGACACTGCCGCCGCCGCGAGCATATTGCCTTCGTCGGTGTGCAATGTGGTTTGTTCAGCCTGGGACGGCTGCGCCGAACCCGCGGTTTCAGGGCGATGCTCGTGGCGGTCGCGCCGGCCACGACGGCGCCGGCCGCGGCCTTCACTTGGTTCGCGCGGCTGCTGCGGATCACGCTGCTGGTTTTCGGGCGCCGGTTTCGGCATCGATTCGGCCGGCGCCTGCTCGCGCGGCGGACGCGGTCTTTGCTGCTGGCCGCCGCCGTTATCCGGGCGGCGGGATTCCTGGCGGCGCGGATCCGAACGATCCTGTCCGCCGCGCCGGCGATGATCGCGATCGCGCGGATTGTCGCCTTGAGTTTGCGCAGCCGGATCTGAACGCTGGCGCTGGCCGCCACCTTGCGGGGATTCGCGATCCCGCCTGCTGGCGTCGCGTTGAGCGTTGTCGCGGCGGCCGCGATGCGGTGTGCGCGGGGCAGGGCGCGCCGGTTCCTGTGCTACGACCTCGTCCGGCTTGCGTTTGAACCAGCCGAAAATCTTGCCGATGATCGATACTTCGCCCGCCGGCTCTGCCTGGTGCGCCGGCCGCGCTGTTGCTTCACGCACCGTCGGCATCGGTGCCGGCTCCTGTGGCGTGATGCCTTTTACGGCTGCTTCCTGACGCGGTGCGACGGCTTCCTGCGGCGAGGTCTGCTGCTTGGCGGTTTCCTCGGCAGGCATCTCGACCATGTTATAACTCGCCGGCAGCGGCTCGCTCTGATTGAGATCGTCATGCCGCAGACGCGCAATCGTGTAATTCGGCGTCTCGAGATGGATGTTGGGAATCAAGGTCGCCGTAACCCGATGGCGGGCCTCGATCAACTGCAGGTCCACGCGTTTTTCGTTGAGCAGGAAAGTTGCCACGTCCACCGGCACCTGGGCGTGCACGGCGGCGGTGTTGTCCTTCATGGCCTCCTCCTGCATGATGCGCAGAATATGCAGTGCTGTCGATTCGGTGCCGCGGATATGGCCGGTGCCGTGGCAGCGGGGACAGGCGCTGTGGCTGCTTTCGCCCAGCGACGGACGCAGCCGCTGACGCGACAGTTCCAGCAACCCGAAGCGCGAGATTTTTCCGGTTTGCACCCGCGCGCGATCGTAGTGCAGCGCATCGCGCAGCCGGTTTTCGACCTCGCGCTGGTTGCGGCTGCTTTCCATGTCGATGAAGTCGATCACGATCAGCCCGCCCAGGTCGCGCAGCCGCAGCTGGCGCGCGATCTCGTCGGCGGCTTCGAGGTTGGTGCGGAATGCAGTTTCCTCGATATCGGCGCCGCGCGTCGCGCGCGCGGAGGTGACGTCCACCGCCACCCGGGCGTCGGTGTGGGCGAGGACCACGGCGCCGCCCGAGGGCAGATTGACGGCCCGCGAGTAGGCCGATTCGATCTGGTGTTCGATCTGGAAACGCGAGAACAGCGGTACGTCATCCTTGTAGAGCTTGACGCGGCTGACGTTGTCGGGCATGACGTGGCCCATGAACTGGTGCGCCTGCTCGTAGATGTTCTCGGTGTCGATCAGGATTTCACCGATATCCTGGTGGAAGTAGTCGCGAATCGCGCGGATGACCAGGCTCGATTCCTGGTAGATGAGGAAAGCGCCGCTTTGCTGGTTGGCCGCCCCTTCGACCGCCTGCCACAACTGCATCAGGTATTTGAGGTCCCAGTTGAGTTCCTCCGCATTGCGGCCGATGCCGGCGGTGCGGGCGATGACGCTCATGCCCTGCGGCACGTCAAGCTGGGATATCGCGTCGCGCAGTTCGTTGCGGTCTTCGCCTTCGATGCGGCGCGAAACGCCGCCGCCGCGCGGGTTGTTGGGCATCAAAACCAGGTAGCGGCCGGCGAGACTGATGAAGGTGGTCAGCGCCGCTCCCTTGTTGCCGCGCTCGTCCTTGTCGACCTGGACGATGACTTCCTGGCCTTCTTTCAGCGCGTCCTGGATACGGGCGCGGCCGACGTCAACACCGGGCTTGAAATAACTGCGGGTGACTTCCTTGAACGGGAGAAACCCGTGGCGCTCGCTGCCGTATTCAATGAAGGCGGCTTCGAGGCTGGGTTCGATGCGGGTGATGACACCCTTGTAGATATTGCTCTTGCGCTGCTCTTTGCTGGAAGATTCTATATCGAGGTCGATCAGCTTCTGGCCGTCGACGATGGCGACACGCAGCTCTTCGGCCTGCGTCGCGTTAAACAACATGCGTTTCATTTTTGTCTTCTCCCGCGCTCAGCCATACGGGATGGGCATTACCGCGCACGTCCGCAGCGAGCGGACGATCACATACAGTCTTCAGTCACTTGGTGCAAGCATTGGGTAAAAGTCAGCTATGCGTTTCCAAATTTCGCGGTTTGCCGTTCCAGGACTCGCGCCGCGCGCGAATCCGAAAATCTTGGTAAAAGTGCTTTGAGCGCGTAAATCGTCTAGTATCGCTACTTCGTGTGGTGAGCGATATTAACCAACTCAGTCCGGCTGCACAGTCTTAGTGCAGGGCGTCATGGTCTGTTGCGACGCAACCTGACCTCACGCGGCCGACTTCGCAATCCAGTTTCGCGATCGTGCGTTTTCGATCCCCGCGTTGAAAATTTTTTGCAGGTCGCATCTCGCATATCCCCGGGTTTGAAATTGATGCGGAGTTAAACTCCACCTGCAAACCGTTGACATGAACTGGTATTTCAGCGAATAGTATAAGA
>CAKKQX010000241.1 GCA_919902235.1 Burkholderiales bacterium
TTGCCTTCAACAGAGGGAATCATGGCAGAGCATGGCGCAGATGTCTCCCCCCAGGATTCCGCGCGCCCAAGGCTGCTCGCTTGCCAGGCGCAGCAGTCGGCTTACAAGCATGCTGTTATGCGGCAACCTGCTCGTACGAGAACTGCGGCGCTCCAGCTCGCCGAGAAGCATGCTCGACCGTAATTGAGCAAATGTTGCCTTCAACATCGACGTCGAGCAATGTGTTCTCGTCGAGATCGCGGGTTTCGACCACCGGCGCGTCTCGAAACTCGATGAGCAGTGTGTCTGTGTCAGCGAAGTAGCGAACTTTCATGGCGCAAGCCTTCTATCAAAAAAAGCGTTGTGGACGGTCTCACCATCCGGCAGAAGAACAACACGCAAGAATCGATTCCCCATTTCCGGTACCTGTGCCCAGCGTCGAATTCGACCATCGGCCTGAGTGGCTTCTCGAATCGGCACCCGGATGGCGTTTTCGATCCACTCCTCACGGATGATAGCGCGATCCGGGCGATTACGGATCGCTTCAAAGTAACGTGTGCAGATTTTAGCTTTGCCGGCTCGCTTGCCACTGTAGTTGGGTATCTCAAAGGCAGCTCTGCAGGCAGTTGCGCGGGAGCCGGCGCGGTTGGTGAAAATCCATTCAGGCTGCCGCCGGCGTCCAGTTTCTCCACTGCGGCCTTGGCTTCGGCGAGCCCTATGCCGGTCGCTGTGCGCAGCAGCTTGATCGTTTCAATTTTATTGCCCTGATTCATGAGCGCGCGGACTTGCGCCACCGTGTCGAGCGCGCGGCCGGCCGCGGAGATGGGCTTGGTCCGAACCATCTTCGTCGACGCCGACTCGCGCCGGCTGCGGTTACCCAGCCAAGTAAGCAGGATCGGGATCAGTACGGCGGCAAAGATGACCAGGATGAGTTTGGTATCCATGCGCGTTCCCCCTGATTGTTGCTGCGTGCTGAACGGTGAAGATATCGTGTGTTCGAACGCGCGCAGTCAAGCCGGCGCCGGGTGTCCGGTTATAACGCTTACTCGACCACGCCCAGCCGCCCGTTGTGCGAGCCCATGTACCACAGCTTGCCGCCGGCATCGACGACCATTTTGCGGATGCCGACGTTGGAGGACGGCAGCTTCACCACGCGCATCTGCTCGGTTTTGGGGTCGAAGCGCACCACGGTGTCGGTGTTGATTTCGTTCACCCACACCATGCCGGCACCGTCGGTGGTGACGGCATAGGGGCCGGCATCGCCGGCGGGCAGCGGGTATTCCTTGATCACCTTCATCGCCGCGGGATCGAGCTTTGCGAGTTTGCCATTGCCGTAAAGCGCCACCCACAGCATGCCATCGGGCGCGGTGGCGACGCGCCGCGGACGCGAGCCGCGGCCCATGTCGACTTCGCTCATCTGGCCAGTGCGCGGATCGAGCTTGCCCATCTTGTTGTCGCCCATGCGGCAGAACCAGACGTTGCCGGCCTTGTCGAGCGCCAGGCCGTAGGGTCCGCCAGAGGTCGGGTATTCCTTGATTGCGCCGGATTTGGTATCCAGGCTCGCCACCTTGTCGCCGCTTTGCATGGTGAACCAGATGGTGCTCTGGTCATCGTTGATGATCAGCGTGTGCGGTCCGCCGCGGCCCGAGGGTATCTTGAATTCGACCATTTTTCCGCTCGCGGGATCGAGCTTGCCTATGGTGCCGTTGCCGTTGCCTGTGGTCCACACCATGCCCTGCCTGTCCACCAGCAGGCCGTGCGGGCGGTGGCCATTGGGCAGATCCCATTCCCTGAACGTTTTGGCTTTGGGATCGAAGCGCGCAACCTTGTTGCCGTTCATCACTGCGATGAAAATACTGCCGTTGGGGGCAACCGCAGGGTCACGTGCAAATTTGGGCGTCGGCACCGGCCATTCGCTCACTTTGCCGGCGAGATTGGGCAGGGCGCCGGGCGTGATGCCGTAATTGGAGCCGCCGGCGTAGGCAGCCAGCGGCAGTAGCAGCAGGAAACCGGAAAATATTTTCATATCGCGTCCTCATTGAATTTGGCAATCTGAAACGATGCCGCGCGCAAACTATTGAGCGTTCCATAATGGATGACAGTCGGAACGCTCAATCCCCGACCCTCTCCCGGAAGGCATGGGTATCTACACATCTCCACTACACGGTCCCCTTGCCTCGCTTGCGGGGAGAGCAACCGTGTCAAGAAGCGGGCTGAATTTTCCATGTTTGATTTGTTT
>CAKKQX010000242.1:0-1774 GCA_919902235.1 Burkholderiales bacterium
TAATCAACCTGTAGCGCTCAGGCGGATTCTGGATCTCGCGGTAGCCGCCATGCACCCACGCGGCGGGGTGCTTGACCACGCCGGCGCGCACCATGTTCAAGTCAATATAGACGAGGCATCGATGCAAATGCTCGCCGTCCTCGACCGCCGTGGCATGGTAGCGGTCCTCCCAGAAGGCACCTTGGCGCGCCTTGCGCTGGTTGTATTCCTGCCCGGTACGCCCGGCGATGAGCTGCATGCTCCGTGCAATGGCCCCCTCGCGCGTGTCCTTCACCAGGAGATGGACATGATTAGACGTCACTACGTAGTTGAGCACGCACAGCCCGAAGCGCTTCTTCGCCTCGAACAGCCATCACAGGTAACGGCGCCGGTCACGCGGGAATTTGAACAGGAACGATCTCTCATGGCAGCGATGAGTGATGTGCCAGAGCTGGCCGGATAGGAAGTGACGGTTGGCGCGGGGCATGGTTGCGCTCCCTTAGAGCGTCGATATTGCCCCTAATAACGCGCCTCTAAGCGTTCTGGCTGACCTAATTTCGCGTTATTACTTCAGAGAATCAATGCGTTGTGCTGGTCCGACCCAGCGTGCCGTCAAGGCGTGGTTATGCCGTGGTTATGCCGCATATGGTGATATCAGATTTTGGCAAGAAAGGCCTCTGCTGCTTGCATGCGCGCCTGGTCTTGAGTAAGGCGCTCGACCATTACGCGAACGCCCCAATAGAGCGCCTCTACTAACAAGACTGTGGCGTCCGATCGCACGGTAACGGTAGGGGACATGACTAACCGCCTGTCGCTTCTCTCCAGCCCTCCAAACGAGCGCTCGGGAAGACCTTGCGTTTTGTTTTTCGTAGAAAGCCTCTTGATCTTCACCTTGGTCGTTTTCGCCTTCTTTTGAAGGTCGAGGCCCAAGTCATGAGTGAGCGGATTGCGGATCACTGAGTAAAGCACTTGGGCACCTTGCGTTGGCGTAACGCCGTTGTTCGGCTCGATGTCCCACGGGTAATAATCAACGAGAACACCTCTGAAACATTGACCACTGGAGCCGGTATGTCGATAGAGCGTTACGGAGAGACCCGCTATCGCAGCCATCAATACCTGCGTGACCGCGAAATTACATCCTGCAGTGAGGCGATACCGCGGCACCGGAAGCCGAAGCATGCAATGGACGTCACTAAAGTAGTGGTTCTCGATCGCGCTAATGAGTCCCCGAACGCGGGTCGGGGTATGAACGTCAATTACGAGAGGTCGGTATGCCATGCGTTCGCGCCCTATGCGGCATAAATGGCACCAATAAAAAACAACTTATGGTAAATCAAAATGTTGCAAGTGCGCACGCAGCCTATCTCGTCATATGACGCAGCAATATCGAAATAGGCTGCATGCCAGTCCCTGTAAGCCGGCCGTTCTTGGCCGGAGGCAGCCAAATCTGTTGGCCAAGCGGCATCCGTGCAGCCCCCGTTTGAGTAACACGGGGATCCCGGATGCCTTGCCTAAGGATAATACGCCGACAGTTCAATTCCGGGCAAAATCTGGCACAAATTAGCACCCGATTCAGCACTGGATTGCCTGCCCTTATGCTAGGATTCCATCCCCTCTGGGCCGCGACGGATAACCCAGCGTGACGACCGCCATCCTGCAACGTTTTGCCAACATACGCCGCGATGATGTCGGTCCGATCCTCGTCGCCGGCTTGTTCTTTTTCTGCGTACTCACGGCGCTGATGGTCGTGCGGCCGGCGCGCGAGGCGCTGGGCATGCAGCGCGGCATCGAGTCG
>CAKKQX010000242.1:1874-3888 GCA_919902235.1 Burkholderiales bacterium
ATGTTGTTCTGGGCGCTGATGGCGGACCGCTTTTCGCTGGAGCAAAGCAAGCGTCTGTTCGGCGCCATCGCCGTGGGCGGCACGCTGGGGGCGATCTTCGGGCCGTGGCTCGCGAGCCAGCTCGCCAAGCCGTTCGGGACACCCAGCCTGCTGCTGGTCGCAGCCGGGTTTCTCCTGCTGGCGACAGGCGCAGCCTGGTGGTTTACCCGGCTGCGGACGGATCGGCCCGATCCGGCCCGCAGTGAGCGCGAAGCTCTGCGGCCATCGACCGAGCACGTGATAATCGGCGGCAGCGCATGGGAGGGATTCCAGGCGGTGTTCCGCTCGCGCTATCTGCTCGCCATCTGCGCGTATGTGCTGATCCTCGCGGTGATGGCCACTTTCGTCTACTTCACGCGCCTGCAGATGGTGGCGGCTTTGGGTACCAACCTCGACATGCGCACCGCGAAGTTCGCGCAGATCGACATGATCACGCAGGTGGCCACGCTCGTCCTGCAGGCGATCGTCACCGGCCACCTCATGAAACGGCTCGGCGTATCCGTGACGCTTGCGCTGCTGCCGGTCACGGTGGCCCTGGGCTTCATCGGTCTCGCGATCATCGGCTCGATTGCGGCGCTGATTGCTTTCGAGGCGACGTTCCGCGCCGTGCAGCGCGGCGTCATGCGGCCTGCGCGCGAGACGCTGTTCACCATCGTCCCCCGCGCCGACCGCTACAAGGCGAAGGCGTTCATCGACACCTTCGTATACCGGGGTGGAGATGTCATCGGCGCGCAGACCGAAGGCCTGCTCGGACGGCTGGGCATGGGATTGGCTGCGCTTGCATCCTTCGCGGTGCCGCTTGCCGTGGTATGGATGATGATCGGCTTGTGGCTGGGAAAAGCCCAGCGCGAACGGATTGCAAGTCAGCCGCAGGGCGTACCGGCCGAGGCGGCGCCGTAACGGCATGACCGGATGCGCCGGATGCGCGGCGCAACTAAAGTTACACAGCAGGAGTCACAGCATGATGAATCGTCGTGAATGGCTGGAGCGCACGTTCGGCGTGGCCGGCATGCTGGCCCTCGATCCCCCACCAGCAGGCCGGCCAACATGGCCGACAACATGGGCGGCGTCATAGGCCGGCTGCCGGACGAGGCCATGAAAAAGCGCTGATCGAGCTGGTCGAGGGCCTGCCTGCGGCGTAATGGCGTCAGACGCATATTGCGGCTATTTTTCTGGAGACTTGTCATGAAAGTGAATGGCGCCACGAAACAAAACCGTCGCGGATTTCTTAAAGTTGCCGGGACTGCCACGGCGGCGCTTGCGCTCGGTGGCCTGCCGTTTGCCGCACGGGCTGCCACTGACAAACTGAAGATCGGCGTCGTCGGGTCCGGCCGGGTCGGCGGAGCGCGGGGCAGCGTCTGGGTGAAGGCCGGGCACGCAGTCATGTTCTCGTCGCGTAATCTCGATCATGACAAACAACTGGCTGCAAGCCTTGGGTCCAACGCACGCGCCGGAACGCCGCGGGAGGCCGCTGCCTTCGGCGAGGTGCTGCTGGTCTCGGTGCCGTACCGGGCGCTGCCCGACGTCGGCAAGGATCTCGGGAACCTGCTCAAGGGCAAGGTGGTGATCGATACGTGTAACCCGATTGCCTCGCGCGATGGTGAAATTGCGATATGGGCCCGGGAGAAAGGCGCCGGTCTCGCCTCGGCGGAGCTTCTACCCGGGGCCCGTATCGTCCGCGCCTTCAATGCGATCGGTGCTGCGCGCATGGGCGCAGCGCACGAACAACAGGGCGAGCGCATCGGGATGCCGATCGCGGGCGATGACGCCAAAGCCATCGAGCTGGCGTCGCGCCTGATACGCGAGATCGGCTACGAGCCGGTTCTGATCGGCGGGCTCGCCATGGGGAAATATTTGATGCCGGGAACGCCGCTTGCGGGGGAGCGCACGCCGGATCAGATTCGGCAAATCGCTGCTACGCTCAAATAGAGGTAAGGAGCCAGAAATCTTTGCGATGGACTGGTCCTGATTTTGG
>CAKKQX010000243.1 GCA_919902235.1 Burkholderiales bacterium
CAGATGGACACAGATGTAGGGGAAGGCGGAGACGCCCGGGGCTTATCTGTACTACAATGATGAAAGGTTGCGCATTTTTAGCAAAGTTTTCACGCCGCCAGCGCGATGAGTTTTTCGACATCGGCTTGGAGCGCGGCCAGCAGCGCCGTGAGAATCGGTCGCCCACCCGCGCTCACCTGGTAGCGGTGCGTGCCGCTGATTTTGCGGATCAGCCCGTGCGCCCGCAGCCGCGCCAGCGCCCGCGTCACCCGACCGCTGCGCCGGCGCTCTTCGGCAGCTTCCGCCTTCCCGGCATACAGCGCCACCCGCACGTCCCGGTTGCGAAAGCCGCTCACCGTCCACTCGCCACGGCTGATGACTGCCAGCAGCGCCGCGTCTTCTTCCGCCCAGGGGTTGAGGCCGCGATGACGCCGCCCGTCCTTCTCCACCGGCTGGCACACCCGCTGGGCCACGGCCCCGGCACTGGTGCCGGCACGCACGCTGGCCAGGGCTTCGAGATAGCGGCCGTTGGCGGCTTCGCAGATTTCCGCCCGCCGGTGCAGGTCGCCCACGCTCTTGCGCAACACCTGCCAGCGCTTTTTGCCTTCGGGATCGCGTTCGCTGGCCCGATAGACGCGGAACTGGTGCGGGCGGTTCATCGTCGTCTCCACCCGCAGCACGCTGCCCTCTTTGTCGTAGAGTTTGATCGAGTTGCCGTTGGCTTGGTGTTTGAGGCGCAGGCCTTCGGGACGATGTTTGAGCGTGCTCAGGACTTCGCCCGCATGGTTGCCATGCACGCAGCCGCTGGCCGGGGTTTTGTGGCCCAGGAAGCGCAACACGTCGGTGCTGCCAAAGTGTTGGATGCCTTGCCGGATGAGCGCGGGGTAAAGCCGGGCCAGCGCAGCGGGCGTTTTGAACATCACGTCGGTGGCGTATTCACTTTCACTCACGCTCCAGTAGTAGGACAGCGCCAGCGGGCGGCACAACTCGGCGGCGTGCGGGTGACATTGCTCAACCAGCGGCTGGAGCAGCGCGGGCCAGCAACTCTGGAGTTGGGCGCGGGCCAGGGCCTGGGCGCGCGGCAGGTCTTCAA
>CAKKQX010000244.1 GCA_919902235.1 Burkholderiales bacterium
GATCTAATGCTCCCCCAACAGCCACAACAACTCTATTCTGGGACATACAAGGGTTGGGGAGAGGGGGGCGCGGCGAGTTTGCAGGTGTCCCAGATAGAACCAACGAAAGTGAACCACGAATGACAACCCTGAAAATACTCAGCGCCGGCGCGGTCAAACGCGGCGTTGCGCGCGTCGCCGCAGCGTTCGAAAAGGATACCGGCGCCAAGGTAAACATCGAATTCACGCCGGTTCCAGAATTGCGCAAGCGCGTGGCGGGCGGCGAGACCGCAGATGTGCTGATCGCGACGCCCGCCGCCATGGACGAGTTCGCGGCGCAGGGCAGGATTGTTGCAGACAGCCGCGGATTCGTCGGCCGCTCGCGCATGGGCATCGTGATCCATGCCGACGCACCGGTGCCGGCCTTGCCGGACACGGCGGCGTTCAAGCAACTGCTGCAGGGGGCGAGCCACGTCGTGCGCAACGAGGCGTCCAGCGGCATCTATTCCGAAAAGCTGCTGGCCAAGCTGGGCCTGACGGCAGTGCTGGGATCGAAGGTCGTTGTAGTCAAAACCGGTTCCGGCATCATGGAATATGTCGCCGCCCATCCAACACAGGCCGTCGGTCTCGCGCAGATTTCAGAGCTGATGGTGATGATGGACAAGGGCTGCCGCGTCAAGCTGGCGGCACCACTGCCGGACGAAATTCAGAACATGACCAGCTACGACGCCGCGGCGATGAGCGGCGCGCCGGCGGCCGCGGGCGAACTGGCGCGGCGGCTGGCATCTGCCGACGCCAAACAGATTTTTGCTGAGACCGGAATAGATTAGAGGCGCTTGAACCCGGGGATGTCGAAGCCGACGTAACGATCGGCAAGATAAGTCAATCCGCGGTCGTCGACGTCGTTAGTCTGCGGGCAGAGTTAGCCGCCAGCGAAGGGGCACATCAAGGTAGGCAAGCTAAGGGGGAGCGCAGCAAGCGGCGGCAAGCATGCGCCGCCGATGCCCGACGTTCCGCTCGTAAGCGAGAGGGGCCTCGCCCAGTGGACGGGCATGGATGTTTTTTTAGCCCGTGTTTATCTCTGTACTGCTTGCCAGAGCAGGACAATTGAAAACCTTAACCGTAACCGGGTTCGTGCGTTCAAGGGCAACTCCCGATTTACCCGCTGAGACGATTCCTGGTTATGATTGCAGCGCATGGTATGGCGTGTTTTCCCCTGGAAGATCGCCTGGCCTTGCACGGGGCCAACATCGTCGGTGACATGCCCGATCAATTCACCGCAAAATTAAAGCGGATACGGCGAAGTGGAGCGAGCGTGTCTTCCAAATTCACGTAAACCACTGTTGCGGAGATTCGGTGCCGGTTTGCTTGGCCAGCCCCCGCTATCCGGACGACAAGAAAAGTATAGTCTGCTGCAATCTGCACGCAAGCAGTATTACGTGCCTGCGGATGCGCGCATGTTTCTCTGTTATATTTCTGTTATATGATATCGGCCAAATTGGCGCACACGTCGCCGGCCTTGACGATTCGTGAGGAGAGAATGAGCGACGATTCAGCGCTGCACCTGGCAGTGAACGGAATGAGCTACAGCGTTACGGCCGAGCCGGAAACGCCACTGCTGTACGTGCTGCGCAACGACCTCAAGCTCAAAGGCGCACGCTTCGGCTGCGGTCTCGGGCTGTGCGGCGCGTGCATGGTGGTGATCGACGGCAAGGCGGTCCCTTCGTGCGACATTTCGGTAGCGGCAGCTGTCGGTAAACAGATCACCACCATTGAGGGCTTGGGCAGCGGCGAGAAGCTGCACCGCCTGCAAAGCGCATTCATCGCCGAACAGGCGGCGCAGTGCGGTTACTGCGTGAGCGGCGTCATCATGAGCGCGTATGCGCTGCTCGAACGCAACCCCAGTCCGCGCGATGACGAGATTCTCGTCGCGCTTGACGGCAACCTGTGCCGTTGCGGCACGCACGCGCGGATCCTGCGCGCGGTCAAGCGCGCCGCGGCGGAGTTGCCGCAATGATCGCGTCGCGCAAACTTCCCCGCAGTCTTGAAACTAACCCACTACTCGGGCACTGGCTGCGGGTGAATCGTGAAGGCACGGTAACGGTATATACGGGCAAGGTGGAGATCGGACAGGGAATACTGACCGCGGTCGTGCAAGTGGCCGCAGACGAATTGGATGTTGCCATCGAACGCATCCGACTCGAGCCTGCCGATACCCGGTATAGCCCGAACGAAGGCCTCACGTCGGGCAGCCGCTCGGTGGAAGAGGGTGTGATGACGGTCGCTTACGCGGCGGCGGAAGCGCGCGAAATCCTGCTCGAACGCGGAGCACGCGCTCTCGGTGTATCACTGGAACAACTTACCGTTAGCGACGGCGTGATCACCGCGCGCAGCGGCGGTTCGATAAGCTACTGGGATCTTGCCGACGACAATTTGCTCAAGCGCAATGCAAGCGGGCAAGTGCCGCTGAAACCGGAATCGGAGCGCAGGTATGTCGGCGTGTCGCTGCCGCGCCGCGATATTCTGCGCAAGATCACCGGTGCGCCGGCTTACGTTCAGGATCTCGATTTTCCGGGCATGGTGTATGGACGTGTCGTGCGGCCCCCGACTTATTCCGCGCGGCTGACCGCGCTCCATGACGGGGAAGTGCGGGCTTTGCCGGGGGTAATCGCGGTCGTGCGCGATGGCAGCTTCGTCGGCGTGGTGGCCGAGCGCGAGGAACAGGCGATCCGCGCTGCGCGCCGACTTGCCCGTCTGGCGCAATGGCACGACGTGCCGTCGCTGCCCGCCGACATGACGCCCGCGGCGTATCTACAGGCGCAGCCGGCGCGATCTGAAGTCATCAGTGAGAAATCCATCGCGGCGGCAGTTCCACGCACCGAGCTTGCGGCTACCTACACGCGGCCGTTCATTGCGCATGCTTCAATGGCCCCTTCCTGCGCGGTAGCCCACCTGCACGATGGCAAGTACCAGGTGTGGAGCCATACACAGGGTATATATCTCCTGCGCCACGAACTTGCCCGCGCGCTCGGCGTGGAGGAAAGCACGGTGACAGTGGTGCACGCGGAGGGCGCCGGCTGCTTCGGGCACAATGGCGCGGACGATGCCGCGCTCGACGCAGCGCTGCTCGCGCGCGCAGTGCCGGAAAAGCCGGTGCACGTGCAGTGGATGCGTGAGGACGAATTTGCGTGGGAGCCGTACGGGCCGGCGATGGTGGTGCATACGCGCGCCGCGCTCGATGAGAGCGGCAACATAGTTGACTGGCACTTCGATGTCTGGAGCTATCCGCACGTCGCGCGGCCCGGTGACAGGGACGGCGTGAATCTGGTCGCTGCGTGGCACCTGGAGCAACCGTTCGCGCCCGCCACGCCCAGCGATCCGCCGCTGCCGCCGGGCGGCAGCCATCGCAATGCGATCCCGCTCTACGATTTCCCCAACCAGCGCGTGACCAATCATCTGGTGCGAAAATCGCCGCTGCGCGTATCGGCTCTCCGCGCATTGGGCGCCCATGCCAATGTGTTCGCGATCGAGTCATTCATGGATGAACTCGCCACTGCTGCGGGCGCGGATCCAGTCGAATTCCGGTTGCGTCACCTGCGCGACGAAAGAGCGCGTGCAGTGATCGAACAAGTGGCGCAGGCGTGCGGCTGGGAGGCGGATAAACGCAGCGACGGCACGCGCGGTCGCGGCATCGGGTTTGCGCGCTACAAGAACGTTGGATGCTATGTTGCGGTAGTCGTGGAGGTCGAGATGGAAACTGTCGTGCGCGTGACGCGCGCCTGGGCCGCCGTCGATGTCGGCCTTGCAGTCAATCCGGACGGCGTCATAAACCAGATCGAGGGCGGGATCATCCAGTCCGCGAGCATGACCACGCGCGAGCAGGTCGCGTTCGACCGTGAACGCGTGACCACGCGGAATTGGGACGATTATCCGATTCTGAAGTTCAGCGAAGCGCCAACCGTGCAAGTAGTTCTGCTCAACCGGCCCGACCAGCCGCCGGTAGGCGTGGGCGAAGGCGCTACCGGCCCGACCGCCGCGGCAATCGCCAACGCAGTATACGCGGCGCTCGGCGCGCGGGTGCGAGATATGCCACTTACGCGCGAACGTGTGATCGCGGCATTAACCTGACCGACCGAATTTTTATCTGACCGGAGCCGTTTCATGTCCGCCACACCGACCGCCGAACTCGCCCGCTTCATCGCCGGGCTCCAGTACGAAGATCTTCCCGCCGCGATCCGCGAGCGGGTCAAAGACATCCTCCTCGACGCGCTCGCGAGCGCGATAGCCGGACGTCAGGGCGCCGAGAGCCCGCAGGTCCGCGCCTTGGCGCGCGCGCTGGGCAGCTCCGGCGAAGCGAGCGTCATCGGCGGCGAACGGCTCTCGCTCGCCGGAGCCACGTTGTTGAACGGCTACCTGATTACCGCCGTCACGGTGTGCGACGTGCACCGGCCGACGCTCTGCCATATCACGCCCCAGGTTGTTCCGCCCGCGCTGGCGCTTGCCGAGCGCACCGGCGCAAGCGGCAGGGCGCTGCTGCTCGCGATCGCGGCCGGGTTGGAGACCACGGTCCGAATCGGGCTGGGCACAAAATATCCGGCGTTCCGCGCCCGCGGGTGGCATTCGCCGGGCGTCATCGGGCCGTTCGGTGGCGCAGCCGCTGCGGGCAAGCTGCTCGGCCTCGACGCGGAGCGCCAGCTCAACGCCTTCGGGTTGGCCGGCAGCCAGTCGGCCGGCACCTTCGCGCACTGGGCCACGCCGACCGTCAAGTTCCACCAGTGCCGCGGCGCACTCTCCGGCCTCATGGCGGGCCTGCTCGCGGAGCAGGGTTTCCTCGCATCCCAGGAAATTCTCGTGCACAAAGACGGCGGCATTTTCAACACTTACTCCGACGGCGGGGAGCCGGACGCGGTCGTGGCGGACCTGGGCACCCACTGGACGCTGGAGCAGATCGCACTGCGGCTGTGGCCAGGGGCAAGTTCCACACAGTCGGCCACTACCGCGCTCTTTGCGCTCATCCAGGCACACGACATCCGACCCGAACGCGTGGTGCAGGTACGCATCGGTCTTTCGAAGCCCGTCTACGACATGCACGGCACGCTGGACTGGGACGACAAATTCAAGGCACTGCTTTCCACGAAATACGTGACCGCGATCGTGCTGCACGACCGACGCTGCTGGCTCGACCAGTTCGAGCCCGCGCGCTTCCAGGACCAGGCAGTGGGCGCCTTTGCGCGCGAGCGAGTCAGGATCCGGATCGACCCGAGCATCGAGGGCACCGCGGCGGTGGTGGAGATCGAGACCACCGATGGCGCTACTCACGTTGATCGTCGCGCCGTCGCCAAGGGCGACCCCGCCGATCCGCTCACCCGCGCCGAGATCCAGGGCAAGCTGCGCATGGCCGCCGCGGGTTTTCTTTCCGCCGACGCTGTTGAGCGCATCATCGCGCTCGTTGATGACCTCGAGCGGCTCGATGATGTGCGGAACTTGCTGGCTGCTGTCCGTGCGCCGGCTGACGCTACGACACTGCCGCAGGGCCGTCACGCGGAGGGATAAACCTCAGTGTGGCGGGAAAACTACGCGGTGGTTCAGATTGGGAGGAATCTCCCCGTTTACCGCCCGGAGCAGCCAATCTGCAGAATCATGGTAGAAATCCGCAAGGATGCCGGCCATGGAGTGGAACTCGTTCTCATAAACCCACAGCTCTTTTGGGCTTTGAAGGTTATTGAACATACGGTCCGTATCCTTTAAAGAACACAACTCATCGAACTCGCCGGTGCCGATGAGCACGGGACACTGAATCTTGCGTTCCAGCCCCTCCATGGTCATCTGCTCGGCCATGGCGTCGAACGCCGCCTCGTCCGTCATCCCCGCCATGTACATGAAGTTCTCCTTATAGTGAGGCCGGGCGCGATTAAAGATGGTTCCCTTCTCCATGAAGCAGGGCATCACAGCCACCGCCCCTTTCAGGCGCGGTTCCGCTGCCGCGATGCGGAGCCCCCAGTAGGAACCCATGCTCCATCCAAAAACGCCGATCCGCTCTGGATCAATTTCGGATCGCCTCTGCAGGTAGGTCACCGCTGCCTGTCCTGCCCGATCGTAATTGTCCACGGTCACCCACTGCTCCCGCAAATTACACTCCCCCTGGCCTGGGCCGTCTATCGTGAGCGCCGCAATCCCGCGCCGGGCAAAATGGTTATCATACGGATTAGGAAACGATTCCTTGAAGGTATCCATTCCGGGACAAATGATGACGCATGGGACCTTCCCGGGGGATTCGGGAAGATGAAGCACTCCGGGGATGGTGCGTTTTCCCTCAAAAGGGATTTCGACGCGCTCGATGCGCATGCCGCTCAACGCGATGAATTTACTGTAGCACTCCAAAAGTTTCTCATGGAGCATTATTTTGGCTTCGTTATTTTCATAGGTAAGCGATTGGGCCTGGCCGTAATAGAGGGAGGCCCGGTGATAATCCGCCGCCGCAGTCACGCACCTGCCTTCCGTCTCCGCCCGCCGAGCGGCCTCTTCTCGCTGCCGGGCTGTTCGTCCCCATTCCTTCGGGATCATGGAGAACGCCCGGATTCGGTCAACCGTTCTTCGCAGGTCGGCGTGCTTGAAACCCCATTCGAGCAGAAAGTTGAATCGGTAGGAGAAAACATCCTCTACCTTTAGGAACTCGTCCAATATCCACTGCTGCGTCGCCCGACCGGTTTTCATTCATTCCTCCTCTTGACACTGGACGTTTCCTCGTGTCGCCCGCCATGAACCGCGGGAAAAAACTGCCGAGGGAAGAAAATGGCACCTGTCCAAATGCAAGCGAACATACCCAGACCTTCTAAATATGTCAATGACGAAACCGTCCACTATGCCGTCATAATATTGACAGTATCGTTGCGATGCGGATAGTCTGTGTGTAGGGAGGGAGCGTGCTAAAGGAGGAGGGAAAAACGTCGGTAGGTGGAACGAGGGCTGTGGGGAAACAACCATGGTGACTGGAGCGTTGCCGCGGGTGAAGGTGGTTAGCACGGGCGGTACAATCTGCATGAAGTTGGACCCGAATACAGGCGGGGCCGTGCCTGCTCTCAGCGGTGCAGATCTCGTCGCCACCGTTCCGGGACTTGGTGATGCAGCTCACGTCGAGGTGGAGGAGTTCTCGTGTGTTCCGGGTGTGGACATGGGTCCCAGCACTTGGGCTCCCCTGGTTCGTCGTCTCCGAGCCATTTTCGATAGCGATCCGGACCTTGCCGGGATCGTGGTGACGCATGGCACGGGACTGGCAGACGAGGCGGCTTACTTCGCGGACTTAGGCTTGGCCGAGGCTCGCCCAGTCGTCTTCACTGGTGCTGTGCGGAACGCGTCGATCTGGGATACCGATGGGCCCCGAAACATTCTCGGCGCCACGCGGGTGGCGGCCGCGCACGTGGCACGGGACATGGGCGTGCTGGTGTGCCTCAACGATCAGATCCACGCCGCCCGTGATGTAGTAAAGCGGCACGCCAACTCCGTGGAGGCGTACATGTCCGGCGACCACGGTCTTCTCGGCAACGTGTATTACGACACGGTGCGTTTCTACCGAAAACCGGTGCGCCGCCCGCACTTCTCGATCGAGAAGCTTGATTCGCGCGTCGAGATCGTGATGATGTACTCCGAATCCGACGGCCGCTTTGTGAAGACGTGCATCGACACCGGTGCCTCTGGCATCGTGATTCAGGGGGTCAACACGGGGAACGTGAGCACGGCCTTGCACACCGCTATCCTGAAGGCTTTGAGGGCCGGTATCGTGGTCGTGCTCACGACGAATCTTCCCAACGGTCAGGTGTATCCGATCTACGGGTTCCCGGGCGGAGGCAAGGCGCTGATGGATGCCGGGGCTATCATGGCCGAGGATCTCAAACCGCGGAAGGCGCGGCTCCTCCTGATGTTTGCCCTGGGAGAGACGCGGGACCCCAAGCGCCTGCAGGAAATCTTTCTGAATGCCTGAGGAGGTTACCAACATGAAATACGTGAACATGGGGGTCATTGCGGCACTGGTTTTTCTCAACGTACCTTGCGCCGCGCAATCGCAGCAGAATTTCCCGACAAAGCCAATCCGGCTCATCGCGCCGTGGAGCTCGGGCACCGTGGTCGACATCGTGGCGCGCCTGGTTGGACAGAAAATGTCCGAAAACTGGGGTCGGCCGGTTGTGGTGGATAATCGTCCCGGCGCAGGCGGGACGGTTGGCGCCGCGATCGTCGCCGTTGCCACGCCCGACGGGCACACGGTGATGATGCAGGCGGCGGCGCATGCGGTGCATCCGACGCTCTATCCCAAGCTTTCGTACGATACGCTGCGCGATTTTGCCGGCGTGTCGCAGGTCGCGAGCGGTACCGTCGTTCTCGTTATCGCGCCGGCGCAGGGAATCAGGTCGGTCAAGGAGCTCATCGTGCTCGCCAAAGCGAAGCCCGGACAGATAAATTTCGCCTCGGGCGGCATCGGCAGTGGCACGCACCTCAATGGAGAACAGTTCAAGTTTGCTGCGGGCATCAACGTCGTGCATATTCCATACAAGGCCGTGTCCGATACGCTCGTGGACGTTGCAACCAGCCGAGTGCACTATTACTTTGCGCCACTCGCGTCGGCGCTGCCGTTCATCAGGGACAAAAGGCTGGTGCCGCTTGCAGTAAGCACGGCGAGCCGCTCGCCGGTGTTGCCCGATGTGCCCACCGTCGCCGAGGCCGCACTTCCGGGTTTTGAATTCGATTTGTGGTACGGGCTGTTCGTGCCCGCGAAGACGCCGCGTTCGATCGTCGACCGGCTGTCCAAGGAGGTCGCGCGCATCCTCAACCTTCCGGACATCAAGGAGCAAATGGTGAATCAAGGCGTGGTGCCGAAAGCGAGCACGCCCGAGCAATTCGACAAGTTCGTCCGCGCCGAGGTCGAGAAGCTGGGCAAGGTGATCAAAGCTGCCGGCGTCAAGGTCGAGTGAGGCGAAGGCGGGGCTGGCTGCCCTGCTTCAGGATGCTCAGTGATTGACGCGGACCTTAACTCATTGATTGATTGTAGAGTAGAACAGACCCCACAGAATGAACTATGGAAGTTGGATTGGCTGTAGACGGATTGGACAATATTCTTGAAAAAACCGAAACCCCCGTCTGTTGGGGCATCGTCGGACTGGGCGGAGTCGTCTCGGTACCTGATTGGTTATTTCCATATTGATATTTCAGAAGCCCAGACAGACCCCGGCAAGAGATGTCACTATCAATCGCACGACCAGTTGAAAGCGCATTTACACATTTACACACCTTTGTGATGGCTTACAACTTTGCCAGACGACTGAAAGCGCTCAAGGGGCTTACACCCTATGAATACATCTGCAAAATCTGGGCAAAAGAACCTGAACGCCTCACCATCAAGCCAGCCACGCACACTGTGGAACTAAACAACTGGTTATCCATGAGTCTATTGCCTCAGTTAGCCCACGTCATACGGAGGGATCCCATGAAATTTCGCGTTTTAATAAGCAGTTTTATGAGCATTTTTTTCGTGGTTGCCGTACAGAGCGGGTCCGCGCTGGGGCAAGGTTTTCCAACAAAGCCCGTACGCTTCGTTGTGCCATTCCCCGCCGGTGGCTCAGTCGACATGGTCGCGCGTGTCCTTGGGCAAAAACTTTCAAGTGCTTGGGGGCAGCAAATACTGGTGGATAATCGCGCCGGTGCGAACGGCACGATTGCAACAGGTTACGTTGCCAAGTCTGCGCCAGACGGCTACACCATTTTAATGGCTTTCTCCAGCCACACGATCAACCCCAGCTTATATGAGAACCTTCCATATGACGCTCAGCGCGATTTTGCTCCGATCACGCAGATTGCCTCTGTACCGAATATCCTGGTTGTCCACCCGTCTCTGCCAGTAAAATCGGTCAAAGAGTTAATTGCGCTTGCCAAGGCAAACCCGAGCCGGATCAGTTATGCATCCTCGGGAAGCGGCAGTCCTGCCCACATATCAGCTGAGTTGTTCAAGGAAATGGCGGGCGTTGATCTCCTGCACGTTGCCTACAAAGGAGGGCCACCCCATATCATATCGGTTATTAGTGGTGAAACTGGCCTGGTGTTCACTACTGTATTTCTCGCGCTGCCTCACGTGAAATCCGGAAAGATGCGAGCGATTGCGGTAACCAGTTTGAAACGTTCGGGAGTGTTGCCGGAAGTGCCGACGGTTTCGGATACTTTGCCAGGATACGAATCGGGATCATGGTATGGAATGCTGGGGCCAGCGGCCATTCCGAAGAATCTCGTTGAGCTTCTTCACGGCGATGTGGTGCGTGTGTTGCAAATGCCTGATGTTCGTGAATACCTTCTAAGTCAAGGCGCGGAACCAATCGGTAATAAGCCCGAAGAATTTTCTCTATTGATCGCCAATGAAATTGTTAAGTGGGGAAAATTGCTCAAAGCGAAAGGTGCGAAGGCAAACTGATTGATGATATTCCTGGCCTACCAAGGGAAATATATCGGCGTAATTCAGTCCGCAGGGACGGCAAGTGTGGAAGGAACTGATCGACAAGCGTCTGTTCCGGGTGTCGCGACTGCTTACATCAGTTTCTGATAAATCCAGCGTGCTGCTGCGAAGAGCTGACGATCGTTGTTACGCCGGGCGATGAGTTGTGCGCCGATCGGCATGCCGCTGGGGCCTTTGAATACCGGCAGCGTGACCGATGGTACGTGCATTGTGGTCCAGATCATGTAGATCCACGGATTACAGGTCGCGTCCCACCCGATCGGCGCTTCGCCCGCCGCCGATGGTGCAAGCAATATGTCGTAATCGTCGAAGAGTGGCGCGAGCAGCTGCCGGCAACGCTCGACAAGATTGCGCATGCCGAGATACCGTTCAAAGCTGCATTCGAGGCCATCCTTGATGCGCCCATTGCGCAGCAGTTCACTGAGCATCTCCCAATGGTTCTCGATTTCCCAGGTGAAATTGCGCGCAAACTCAAAACCTGCGATCGTGCGATGTGCAGCCTCAAGTCCCTCGAAATCCACGGGCAGCGTCGCGTCCTCGACCACGGCACCGGCGCGTGCAAGCCGCTGCGCCGCGTCCTCGAGCAGGTTTTGCGTCGTGGTTTCGAGCCGCGGCCAAACGTGCGTACGGCAGAAGCCGATGCGCGGCGCCGGCATGTTTTCAGCGATCGGTTCCGGTTCGACACCGAGCAATACGTCGCGATACAGGGCGATGTCCTCGATCGAGCGCGCAAGCAATCCAAGCGTATCCAGCGATCCCGACGATTCCATAACCCGGCTGGAGCGCAGGGTGCCCCAGGTGGGACGATAACCGAACACGCCGCAGAAAGACGCTGGCCGCGTCGTCGACCCCGTCGTCTGAGTGCCAAGAGCGAGCGGCACCATGCAGTCGGCGACTGCAGCCGCCGACCCGCTCGATGAGCCGCCCGGCGTGCGTGTGGTATCCAACGGATTACGCGTCTTGCCCGGATGGATGTTTGCAAACTCGGTGGTGACGGTTTTGCCGAACGGTATGCCGCCCGCCTTGCGGCCGAGTGCAACGCAAGCGGCGTCGTAGCGCGGCCGATAGCCGCGGTAGATCGGCGTACCGTATTCGGTCGGCATGTCGCAAGTGTCGATGATGTCCTTGACACCGAATGGCACGCCGATCAACGGCCCACGCCTGCCACTCTTGTCGAGGGCCCGCGCCTGCGCGAGCCCTTGTTCGGGATCGAGGTACTGCCACGCCTGCACTTGCGGTTCGCGGGCGGCGATGCGTTCAAGGCACGCGCGCGCTATCGCCTCGCAGTTGGTGCTGCCGGCGTTAATGGCCGCAACGATTTCAGTCGCGGTGAATTCATGCAATGGCTTTGCTGGCCTCGCCGGTTTCATCTTTGGCCCTCATCGTTCTCTTTTAAAGGTTAGCAGTGGTATGGTAATGTTCACGAAAATAATACAGCATCGCTCCGGAAGCAATCCCATTTCAGAAAGGAAGTGACTAATGCCGTCCAGCGGAACCTTTATCCACCATTTTCCGGACAACTTCAGTTGGTCGAACGCGACCCTCGTCACCAAGGGCATGGCGCCGTACGGGGCGGTCGCGCTGGAGGAGATCGACCGCATCGGCGAGCGGCTGAAGGCGCGCTCGACCGAACCGCAGGCTTGGTGGGAGGAGTGGTCTGCAATGGCGGGCCGCCTCGAGCAAACAGCCGATTCGGCCGCCGCCGAGGGGCGGAACTTCACCGCGGGCAATTACTATATTCGCGCGGGCAACTACTACTTCACCGGCGAGCGGTTCATTGAGCCGGGCGCGGAAAAGATCGCCATGTATCGCAAGGCCCTGCGCTGCTTTCACGCCGGGTTCGAGCGCCGCTACCCCAACATCGAGCGCGTGGACGTGCCCTACGAGGGCAAGGCATTGGCGGCCTACTTCATGAAGGCCCCAGGCGTGGCTGCGCGGGCGCCCACGGTCGTACTGTTCGACGGGCTGGACAACTGCAAAGAGATGAGTGTGCTGTTCGCCGGCATCGAGTTCGCCAAGCGTGGCATGCACACGCTCGCGATAGACGGACCGGGGCAGGGCGAATCGCTGCGGCTGCGCGATATTCACACCCGCTACGACTACGAGGCAGCGGGAACCGCGGCCTACGATTACGTCGTGTCGCGCCCCGACGTCGATCCAAGGAAGATACCGGTCATGGGATACAGTTTCGGGGGCTACTACGCGCCGCGCATCTGCGCGTTCGAGAAGCGCTACGCCGCGTGTATCGCGTTCGGGGCGATGCATTGGGACATCCACGAATGGGTGAGCAATATTCGGCGGGCGGTGCAGAGCGATGTGAGGACGGTCGCGCAATCCCACTTCCAGGTGCCCTGGGTGTTCGGCGCGAAGGACCTGGATGAAGCCGTAGAAATGGCCAGGAAGTTTCACCTGGGGGGCGTGGCGGAGCGCATCGAATGCCCCTTCCTCGTTCTGCACGGCGAAAACGACAGGATCGTCCCGCCGGATTCCGGTGAGAGGCTGTATGCGGCGGTGGGCTCGAAGCGCAAGACGCTGAAGGTTTTCACCGTGGACGAGGGCGGGGCCGAGCATTGCCAGGTCGACAACCGACAGGTAGGCGTTGATTACATCGCGGACTGGATCGCTGCAAACATCTAACGAAGCCAGGCAAATTTTTGCCGCAACGGGAATAGATTAGGGGCGCTTGAACTCTACCCCATGATCGCCGGAGCGACTCGGTTGATCGGGCTGTCTGTGCATCCTTAGATGCGTGCGCTCAGGGCTTGACCTTGCCTCGGTTCGAGGCGGCTTCAGTAACCGCCGTGCGCTGCGTTTGTCTGGAGCCCAGTTCCGCAGACAGGCGCTCTGCCGCGCTCTGCAAAATTCCCGTATTTTTGTGGAGTGCTTGTATAGATAGCCGCCAACTCGGACCTGAAATACCGAGGCTGCCGATTACCCGGCTGGTGAAGTCATATACGGGCACTGCAGCACAACGCAGTTCCTCATTTACCTCTCCGTCATCGAAAGCCACGCCGCAACGGCGCACTTCATCAATCTCCTGGCGAAGACGCTGGGCATTCCTGATGGTTTTGCTGGTAAAAACCGTCAGTTCCTCGTTCTGAAGGAAGACCTCGAATTGTTCGGCACCGAGCGCGGCGAGCATGATTTTGCCCAAGCCTGTGCAGTGCATGGGACGCACGTTGCCGATGCGATCGTTGATTCGAATGGCCCCTGAGCCGTCGTGTTTGGCCAGCACCACCAACTTCTCGCCCGACATCGCGCCGAAATAAGACGTTTCGCCCGTTGCGTTGGCCAGGCCTGCCAGCACGGGGCGGGCCGCGTTGACGAGTTCCACCTCGTCGAGGGCGGCGCTGGCCAGCGCAAACAATGGCGGGCCGATGCGATAGATCCGGGATGACTCCAGTTGCCGCAAGTAACCCAGCATGACCAGCGTCTTTGCGATGTGAAAGGTGGTGCTTGTATGCAAGCCTAGCGTGCGGCTGAGATCGGCCAGGCCGATGCCCTCGGGGCTGCGCGCAACCGCCTCCAGCAGCAGGCAGGCTCGTCGTATCGACTGAATGCCGCCGGATCGTTTTTTCGTTGCGCCAATCGATGTTGCGGGGGAGCGCTTGGGTTTTGGGGCGGCGCTGGTGTCAGGCATGGCAAGGTTCCGGGGATTCGTATTGCGTGATTGTCCGGTATTTCACCATGTAGAACAAAATTTTCATATCGTTTTACATGCAAAGTGCGGGCGGCTATGTCCGCAGTAGCGGATGTGAAAAGGGTACTAGATATGGCCGTAAGTAAATTTATATATATAAAACAATAAGTTATGTATTTTCACGAGATATTTTCCATGGCCCATCGCTACGGGTAGTTGGCGCGCGGTGTCTATGCTTCATGGCGCTGGATGTTCTTGTTCTCATATGGAGAAATGTAAATTGACTAATGCAAATCAACGTGGGAAATTCATCCACCCTCAACGGGCTTTCGCCGCTGTTGCGGGCCAACAAACATGCCACAACCAGTGTTTCCAGCAGAAGGAAATTGATGTGATGGATAAAGCGAGCAAACCCATGTCGGGTAATGGTTCAGGATCCAGCAGTTCTAGTTCTGCTGAAAGCAGAGATGGCGCGGGTGTCATCGTCGATTACCTGATCAGGGAGAAAGTGCCCTATATCTTCGGGCTGTGCGGGCACGGCAACATCGGATTCCTGGATGCCCTGCACGCGCGCCCGAACGAGATAAAGACCATTTCCGTCCGGCACGAGAGCGCCGCCGGCTTTATGGCTGACGTCTATTATCGCGTTTCAGGCAAGCCGACGGCGACGTTCACCTCTTGCGGACCTGGCTCGGCGAATCTGCCGATCTGCCTTGCGAACGCCTTTTTTGATTCAGTTCCGTTTCTTGCAATTACCGGCAACGTGCCAACCAGCCAGTTCAACCGCGGTGCTTTCCAGGAGACGTATCGTCACCACCAGGCCGATTTCCCATCGACGGTGCGGGCCTACTGCAAACGCGTGTTCCAGCCGACAACGGCCGCGCAATTGCCGATCGCAGTGCGCCAGGCCTGGAAAACAATGGTAACGGGCCGGCCGGGGCCCGTTGTGCTCGATGTGCCGTTTGATATTTTCAATGAACCGATTCCCGAGGAGACACCCCGTCCCGAGGAATGGAACGCCAACATTTCCTGCCGGTGCGGCGCAGACCCGGAAGGCGTGTCCAAAGCGGTCGACATGCTGCTCGCGGCGCACAAACCGGTGATTCTTGTGGGCCAGGGGGTGCGCTATGGTGGGGCAACCAGCGAACTCCTGGCGCTGGCAGAGCGCCTGCGCATCCCCGTGGCTTTTTCCGCAAGCGGACTCGGAGCCATCGATTCCTCGCATCCTCTGGCGCTGGGACTGCTTGCGCGCAACGGGACTTATCAGGCCAATCACGCGGCGCGGCAGGCGGATGTATTGCTTGCGCTCGGAGTGCGGTTCGACGATCGCACCTCAAGTTCGTGGTTGCCGGGCTATTCGTTCACGATTCCGCCGACGAAGCTGATCCACGTGGACATAGACCCTGACGAGATCGCGCGCAACTATCCCGTGGCGCTGGGCTTGATGGCCGATGGGCGAACGTTCCTGCGGCAGGTGCTTGTCGAACTCGACCTGCGCAAGTCGCGGGGCGAAGTGCCGGCCGAGCGGGCCGCCTGGCTTGATGCGATCGAGAGTTATCGCAGGGAATGGGAGGCGTTCATCGCACCCGGATTCAAACTGGATACGACGCCTATCAATCCGCAGCGCGCGGCCCACGAGATAGACCGCATCCTGCCGGAGGACGCGATACTGGTGAGCGACATCGGCGTGCACCACAATTGGCTCAATCAGTTCTGCAAGCCCAGGCGTCCGGATTCGCTGATCGGCTCGATGGGGTTCGGCCCCATGGGTTTTGGCGTGGCGGGTGCGCTGGGCGCGAAACTCGCCGCGCCCGAGCGGCCGTGCGTGGCGGTCGTGGGCGACGGCGCATTCTGGATGCACGCCCACGTGCTTGCCACCGCCTTCGAGTACAGCATTCCGGTGGTGTATGTGGTCTGGAACAACTATGCCTACGCATCGATCCGCGGACTGCAGCGCGGCTATCTCGAGGGGCGCGAGCTGGCGACCGACTTTCGCGACCCGAAGACGCAGGCGCCTTACAACCCGGATTTCGCCGCGCTCGCCCGTGCGGCCGGCGTGGAGGGGGTGAGGGTGGACAAGGCTGCCGATCTTGCGGATGCCGTGCGCGCGGGCATTGCCACCGGGCGGCCCTATGTGATCGATGCAAATATCGGCGGCGACCTCAATCCGGGCGGAGCCGGCGTTTGGGAGCTGCCGGGTCTCGGACGAAGCAAACCCGCGATCGGCAAACGCTACGTGCCGGATTGAGTTCCCGCAAATCCTGATCTTGATTTTCATTGGGGGGAATATGGATCATCTGACAAGGGTCTTATTGATGATGCTCGCGCTGTTCAGCGCAAGTTGTTTCGCGCAGCCGGGCCAGTCGTTTCCGACCAAGCCTATCCGTATGATCGTGCCGTGGACGGCGGGCAGCCAGACCGATATTCTGGCGCGAACAGTCGGTCCCAAGCTCGCTGAAAGTCTGGGGCAGTCGGTGGTGATCGACAATCGGCCGGGCGCCGGCGGTACGGTGGGCGCCGCCATTGCGGCTATCGCGACCCCTGATGGTCACACGCTGATGATGCAAGCGGCAGCACACGCGATCAGCCCTTCGCTTTATTCGAAGCTGCCATACGATGCGGTCGGCGATTTCGCCTGCATCTCCCGCATAGGAAGTGTGCCGAACGTGCTGGTGGTAGCGCCTTCGCTGGGCATCAGGTCGGTCAAAGAACTCATTGCGCTGGCCAAACAGAAGCCCGGGCAAATCAACTTCACCTCCGCCGGGATCGGTGGCGGCACCCATATCAACGGGGAGCAGTTCAAGATGGCCGCCGGCATCAATGTCGTGCACGTCCCGCACCGCGGCACGCCGGAGGCGCTGATCGAAACCCTAACAGGACGGATTCATTATTTTTTCGCTCCACTGGGATCAGCGCTGCCGTTCGTCAAGGATGGCCGCTTACTTCCGCTCGGAGTAAGCACGCTTGAGCGTTCCCCTGCGTTGCCGGATGTGCCAACGATAGCGGAAGCGGCATTCCCGGGGTTCGAATTCGATTTGTGGTACGGCCTGATGGCGCCAGGCAAAGTGCCCAGGAAAATCATCAACCAGATCTCCACCGAAGTGCGACGCATTCTGGAATTACCAGACATCAAGAAACGCTTCGCGGAACAAGGGGTTGTGCCGAAATCTTCCACGCCTGAGGAATTCGACAAGTTCCTCCGCGTTGAAGTCGAGCGCCTCGGCAAGATAGTCAAGGCTTCCGGCGCTCGAGCAAACTGAGCAACCCCCTGAGCCAACCACAGAAAAAAGACACCTGCCCCCGCAAAAAGTTGGCCGCACAACCAAAGTGACCGCTTTTCGCAATAACCTATACCAATGGTTACGAAACGCCCTAATTACCTAATTTTTTGGGGGAAATGATGACGATGAACAACGTGGCAGAGCAGACAGCCCGAAGTCCCGGCGTGCGAAGGGAATTGCCCAGCATCCGGATGCTGATCGGGGGGCAATGGCGGAGCGGCAGCGCGGAATATGAGGTGCTCGACCCTTACCGTGGCGAGCCTATCGCCCGCGCGCCGGAATCGACATTGCAGGACCTCGACGATGCCCTGTCCGCGGCAGTTGCTGCAAAGCCCGAGGCGGCGGCGATGCCCGCACATGAGCGGGCCGCGTTGCTGCGGCGGGTCGCGCAGCGTCTCGTGGCGCGCGCCGATGAGATAGCGGAAACGATGGCCCGTGAGACCGGAAAGGCGATCAAGGACGCGCGTGCAGAGGTTGTTCGTTCACAGGATACGGTCACGCTGTCTGCGGAAGAGGCCATACGCATTGAAGGTGAGCATGTTCCGCTGGATGGTTCCCCGATGGGGGCCGGCAAGATCGCGATGCTGTTGCGGTTTCCGGTTGGAGTTGTGGCAGGCATTACGCCGTACAACGCGCCATTCAATCTGGCTTGCCACAAGCTTGCCCCCGCGCTGGCTGCAGGCAACACCATCGTGCTCAAGGCGCCACCGCAGTCTCCCTGGGTCGTCAGCAAGCTGGCCGAGCTGTTTGTTGAGGCGGGTACCCCTCCAGGATTCGTGAACGTGCTTTACGGCAACACGGTTGGCCCGGCGCTCGTGCGCGACCCGCGCCCGGATTTCATCACTTTCACCGGATCAAGCCGGGTTGGCGCGGAGATCAAAGCGGCCAGCGGGTTGAGGCGCGTTGCCCTGGAGCTGGGCGGCAATGGCTCGACCATAGTGTGCGCCGATGCCGATATCGCCGAGGCATCAGCGCAGTGCGCGCGCAATGCAATGCGGTTGGCCGGTCAAAGCTGCATTTCCGTTCAGAACGTCTACGTGCACGCTTCGATCCATGATCCATTTGCGGCCGCTTTAACGGCGGTCGTCAGGAAGCTGCGGCTCGGGGATCCGCTCGACCCGGAAACCGATGTCGGCACCCTTATCGATGAGAAGTCGGCGCGGAGGGTCGAGGCCTGGGTGGCGGAAGCCATGCAGCGCGGCGCTCACGCGCTTACGGGGGCAAAACGGCACGGCGCGGCTTACGAGCCGACGGTGCTGGTTGACGTCGATCCTTCGATGCGCGTGGTATGCGATGAAGTGTTCGGCCCGGTCGTCACGGTGCAGCGCTTCACGGATCTCGACGATGTGCTTGCCCGCATCAGTGCGGAACAGTACGGGCTGCAGTGCGGAATCTTCACCAAATCGATGGAACTGGCGTTCAAAGCAGTTCGCAAGTTGCGCGTCGGCGGGGTGATCGTGAATGGAACGTCCAGTTGGCGCACCGACCAGTTGCCGTACGGAGGCGTGAAGGCGAGTGGCATTGGTCGAGAAGGCCCTCGATACGCCATTCGTGAAATGACAGAGGAGCGGCTGATTGTTTTCAATCTGTGAAGACGGCTGCGTCCGGCCAGCGAATTCGGGCACCGTGGCGGAGCACACATGAGAATCGCGGTTTTTACCAAGAAAGAATCGGATCAATCCCGATTGCGGCGCGGCGCTTGGGTGACCAATTACGTCCGGGAGCAGGCGGATGACTCGCAAACCAGCATTGATCGCGTGCGCAACTTACGAAATTGCAACCGTAGAGTGTCGGGTTTTGCCTAGCAAGGGGGGACGATGAAGCTGTACTATTCCGCTGGATCACCGTTCGTTCGTAAGGTGCTGGTTACGGCGATTGAGTGTGGATTCAGGGATCAACTAACGCTACTGCCAACGAACCCGCATCAATCGCCACCTGAATTTGTTGCGCTCAATCCCTTTAGCAAGGTCCCCACGCTGGTGCTCCACGATGGCACGGTGCTGTTTGAAAGTCTGTTGATCTGCGAATACCTTGACGATTTGGCTGGTGGCGGTGTCGTGCTGCCGCGTAGCCGGGCGCAGCGCTGGCAGGTGTTACGCAAGCACGCGTTGGGAAACGGCCTCATGGAGGCCTCCGTACTAAGGCGTGTCGAAAGCCTCTGTGCCAAAGATACTGATCGGGAAAGGAACCTGACGCGTCAAATCGCAATAACGCAGCGCGCGCTCGACAGCATTGGCGCTGGAGCGCAGACATTGGGGACAGAACTTGAACTGGGCAACCTTTCCATAGCGATAGCACTAGGCTACCTCGATTTCCGTTTTCCCACTGATTGCTGGCGTGAAGGTCGTCCGCAGCTTGCGCTGTGGTTCGAGCAATACTCAATCCGATCTTCGCTCGTAGCGACCGTGCCACATGATCCACGTTAAATCGAGGGCTCGTTCGGGCCAGACTGTCAAATTCAACATTACGAAATGCGCGTGGAACTACTGATTCGAGGGGGGGGATTGCGACACCGGCGTACGAGCCGGTCTGCAAACCTTATTTGGCTAGGGGGAAATCAATGGGCGTAATTAAAAATGTCGTAGTCTCTCTGATAGTTGGGCCTTCAATGTTGGTGTTCTCTGGCTTTGCACTGGCGCAGGCGGTTCCTGGTGAAACCTACCCGAACAGACCGGTGCGTTTTATCGTGCCCTTTGCTGCCGGGGGGGCGGTGGATATCCTGAGCCGCACGGTCGGACAAAAACTCACCGAAATGTGGGGCCAGCAGGTGTTGATCGACAATCGCCCTGGCGCTGGCGGTACTCTGGGTGCAGAAATTGCAGCGCGTGCCGCTGCCGATGGGTACACGATCTTGCTGGGTGATGCCGCGCACGCGAACGCCGTGACCCTGTACCGCAAGCTATCTTATGACTTCGTGAAGGACTTCGAGCCGGTAACGCTGGCTGCGGTTACGCCGCTCGTCGTCGTGACCCACCCTTCACTACCAGTAAAAACCACACGCGAATTAATCCAGCTTGCCCGTAACTCCAAAGAGCCGCTCGTGCTGGGCACGGGTGGTAACGGCAGCGCGACACATTTGGGCGCCGAACTGTTAATGGCTACTGCCGGCATCAAATTCGTCAAGGTTCCATACAAGAGCGTCCCCCCAGCGTTACCCGATTTGATTAGCGGTCAACTCTCCCTGATGTTCCTCCCTGCGCCCGTTGCGCTCCCACACGTTAAGGCAAAAAAAGTCAATGCCATTGCGGTTACGAGCGCTCAGCGTTCAGCCGCTTATCCGGATGTGCCGGCGGTCGGGGAAGTGTTGCCGGGATTCGAGGCCAACACGTGGTACGGCATGATGGTTCCTGCACGAACCCCGCAGTCCATCGTGATTCGACTCCATCGTGATATTACAGCTGCGCTCAAAGTGCCGGAGGTGCGGGATCGTTTGACAGGTCTTGGGAGTCATCTGGTGGCGAGTTCTTCTGCAGAGTTCGGTTCGCACATACGTAGTGAAATAGAAAAGTGGGGAAAAGTGATTCGCGCCGCCGGGGTGCAGGTGGAGTAGTCAGCATCAATGCAGGTGGCGTGGTGAGGGCAGGCGACCGTATTCTGGTCCTGGCCTGCTGCCGCGTCGGAACAAGATACAGCGTCTAAAAATTCAAGATCACGAAGGAGTGCAATATGGAGTTAGGATTAACCGGGAAGGTGGCGATTGTGACGGGTGGGAGTCGCGGGGTCGGACGCGCGATTGCCGTTTCCCTGCTGCGCGAAGGCGCCCACGTGATGATCACCGCCCGCGATGCTACGCGGCTGGAAGCCACGCGTGAGGCGCTTTCGCGCGGTGGTGGCGTAGTGCGGGCGGTAACGGCCGATCTCTCTCGCGACGCCGATGCGCGCACTCTAGTTGATGCGACTCTGGGTGCCTTCGGGCAAATCGATATCCACGTGAACTGCGCCGGCACGGTGAATCCTGCTGATTTCATGTCCCTTACCGAGGAACGCTGGAGCGTGGTTTTCGAGCAAAAATTAAATATCTACATGCGCTGCCTGCGTTATGTCGTTCCCCACATGAAAGCCCGCCACTATGGCCGAATCATAAATCTGGCGGGTGTCGCCGGCAAAGAAGGGGGGGCGAACACGATCCCAGTGGGGGTCAATAACGCCGCTGTCCTCAACCTAACCAAGTCCTTAGCGCGAGCGTTGGCGCGCGAAAAAATATTAGTGAATGCAGTGGTGCCGCACATCCTCGATACCGATAGGCAGGATGAGACGATGCGCGAGCTTGCGGCAATTACTGGCAAGCCCGAATCCGAAATCAGAAAAAAACGCTTGGACGAACTGCCTTTGGGCCGCATGGGTCGTCCGGAGGAGGTTGCAGATGTGGTGACATTTCTGGCTTCGGACCGGGCAAGTTTCGTATCAGGCGCCGCTTGGCATGTGGACGGCGGTGCAGCTCATGGAATTTGATCTATGGATTGCTGGCCTAAAATCGGTGCGCGGTATAAAAAATCGGAATAACGATCTAATGTTTTATGATGAAAATCACAATCCTGACTAAAGCTGTCGTGAGTGCCGAATCTCTAGAGCGTGCGCTCGAACCGTATCTTCCTCTCACCAATTGCTCGAGTCACGAGGAGCTCGTTGCGGCAGCCACGACTACTGACATTCTTGTCGTTCAGAACAAGGGTTTTGGCTACCGGATCATCGATGCTGAGCTGCTCGCTCGAGCCCCGCAACTCAAGCTTATCCAGCATCACGGCGTCACGTACGATGCTACTGACGCGATCGCTGCAAAAGCGCGACGTATACCGGT
>CAKKQX010000245.1:0-15418 GCA_919902235.1 Burkholderiales bacterium
GCCGATCCAGGTGGCTTCGATCATCGCGCTCGAGGGGCCGCAGGATTGCGTCGAGACTGTGCGCATGGTGTACCAAGGCCGGCGCGACGTGCTGAGCGCCGGACTCAATGCCATCAACTGGAAAGTCGACAAGCCGAACGCGACCATGTACATCTGGGCGCCCATTCCGGAGCAGTACAAGGCGATGGGTTCGCTGGAGTTTTCGAAGAAGCTGCTGGCGGACGCCAGGATCGCTGTGGCGCCGGGCATAGGATTCGGCCACTACGGCGATGACCACGTGCGGTTTGCGCTGATCGAAAACGAGGCGCGCACGCGCCAGGCGCTGCGCGGCATCAAGGAAATGTTCCGCAAGGACGGATTGTTATAGGAAAGGCGAGAGGCGAGAAGCGAGAGACGGAAAAAAAGTTCGTCCATCGTCTTTCGCCCGGCGCTCCTCCATAAAAAACATGAAACCCATCAACGTAGGACTGCTCGGCATCGGCACCGTCGGCTGCGGCACATTCACGGTGCTGCAGCGCAATCAGGAAGAGATCGCGCGCCGCGCCGGTTGTGCCATTACCATGAAAATGGTCGCTGACAAGGATCTCGACAAAGCCCAAGCGCTGGTCGGAGGTCGCGCGGTCGTCACCGCCGATGCCCATGAGGTCGTCAACCATCCGGATATTGATATCGTGGTCGAGTTGATCGGCGGCACGGTAATAGCTAAAAAATTGATTTTAAAAGCAATTTTAAACGGAAAGCATGTCGTCACGGCCAACAAGGCGTTGCTTGCCCAGCACGGCAACGAGATCTTCGCCGCAGCGCAGAAAAAAGATGTGATGGTGGCATTCGAGGCGGCGGTCGGCGGCGGCATTCCGATCATTAAATCGCTGCGCGAAGGACTCACTGCCAACCGCATCGAGTGGATCGCCGGCATCATCAACGGCACCAGCAATTTCATCCTGTCCGGGATGCGCGACAAGGGCGCGGATTTCAGCGATGTGCTCAAAGAGGCGCAGCGCCTGGGCTATGCCGAGGCTGATCCGACTTTCGACATCGAAGGCGTGGATGCCGCGCATAAGCTCACCATCATGGCGGCGATCGGTTTCGGCATTCCCATGCAGTTCGGCGCCGTCTACACTGAAGGCATAACAAAACTCACGCGCGAAGACATCCGCTATGCCGAGGAGCTGGGTTACCGCATCAAACTGCTGGGCATCGCCAAGCGCAAGGAAAAGGGTATCGAGCTGCGGGTGCATCCGACGCTGATCCCGGCGCGCCGCCTGATTGCCAATGTGGAGGGCGTGATGAACGCCATCCTGGTCAAGGGCGACGCGGTGGGGCAGACCATGTATTACGGCGCGGGAGCCGGCGCCGAGCCGACGGCGTCGGCGGTGGTTGCCGACCTGGTCGACGTCGCGCGCATGCTGACCTCCGATCCTGAGCACCGCGTGCCGCACCTCGCGTTCCAGCCGGATCAGCTGTCGGACATCGCCATTCTGCCGATGGGCGAGGTCGAGACGTCCTACTATCTTCGCCTCAAGGTGTACGACAAGCCGGGCGTGCTCGCTGGCATCACCCGCATCCTCGCCGACCTCGGCATTTCCATCGATGCCATGGTGCAAAAGGAGCCGCACGAAGGAGAGGATCTGGTGGACATCGTCATGCTGACTCATCTCATGGTGGAGAAGCACGTCGATGCGGCCATCCGCAAGATCGAGGCGCTGCCGGTGGTCGCGGGCAAGGTGACGCGCATCCGGCTGGAAGAGTTTAATTAAAACCATTGGCAACAGAGAGCGCAGAGGGCATACAGAAAACGTAAATTCGCAGACACCTTTGCAGCACAGGTTTAACTCTGCGATCTCTGTGTCCTCTCTGTGGTAAAAATGTCTTTATATACTGGAATAATCGAAAAATACCGCGACCGCCTGCCGGTCACGGCCGATACCCCCGTCATTTCTCTCAACGAGGGCAATACGCCACTCATCGAACTCAGGAATCTGCCGCGTCTGATCAAGAAAAAGGTGCGCATCTTCGGCAAGTTCGAAGGCCTCAATCCGACCGGATCGTTCAAGGACCGCGGCATGACCATGGCGGTGACCAAGGCGGTGGAGGCGGGGGCGAAAGCCATCATCTGTGCTTCGACCGGCAACACCTCGGCGGCGGCGGCGGCCTATGCGGCGCGCGCCGGCATCGCCTGTTTCGTGCTGATCCCCGAGGGCAAGATTGCGCTGGGGAAGCTGTCGCAGGCGATGATGCACGGCTCGGTGGTGATCCAGATCCGCGGCAACTTCGACGACGGCATGCGCCTGGTGCAGGAACTGGCCAAAACCACGCCGGTCAACATCGTCAACTCGATCAATCCCTACCGTTTGCAGGGGCAGAAGACCATCGCCTTCGAAATCATCGAAGCGCTGGGCGATGCGCCTGATTATCACGCGCTGCCGGTCGGCAACGCCGGCAACATCAGTGCGCACTGGACCGGCTATTCAGAAGCGGTGTGCGAGAGCACGCGCGCCTGCGGTTTTTGCTCTGGCAAGTGCAGCTACCACAAGAGCAAGATGGCGACGCAGCGGCCGATCATGCTCGGCTACCAGGCCTCGGGCGCGGCACCCATACTGCGCGGCCGGCCGGTGGAAAATCCGGAGACCGTCGCCACCGCCATTCGCATAGGCAACCCGGTGTCATGGCAGCTGGCGGTCGCGGCGCAGCAGGAATCCGGCGGCTGGTTCGACGAATGCACAGACCAGGAAATCCTGCATGTGCAGAAGCTGCTGGCGCAGACGGAGGGAATTTTCTGCGAGCCGGCATCCGCCATCTCGCTAGCCGGCGTGCTGAAAGATCTCGAACTCGGCAAGATAGGCGAGGGCAGCACCATTGTTTGCACGCTTACCGGTCACGGACTCAAGGATCCCGACACTGCGATCGCGCAAAGCACCAAACCGGTAACCGTGGATGCGGAGCACGGCGCGATCGAGCGCGTGATTCGCGAGTATTTGCCTGAAGGCTGAAATTCGTGAGCGGTGAGCAGTAAGAGGTAAGTAGCAAGTGGTGAAGTGTCGCGCATGCCGGTATTACTGCTCATTGCTCATTGCTCACTGCTCACTGCTCACTGCTCACTGCTCACCGCTTACATCACAGCTTGCTCATTCAAACCGCATCGAAAGGTCGATCGCCTTGATATCCTTGGTCAGGGCGCCGATGGAGATGCGATCGACGCCAGTCTCGGCAATTGCGCGCACGTTTTCCAGGGTGATTCCCCCTGAAGCTTCGAGCTTGGCACGGCCTGCGGTGAGCCGCACCGCCTCGCGCATTTGCTGCAGACTCATATTGTCGAGCAGTATCATGGTTGCGCCCGCCGCCAGTGCTGCCGTGAGCTGCTGCAGGTTCTCGACCTCGATCTGAATCCATGCGCCGTGTTGCGCAATGCCGAGAGCATGCGCCATTACCGCCTTGACGCCGCCTGCCGCGGCGATATGGTTTTCCTTGATCAGCATGGCGTCGTAAAGTCCGAGCCGGTGGTTGCTGCCGCCGCCGGTTCTGACCGCATATTTCTGCGCCAGCCGCAGACCGGGCAGGGTCTTGCGGGTATCAACAATGGCCGCGCGCGTGCCCGCGACCGCCTCGACAAAACTGCGGGTCACGGTGGCCACCGCCGACAGCGTCTGCAGAAAATTGAGCGCAGTGCGTTCGCCGCTTAGCAGGGCGCGCGCTTTGCCGTCCAATTCGCAGACACGGGTACCGGCCTCCACGCGCGCGCCTTCGGCGGCCAGCCAGGTCAGCCTGATTGCAGGATCGAGTTTGAGAAAACAGGTTTCGAACCAGGCCTGGCCGCATACGACGGCAGGCTCCCGGCAGACAACCACAGCGCGCGCGCGGTTGTTTTCCGGCGTGAGCAGCGCAGTCAGGTCGCCGCAGCCTATATCCTCGGCCAGCGCAGCGGCGACGTTGCGCTCGATTTCAGATGCTAAATCCATCAATTTGCTCTATATTTAATCGCGGCTGATCTTACAATAAATTCAGAATTCTACAGTAAGCACCGGAAGCGCAAGGAGGGCGGCATGGACGGCATGATGGGGATCGTCACCTATGGCATCGGCACGGTGCTGGGGTTCCTGCTGATCGGCTGGCTGGTGTTTGCGATCATTCACGACGTTACTCAGAAAAAGCATACCGTACTGCGCAATTTCCCGGTCATCGGCCGCTTGCGCTTTTTCTTCGAAGATCTCGGCGAATATTTCCGCCAGTACTTCTTTGCCGGCGATCGCGACGAAATGCCCTTCAACCGTGCCACCCGCGGCTGGGTTTACAAGGAAGCCAAGAACGATGGCGGCATCATCGGTTTCGGTTCTACCAACGATTTGCGCGAGCCGGGAACGATCATTTTCGTCAACCATCCCTACCCGGTGCTGGAAGAGGATCGCCTGCCGACGCCGTCGGTATTAATCGGTGAAGACTACTGCCGGCATCCCTTCGAAGCGAAATCCATCGTCAATATCAGCGGCATGAGTTTCGGAGCGATCTCGGCACCGGCAGTGCGCGCGCTGTCGCGCGGCGCAGCCGAGGCTGGCTGCTGGATGGATACCGGAGAGGGCGGGCTGTCACCGCACCATCTGGAAGGTGGCTGCGACATCATCATGCAGATCGGCACCGCCAAATACGGCATTCGTAATCCCGACGGCAGTTTTTCCGCAGAAAAGGCGCGCGAACTGGCGCGGTCGGTGAAGGCTTTCGAGATCAAGCTCTCACAGGGCGCCAAGCCGGGCAAGGGGGGGGTATTGCCCGGCGGCAAGGTCACCGAGGAGATTGCCCGCATACGCGGCATTCCCATGGGCGAGGATTCGATCAGCCCCAACCGCCACCACGACATTGCCAATGTGAACGATCTGCTGGACAGGATCGCCTACATTCGCGATCTCACCGGACGGCCGGTCGGCGTCAAAACCGCGATCGGCGGTTGGGAATTCGTAAACGAGCTATGCGAAGCAGTATTGCGTCGCGGCAGGGAATACGCGCCTGATTTTCTGGCGATCGACGGCGGCGAGGGTGGCAGCGGCGCTGCCCCGCAGACGCTGATGGACCACATGGCGCTGCCGATCGCGGAGGCGCTGCCGCGCGTGGTCGACTCGCTGCTGCAGTCGGACTTGCGCAGCCGCATCCGCGTGGTCGCCGCCGGCAAAATGGTCACTTCGGCACGCGCGGCATGGGCATTGTGCGTGGGCGCGGATTTCGTCAACACGGCGCGCGGCTTCATGTTCGCGCTGGGCTGCATACAGGCGCTGCGCTGCCATCAGAACACCTGTCCGACCGGCGTCACCACGCATAATAAACGCCTGCAGCGCGGCCTGGTGGTGGAAGAAAAATATCTGCGGGTCGCCAACTACTGCCGCAACATGAACAAGGAAATTGACATGATTGCGCACTCGTGCGGCTGCCGTCATGCGCGCGAACTGAAGCGGGAGCATGTGCGCATCGTGCAATCGGCCGATCAGAGCATTGCGCTCAACATGCTCTATCCCTATCCCGTGGTGGGGTCGCGTGAAATGGCAGGCGCGGGCGAAATTTCCCGGTCTTCGGCATCGGGCGCGGCCGCCTGAGCGGCCCCGGGACCTCAGTTCCGCTGCTCGATCCAGTAAATTGTCATCACCAGCGCAAAGAGGGCGATTTCCGCGAGCATGACCATCAGGATGATAAAGGCGATGCGCCGCGCCGCGGGCTTCATCGGTATCCACAAACGGCGCATGTACCAGCGCCAGAGGGCCGACTTTCCCCAACGGCTTTCGCGTTTCAGATAAGTTTGCAGCGCCACGCCCCAGGCATGCAGACTCTTGTCGGCTGCGTCGGGGTCCACCGGCGTCCCGGGTGTGGAACGGGTGTAATCATCGGTGATCCTGAGCCTGCTGCCGCCAGGCGCGGCTTCGATCTCAAACCGCGTGCTGCGCCTGGCGCCATGGTCATACCGGACCGTGAAATCGAACTCGGATTTGCGTTCAAGGCGGATTTGCAGGTCAAGCTCGCGCTGGTTGCTGAGGTTGCGGAATACGGCGTGGATCTGGCCGTTTCCGCTGCACTGCCAGATGTGAAATTCGAGGTAAGGGTTGATTCGATACAGCCGCTCCAGTTCCTGGCAGAAAGCGGCCAGTGCCTGCGGCGCCTGCGGCGCATCGATCACGACCCAGGCGGCGTCGGCAGCGGGTTCGGCCGGGGTCATTTCGGATAGGGTGCGATCAGCAGCGGCACGGTGAGCGCCCTGGCCAGCTTTTCAAGCGGCATGCGCGAGCGCAGTCCGGATATTCCCGGTGGGCGAGGCGAGCCGATCACGACCAGATCAGCTTTGCTTTCTGCAGCATATTCGATCAGGCACTGTCCCGGTTTGCCGAGTACCACCCTGGTTTGAAATATGATTCCGCGCGCACTGATTTCCCGCTCAAGCACTGCCCGGTGCTGCTCGATTTCACGGCCAAGCTGGGCCTCGACATACTTGCCGTAGGTATCGCGGGTCGAGGCGTTGTTCAGCCAGTCGTCACCCATCATTCCGCGCCAGAGATCGGGAACCACGATCAGATGATGCAGCACTGTGTCGGACTGGCACAGGCCGAGGGCGATTTTTTCCGCGGCTTGCGCGCCGATGGTGCCGTGGCTGGCAAGCAGGATGCTGCGTGGACTGAGCATGCTAAAAAAATCCCGATGGCGCGCAGCGCGCGCTCATCGGGATATTTTTTTATTTTCGAAAGAAATCAGACGAGCAGATAAACCAGCAGCGCGATAAGGAGGGACAATCCCAATGCTGCCAGATCTTCATGGCGGTCGGATTTGAAAATCGTCAGCGCCGAACCACGGTCAAATTTGTCTTCATGCATCATGGCTGTTTTCTCCTTAGACTGTTTCGCTGACCATCAGCATGACCACGATCAGGGAACCGACCGCCTTGATCACTCCGACGATGCTGCCGATGACCAGCGGCTGGCCGCCGGCCTGCTTGATCGAAGCCACCGTGATCTGCATGCCCAATCCGACCAGACCGAAGGTGAAGAACCAGGCGATCAGGTCGCGGAACATGGCGATCTTGGCCGCGGTGTGGCGTATCGCGCGGTGGGCCTTGTTCAGCACCGCCGTGCCCTCCTTGGACATCAACTTGGCATTGATGATGCCGCGCAGGGTGGCATCATCGTCTTCGGACATGACCTTCTTGTTTTCGATCAGCCGCTGCAATGCCGCCTTCTGGTCATCGCGTTTGACCTTCTCGGCATCCTTCTTGAGCGTTTCGACATCGGCCTCCTTGAGGTAATTGTTGACCTCCTTGCCGCTGCGGTCTTTCTTGACCAGGGCCTTGTCGCTGTTGTCGAAATAGGCGCCCTGGTAGTGGCGGGCAGGAGCGAATATGCCGGTCGAGGACAGCAGGAACATCAGGATGAAGCCGAGCACGAACACCGGGAATTTGCTGACGATCACCCGGGTCACGTCGACTTGCTGGGCGCCGACCTCGCGTTTGACGTACCACAGGGCAAGCCACAGCACGATGATCGGCAGGAACAGCACGCGGGTGATGTTGAATATCTCGGCGACTTTCAGCGTCTCGATGCCGCCCGGCTGGAAGGCGAGCGCGGCGCCCGCGACCTGGGCCGAATTGAGAATCCCGGTGCCGGCCCAGGCGCCGAACTGCACATAACCCATGCCGAGCGCCTTGCCGATGATCGGGAAGGCGAACATGCACACCACCCCGAACAGCAGGACGGTGCCGATGGTGTAGGCAATTTCGGTCGATTTGGCCTGCACTACAGGTGCCGCCGCGACCGAGGCCGACACGCCGCAAACACCGATGCCCGCCGACATGACGCCGGTCATGGAATTGGGCAGCTTGCGTCTGGCGCCTATCCACAGTACCAGCCCGACCGAGCCCAGCACAAACACGCCGATGAGCACGATCGACAACTTGCCCAGTTGCGCCAGTTCGGCAAAGCTGTAGAGCGTTCCCAGCAGAATGACGCCGGTTTTCAGCCCGAGCCGTGACAGCCGCACGCCGTTCTCTGCCCAGCCCGGCACTTTGAAGACGTTGACAATGATGATGCCGGCAAGTATGCCCATCACCACGTAATTCAAATTCATCACGCTCGCGAAGTTGAAGCCGAGGGCGGGTTGCGCCTCGCGGCCCCATTTGGCCATCAGCGGATCAAGCCCCCATTTGACGATGAAGGCAATCAGCATGATGAACATCAGGCCGGCAACGGTGGAAAGATAATAGTCCGTCTGGCCTTCTTTGGGCGCGGCAAGCACTTGCCACAGCCCGACCAGGATGGCTACTGCTCCGAATGCGAAGCCCAGGGTTTGCATTTCACCGGCGTGGCGCCCGGTATTCAGAAACTTGATTACCGGTTCCATCATGCCGTTTTGCACCATGTAGGCGTAGGCGACCATGATGATGCCCATGACCAACGTCCACGGCGTTTTTTGCGTATAGACCATGCCCCCTCCTATTTTTTGCGCAACGTAATTGGATTAACGCTGTCAAATATCAGGTGCGGTCCGTTCCGCATTGTTTTTTAATGTGCGCTCTCCTGCTGTTCTCCTGAGCGCAATGCGGTAATCGGTTGTTCCAGCGGGCAGCCAGAACGGATTGCTGCGTACACCCCGTTGGAACCCGCATAGTTTTGGGCGCCACTAAAGCAATGTCAAGCATTTTGTGTTGGTGGGGGCGGGAAGATGATGGAGCCGTAGAATTAATTCGAGGAAGCATTTTTATTTAATGCTTTTATCATAATTTGTGTCGCGTATTATCAATTATGCATGATGATAGCCGGGCAATTCAGCAGGATTGATGGGGGCATAGAACAAATCTATTCCGCAGCGCACCACTGATTCCATGGCGGCTAAGCCGAATCTTGGCAAGCCGGGGTGAGTCGGGGAACGGAGTGAGCCTGTCGTAGGTGTCCATGATCTGCAGTACATGAGGCGCTTCGAGCTTGAGGTCGAGCGCGCGGCAGGCGTAACGCAGAGCATCAGCGGTGACATTTGCAAAATCCGCGTAACACCCCATCAGACTCCTGAGCCAGCTGTATTCGAGCTGCTTGGCGCGCCATAACTGCGACAGCGCAGCCCCGTTTCCAGGGAACAGTTTTTCGCACAGCGCGATGACCGAATGCACGTCCAGCAGCGTGCCGTAGGCATCAAACACCAGTGCGTTGATTTTCATCCGGACTTCCCTGTCGGCAGTGGGCGAAATAAATTGCAGGTAAGGCGCTAATCGTAGAACTTGTCGGGCGCCTTGCCGCGGAACACGCGATAGGAAAATACGGTGTAGGCAATAATGAAGGGTAAGACGATGAGCGCGCCGGCAAGCACTACCTTGAGCGCGGACGGATGCGCGGCGGCTTCCCAGATGGTGATGCGGTCCATCACGAGATACGGAAACAAACTGTAGGCGAGTCCGGCGAAAGCCAAGACATAAATGGTTACCGCGCCGGCAAACGGCCCCCATTCCGGCGCGGACTCTCCCCGCTGCAGGCGTCCGGTCAGACGCCAGATCCAGATCCATACGGCCGCACTTGCCAGCGGCAGCAGCATCAGCGCCGCAGTGCGCGGAAAATCAAACCACTTGCCGCGCACCGTTTCGCTGGCCAACGGCGTGGCGAGGCTGACCAGCGCGACGCCAAGCGCGACCCACAACAGGCCCCAGCGTGTCCAGCCCAACGCCTTCTGTTGCAGCGCGCCCGTGGTGCGCAGAACCAGCCAGCCGCCACCGAGCAGCACGTAACCGCCGCAGACGCTGCCCGAAACCATCAGCGCGAACAGCAGGTAGGCAAAACCTGTTTCAAAGCCCGTGATATAGCTGCCGAGCATGAATCCCTGCGCCAGCGAGGCGAGAAAAGAGCCGAACCAGAACAGCCAGTTCCACAACTCGCGGTGCCAGCCCTGCGCCTTGATGCGGAATTCGAAGGCGACGCCGCGCAGCATCAGGCCGATCAGCATGGCGGTCACCGGCAGATACAGCGCAGTCAGCACCACGCCGTGAGCCGCGGGAAAAGCCGCCAGCAGCAGTCCCACGCCCAGCACCAGCCAGGTTTCGTTGGCGTCCCAGAACGGGCCAATGGAGGCGACCATGATATTCTGCTCGCGGGCGTCAGCCGCCGGCATCAGCATGCCGACGCCGAGGTCATAGCCGTCGAGCACGACATAGGCGAGAATTGCCGCGCCCATGAGTATGGTGAAGATCAACGGCAGATCTGGCGTCATGCGAGCGTGCTTTCTGGAATGGCGGCTGGCTTGGAGCCGTCGGCGCTAGCACTGCCCTTGCCGGCAAGATGGGTCAGTACCACGATGTAGGCGACCAGCATCAGGCTGTAGGTCAGGATGTAGCCGGTGAGGCTAGCGCCCAGTTGTGCTTCGCTTACCGGGCCCACGGCGTCGGCAGTTCTCAGCACGCCAGTGACCAGCCACGGCTGACGGCCGATTTCGGTGACCAGCCAGCCTGCGAGCGTGGCGATCCAGCCCGAAAACGTGAAGCCGGCGAAAGTCCACAGCAACCATCGCGGCAGGGTTGCGCTTTTTCTCATGCGCCAGGCACCGAACCACGACAGCGCGATCATCAGCATGCCAGTGCCAACCATGATCCGGAAGGCAAAGAACACCGGCGCCACCGGTGGCGCATCGGGCGCGAAAGCGTCTATGCCTTTTATTTCCGCGTCCGGGTCATGCTTGAGTATGAGGCTGGCCCCCCTGGGAATCTGGATGGCGAAATCGTTGCGTTGCTCGCTTGCGTTGGGAATGGCAAACAGTATCAACGGCGCGCCTTTTTCAGTCTTCCACACCGCTTCCATGGCGGCGATTTTTGCTGGTTGATGTTCCAATGTGTTAAGGCCGTGCAAATCGCCGACGAAGGCCTGCGCTGGCGCGAGCACCGCGGCGAGCAGGATGCCGGTGCGCAGTGTTCTCAATGCCGCGGCATCGGCGCAAGCCTGCAGCAGGCGCCATGCAGACAGCCCGGCCACGACGAAAGCCGCAGTGAGCCCGGAAGCGAGCAGCATATGGGTGAGGCGGTACGGAAACGAGGGGTTGAAAATGACCTGCCACCAGTCCGCCGCGATGAGCTGGCCGTCGGCGAGGCCCAGCCCCGCCGGGGTCTGCATCCAGGAGTTGAGGGCAAGGATCCAGAACGCCGAAACTGTGGTGCCGAATGCGACCAGCACCGTGGAAGCCAGATGCATCCAGCCCGGCACGCGCTTCATCCCGAACAGCATCACGCCGAGAAAGGTGGCTTCCAGAAAGAAGGCGGTGAGCACTTCAAACGCAAGCAGCGGGCCGGCGACATTGCCCACGCTGTTCATGTATCCAGGCCAGTTGGTTCCGAACTGGAATGACATCACGATGCCAGTCACTACGCCCATGGCGAAGGTCAGCGCAAATACCTTGGTCCACAACAGGTAGGTGGCGAGCCACGCCGCCTCGCCGGTGCGCGCGTACTGAACCCGGAAATAGACAAGAATCCAGGCCAGTCCGATCGTGATGGTGGGGAACAGGATGTGAAACGCGATATTGAGCCCGAACTGGGCTCTGGCAATAAGCAGGGGGTCGCCGGGTTCCATGTGCCTGTTCAGTATGCGCCTTTTGCGTCTGTCTGCTTCCCAGCGACCTCTTTTCCGGCATTCGACATGCCGGGACCGGCTGAGGACACGTTAGTAAACCGATGTTAGCCAACGGGATTTCGCCGTGCAAGCGAAATGAATGGTCGCCGGGACGGAGAAAAGCTCATGATTGCCTTGAAACTCCGCGACTTAACCCCATTTACCTAGCAACTACTTCATGGCGGACGGCATCATGCGATTCGACAAATTCACGACCAAGTTTCAGCAGGCATTCAGCGACGCCCAGAGCACGGCGGTGGGCAACGACAATCCGTACATAGAGCCGCAGCACCTGCTCAATGCGCTGCTCAGCCAGCAGGACGGCAGCACGCTATCGCTGTTGTCGCGCGCCGGTGTCAATGCCGGTAGCCTGCGCAATGCGCTCAAGGCAAGCATGGACCGCCTGCCGAAAGTCGAGGGACATGGCGGCGAGGTCAGCGTGTCGCGCGAGCTCGGCAATCTGCTTAATCTCACCGACAAGGAATCGCAAAAGCGCGGCGACCAGTTCATCGCATCTGAACTGTTCCTGCTTGCACTCGCGCAGGACAAGGGCGAGACCGGGCGGCTGCTCAAACAGCATGGTGCGACGCGCGAGCATCTCGAGCAGGCGATCAATACGGTGCGCGGCGGCGAGTCAGTGCACAATCCGGAAGCCGAAGGCGCACGCGAGGCGCTCAGGAAATACACGCTTGACCTGACCGAGCGCGCGCGCAACGGCAAGCTCGATCCGGTGATCGGGCGCGATGACGAGATCCGCCGCGTGATCCAGATCCTGCAGCGGCGCACCAAGAACAATCCGGTGCTGATAGGCGAGCCGGGCGTGGGCAAGACAGCGATCGTCGAAGGGCTCGCGCAGCGCATCGTCAACGGCGAGGTGCCGGAAACGCTCAAGGGCAAGCGCGTGCTGTCGCTCGACATGGCAATGCTGCTGGCTGGCGCCAAATATCGCGGCGAGTTCGAGGAACGCCTGAAGTCCGTGCTCAAGGAAATTTCCATGGATGCAGGCCAAACCATTGTTTTTATTGATGAATTACATACGATGGTAGGGGCAGGCAAGGCCGAGGGCGCAATCGATGCGGGCAATATGCTGAAGCCGGCGCTGGCGCGCGGCGAACTGCACTGCGTGGGCGCCACTACGCTAAACGAATACCGCAAATACATTGAAAAGGACGCTGCGCTCGAACGCCGTTTCCAGAAAGTGCTGGTAGACGAACCCAGCGTCGAGAGCACCATCGCCATCCTGCGCGGACTGCAGGAGAAATACGAGGTGCATCACGGTGTGGACATCACCGATCCGGCAATCGTTGCCGCGGCCGAACTGTCGCATCGTTATATCACCGATCGTTTCCTGCCGGACAAGGCGATCGACCTCATCGACGAGGCGGCCTCGCGCATCAAGATGGAAATCGACTCCAAACCGGAGGTGATGGACAAGCTCGACCGGCGCCTGATTCAGCTCAAGATCGAGCGCGAGGCGATCAAGAAGGAAAAAGACGAGGCGTCGCAGAAACGGCTTGCGCTGTTGGAAAGTGAAATCAATACGCTGGAACGCGAATACGCCGATCTTGAGGAAATCTGGAAGGCGGAAAAAGCACAGGTCCAGGGCTCCCAGCATGTCAAAGAAGCTCTCGACAAACTCAAGAACGAGATGGAGGCGGCAAAGCGCAGGGGCGACTGGACACGGATGTCCGAAATCCAGTACGGCGAGCTGCCGCAGCTGGAAGTCCAGCTCAAGCAGGCGGAGAGGGCCGGCGACGGCAATGTGAAGCACAAGCTGCTGCGTACCCAGGTCGGCACCGAGGAAATCGCTGAAGTAGTGTCGCGCGCAACCGGCATCCCGGTGTCCAAGATGATGCAGGGCGAGCGCGAGAAGCTGCTGCATATGGAGGCCAGGCTGCACGAACGGGTGGTCGGACAGGACGAGGCGGCCCGTCTGGTGTCGGACGCCATCCGCCGCTCACGCGCTGGCCTGGGCGATCCCAGGCGTCCGTACGGTTCTTTCCTGTTCCTGGGGCCGACCGGCGTCGGCAAGACCGAGTTGTGCAAGGCGCTGGCTTCCTTCCTGTTCGATTCGGAGGAACATCTGATTCGCATCGACATGTCGGAATTCATGGAAAAGCATTCGGTAGCGCGGCTGATCGGCGCGCCGCCCGGATACGTGGGCTACGAGGAGGGCGGTTATCTCACCGAGGCTGTGCGCCGCAAACCCTATTCGGTGATTTTGCTCGACGAGATCGAGAAAGCACATCCTGATGTATTCAACGTGTTACTGCAGGTGCTCGACGATGGGCGCATGACCGACGGCCAGGGCCGTACCGTGGATTTCAAGAACACGGTAATCGTGATGACGTCCAATCTCGGTTCGCAGATGATCCAGCAAATGTCGGGCGATGATTATCAGGTGGTCAAGCTGGCGGTGCTGGCCGAGGTCAAGACCCAGTTCCGGCCCGAATTCATCAACCGTATCGACGAGATTGTGGTGTTCCACGCACTCGACGAGCAGCACATCCAGTCGATCGCGAGGATTCAGCTCGGCTATCTGGAAAAACGCCTGGCAGCAATGGACATGAAACTGCAGGTGAGCGACGCGGCATTGCAGGAAATCGCTGCAGCTGGATTCGATCCGGTGTTCGGCGCACGCCCCCTGAAGCGCACCATCCAGGCGCAAATCGAGAATCCGCTGGCCAAGGCGATTCTCGAAGGCCGGTTTGCAGCCAAGGACGCGATCAAGGTCGACTCTAAAAACGGCGTTATCGTTTTCGCTAAAGGCTGAAGATTTGAATAGTGGTTTTTAGCCATTCTTCAAATGTGGATGGATTGCCTTGCATGGCGGCGGGACTTGCTTTTTTGGGGCGCCGCTCAGGATTTGTTCAAAAACGATTTCTGCAGCAGGGCGGTTGCCTGCGCCTCGGGCAGCGGCCGGCTGAAATAAAAACCCTGTATTTCGTCGCAGCCGTGGTCGCGCAGGAAAGTGAATTGTTCCAGGGTTTCCACGCCCTCGGCGATTACCCGCAATTTGAGATTATGTGCCATTGCGATGATGGCCTGGGTGATCGCTGCGTTGTCCGCATCACCCGGAATGTCGACGATGAATGAGCGGTCTATTTTCAGGCTGTCTATCGGAAAACGCTTGAGATAAGCGAGCGACGAGTAACCGGTGCCGAAATCGTCAATCGCCACGCTCACGCCCAATTCCTTGAACTGGGTGATCAGCGCCACGGCGCGCTCCCGGTTATGCATCACCAGGCTTTCGGTGATTTCCAGTTCAAGGCAGCTGGCATTGCAGCCGGTCTGGTGGATAATCCGCGTGACGGATTTCAGCAGGTCGCCGATCACAAATTGGCGCGGAGAAAGGTTGACCGCAATCCTCACCGGCTGCCCGATGGATTTTTCCCAGGCGTGCTGTGCTTCGCAGGCGGTCCGCAATACCCATTCCCCGATGGACACGATCAAGCCGGTTTCTTCAGCGATCTGGATGAAGGTATCGGGAGGAATCAGGCCTTTTTCCGGATGTTGCCAGCGCACCAGCGCTTCCATGCCGGCAATACGGCCGCTGCGCATGTCTACCACCGGCTGATAATGCAGAACCAATTCATTGCGCTCAACCGCGCGGCGCAAGCCCGATTCCAGCGCCAGCCTCTCAACCGAATGAACATTCATCTGTGCTGCATAAAACTGGAACATGTTTCTGCCCTGTTCCTTGGCGCGGTACATCGCTATATCGGCATTCTTGAGCAGTGTCTGCACGTCGTCTGCGTCGTCCGGGTAGGTACTGACGCCTATGCTTGCCGACACATGATATTCTTTGCCTGCCAGCATGA
>CAKKQX010000245.1:15428-24078 GCA_919902235.1 Burkholderiales bacterium
TGCAGGGAGGCGATGAGTTTCTGGGCAAGACTGCCGACGTAAAGCGGATCGGGTACTTCTTCTATCAGCACCACGAATTCATCGCCGCCCAGGCGGGCTACGGTGTCCGACGTGCGCAAGGCACGGCTGAAGCGATTCGCCGTTTCGCGCAGCAACTCGTCTCCGGCGTCGTGTCCGAGAGTGTCATTGATGACCTTGAACCTGTCCAGGTCGATGAACAGCACGGCAAGACGGCGTCCGTGACGCATCGACTGGTCGATGGCATGGCTCAGACGCTGGTTGAACATGGTCCTGTTAGGCAGCCCGGTAAGCGCGTCGTGTGTGGCGAGCAGATTCACGGCTTCTTCCGCCTGCTGGCGCACCATGTACTGGCCAATCTGGTTGCCGACAGACCGGGCAGTCTGCATCAGCCTATCGTCTGGCGCGCGTCCTTCGCGATTAAAAAACTCCAGCACTCCCAGTCCTTCGGAGCCGAACATCAGAGGCAAACCTAAAGCGCCATGCAATCCGGCTTTTTTCACCAGCGCTGCGCGTCTGACCAAACCCTTGACCTGGGTCACGTCGGAAATCCACACAGGATTGGCGGAGTTGAAGGTACGCCGCACCACGCCTTGTCCACCTGGTTCCGCCCTGATGGTGCCGTTGATGTTGGCGCTGACAAATTCTTGAATCTCGGGCGAGTTGATCCCCCAGCTTTCAACGCAGCGTAACAGCCCGTTGTCTCTTTCCCAGTGCCAGCGCGCGCCGCAGTGCCATCCTGCAGCCTCGCAGATGGTTTTGATGATTGCGGGAATCGCCTCGGCCAGGGTTTTGGCTTCGGCGAGTATGCGGGTTACGGCGTGCTCCATCGCCTGCCGCTCTTCGGCGCGTTTGCGCTCGGTGATATCCTCGACCACGCTGACCAGGTATCCCGGTTTTCCGGTATCGTCGCAAACCACGGACATGGTCCGCCTAGCCCATATGATCCCGCCGTCCTTTCGCAGAAAACGCTTCTCGCCTGCTGCAGACATGCGCGTATTCTGGGGCAGCTGTTGCCGGAGCTGCGCGCCCTGCCCGTAATCGTCGGGATGGGTGATGTCCCTGATGTGCTTGCCGATGATTTCATCGCCGCCGTATCCCAGCATGTCGAGAAATTTCTGGTTGGCATGAATAAGAATTCCGTCGAGATTGACACGGGTAATGCCGACCGCGGCATTTTCAAAGATCGTGCGATAGCCCTGTTCCGTCTGCTTGCGTTGAATGAACTGCCCGATCTGACTGCCTATTGATCCGGCAATGGCGATGAATTTATCATCGGGTTCGCGTACATCACGGTGAAAAAACTCCATCGCCCCGAGTACTTCGGTGCCACGCAGCAGGGGAAAGCCGAAGGCGCCGTGCAGTCCGGCCTTGGCTACCAGCGGCGCGCGCTGGAAATCCTGCGCGCGGGCGATGTCGGCGATCCATACCGGCTCTGCGTTTGTGTAAATTTTGCGTACCAGGCCGCTGTTTTCCGGCCCTTCCAGCTTCATCGTGCGTTGCTTGCTGGCGGCTATGAACTCGAGTATTTCCGGCGTGTCGACTCCCCAGATTTCAAGGCAACGCAGTAATTGCGCATCCTTGTCCCATTCCCAGCGCGCGCCACAATGCCAGCCCATTGTTTCGCAGATGATTTTGATTATTTCGGGAATTGCCCCGGTCAGGGTTTCCGCCTCGGCAAGCACGCGGGTGATAGCGTGCTCCATTGCCTGGCGCTTTTCTGCCTGCTTGCGATCGGTGATATCGATGATGGTGCCGATCAATCCGGCAATGCTGCCGTCGGGCCGGGAATAGGTGGCCTTGTAATAAATCGCATTGTGCTGCGATCCGGCGCGTGTGGTAATGATCGTTTCATATACCTGTTCGCCTGGGTTATCCCACAGCACCTGGTCCATGGTATGCAATCTGTCTGCCACGTCTTTGTTGTTCGGATAGAGGTCGTGCACGGTTTTACCGACGAATTCGGAGCGGGGAATGCCAAAGAACGTCTCCCAGGCTTTATTGACACCCAGATAGCGGCCATCGGTGCCTTTGAAAAAAATCGGGTTGGGCAGGGCTTCGATCAACTCCTGGGTCAGGCGCTGGACTTCGCCCAGACGTGCTTCGCTGGCTCGCAGATCTGCAATGATGCGTCTGGCCAGCGTCGATGCGCGCAGTTCCGATCCTGCCAGCGAGCGCACCAGAGCGAAGAGCAGGGCGCTGATCGCCAGCCCGCCAAACAATACGACCTGCGGCAAAGCGTTGCCCAACGGGCTGATAAAGAGCGATCGTGGAGCGGACAACGCCAGTTGCCACTGGCGTTGTCCGACCGTAATGGTGCGCCGGGTTTCGTACAGGGTCCCGGAAGTTCCGGTGTTTTCCACCGGTCCGCTGTCATGAAGCAGCGATTCGGAAGGAGGGGGCGCCTGCTGGGCAGGGTTTTCTGCGGGATTATCCCTGTCGAATAACCTGAGCCTGATGCCATGTGATGCTTTGTCATTCAGAGTTTCCTGCGCCAGATCGCCGACCGCGAATGTCAAGTTGAGCATCCCGGAAAACGCATCGCGACGCTGCGCCGGCGTTTCGATCCTGGCATCCCCCCTGTAGGTGGCGAGTTGCAGACTGACTACTGCCAGGTCCTTGCCGCGGGCAGCCGCTACGGGGTTATTTCCCGAGGCTGTCACCAGTCCGGTGTCACGAGCGCGATCGACCAGCTCGCGGTGCACGTCATCGGCGAGGATGTCCAGACCGTAATCTTCCTCATTGCCGGCGAACGGTTCCATGTAAAGCAGAACCAGATACTCGGCGCGCGTGCCTGGCGGCCTGATCGAGAAATCGGTACGGCCACGGGGTTGGATCTCAGGGTTTCCGCGTAACTGCTTCTCGAATTTCTGCCGGTCGAGAACGCGCTCGCCGTAGCTCACCGAATGGATGCCGGGGTAACGGTTCGCGAGGCGCATGTTGTCCAGGTAATGCCTGAATTCCGCGCTCGATACGTTTTCCGACGCGACAAATAATCCCTGCAGGCCGCGCAGCAGGTCTTCAAAGCTGAGAATGCGCGATTCCAGGCGGCTGGCAACCCCTTGCGTGGTGGCCTCGAATTGCGCGCGGGCGTCGCTCTGAAGCCGGGATTCGGCGACATACCAGGCCAGTGCCGAGAGCATGACACCGGCGACCAGCACGCCCCACATGCTGAGCTTGTTACGCATTTGTCGGCGTAAGTGCGACGTCTCGCGCGCTGAATCCGCTGAATCGTTAGTATGTTCGGGCATCAACAGGACGCTTGCGCTTGTTATTGTTGAACTGGTTGAGGAGAACCGGTGACTGGACCGCTTTGCACCCGCCTTAGCGTCTGTGCGGGAGATACGGCCAAGCCCGGCTTTATATTTACCCTTTGATATTGACCCGCGACACTATCTTAGAAACGCATCGGGCGCCAGTATCCTGTAAGTTCCAGATAGCCCCGGCCTATGGTTTTTCCGTGCTGCACTGCACGAATCGCGCCTTCCCAATACACAGTGCCGGTGGAAAAGCGGGCATCATTTTCCTGATCGTCCATCATGGGCTCGATCTCGATGTCCAGCGATCCGGCCTTGACCGTCCACGACACCGGATAGACGGTGCCGGTCTGCGGCGATTGCCACTTGCGATGCGGAGTGAAGACCACCTCTCCAGGGGCAAAGGAGCGGCTGTTGCCCTGCCGGTCCCGTAAAGCACCACCAGCCCACAGTTTGCCGTTCTGTTTGTTGCGCATGCGAAACGCCATCAGTGCCCCACCATCGGCGAGATTGATGCCGATCCAGTCCCAGCCGGTTGCCTCCTGGTCCATATAGCTCGAAGACCACTCATGGTCAAGCCAGGCTGTGCCGGTGACAGGCGCCGGTTTTCCACCGCGCGTGAGCGTGCCTTCCGCCTTGAGTTGCGGCAGACTGTAGTAATAGCTCGCGGATTCCGCGCGCGGGCCTTTGCGGCTAAGACCGTTGGTACCCTGGAGCAGCGGCGGCTGAGTGGCGGTCAGCGTCATGTCCAGCTGAAAATCCCGTGCGGGTATACGCGCGTGGTAAATGCCGTTTTGCTGCCGCAGCGACCAATCGTCTATCCATACATCGACCCGGCCCCGTCCGGCGCCGGCGAGCGAGAACCCTGCGCGGGCGGCATGCTGGGCGTGCTGTAATTTCCCCCAAGCGGGATCGCTGATTGCAGCATGTGCAATCAGGACATGCTCAGGTGTAAATGCGCTGGGATTATCGCCCTTGATCTCGGGACGGGTACGGAAAAAAGTGATCTGAAATCCCAGTGGTTTGGCAGCGCGTTGCAGCCAGCCGGTCACGTACCACCATTCCGTGCGGAACTCGGGATGGCTGCCTTCGTCATGCGGGAACCGCAATGTGTAGCCTGGCATTACCTTGGCAAACGGCGTGAGCGGTGAACGGTAAGCCGCGTCTTGCGCAAGGGATTGCGGCGTTGCAAGCGCCGCCGCCAGCCAGGCAAGGGCCCGGCGTCGCATAAGTGATGGTTGCCGTTTTTTACCGTTCACTGCTTAACGCTCATCATTCACTGTATTTTCTCACCAGTCTTCGCGCACCGCGCCCACCACATCACCGCTCATCGCTCGGCGTCCGCTCCATACCGCGGTCGCGCTGGCGGCGGTGATCAGCAGCACCGCGAGCGCCACCAGCGGCAGCCACGGCACGTCCATGTTCATACTCCAGTGGAATGACTGGCGGTTGATGACGTGGATCAGGACCAGGCTGACCAGCCAGCCGATCGCCAGTCCGCAGGCTATGCCCAGGCTGGAGACGAGCATGCCTTCGCATCCCAGCATGATGCCAATCTCAAATCTTGTGATGCCGATGTGACGCAGCATGCCGAACTCGCGCCGCCGCGCAAGAGCCTGCGCGCCGAAGCTCGCGCTGACGCCGAACAGACCGATCAGCACGGCGATGATCTCCAGCGCGTAGGTCACCGCAAAAGTGCGATCGAAGGTTGAGAGTGAAGCGTCGCGTATTTTGCCGGTGGTGGCAATTTCGATGCCGTCTGGGGAGCCCAGGCGCGCGAGCAATGCCTGCGCAACCCGATCGGGCGTTGCGCCTTCAGCCAGCCGCAGCGCGGCGTCGTTGGCCAGACCGTCACCCGTGATGCGCATGTATAGCGCGCGGTCGATGACGATGGCGCCGTTCTGCCGCGCGTAGTCGCGCCAGATTCCGGCCACGGTAAATACGTGTTGCTGTCCATCAAGCGGCAGGCTGATGCGGTCGCCAGGTTTGAATCCGAAGAGCTCGCCTGCGACTTCCGATATCCATGCTGCCGGAGGCTCATCCGCGTGCGGCGCGAGCTCAGGGCCGAGCAGTGGCAGGATGCTGCGCGCGCTTGCCGCGTCTATCGGCCGGGCAAGCAGGGTGACCGGCGGGCGCACGGGGTCAAGCAGCAGGTTGCGGCTGCGCAGGAATTCAGCGTGCCCGATGCCGGGGGCCGACGCGATGCGCGCCTGCTGTTCCGGCGTGAGGAATCCCGTTTCGCCGGCGCGCGCGGCGCGCAGATAAAGATCGGCCGGCAGCATGGTGGTCAGCCACGCATCCAGGGACTGGCGGAAAGATCCCACCATGATGAGCATGGCCACCGTCAGGCTGAAACTGGTGACGACGGCTGCGATGCAGATGGCGGCCTGGCGTGGCGTTGCCTGAAGTTGCGCGATTGCCAGCATGGCGGGCGGGTAGCGCAATGCCGGTAACCGGCGCAGCACCGCGGCCGCCAGCCAGGGCATGAGCAGGACCGCGCCCAGCAGTATCAGCGCGACTGCGGCGTAACCGAATAGCGGCAGCCCGCTGACCGCTGGCGCCTGGGTGAGGACGAGTCCGCCCGACACCATCACCATGCCCGGCCAGGCAGTGCGCCAATTTTTCAATCCCTGTTCTTCGTCTCCGGCCTTGAGCGCCAGCGCGGGCGCGCGTCTTCCGGCTTCGACGGCCGGTATCGCGGTGCCGGCAATGGCAAAAGCGATCCCGAGCAGCCAGAATGCAGCGAGCGTCCTGGCGTCGGCGTGCAACACGGGCGCAAGCGCGCGGAAATAACCGGCGCCGAGGTCCGTTCCGAATTTTTCAAGCACCACGCCGGCCAGCGCATAACCGAGCGCCACACCCAGCGTTGAGCCGAGCGCGCCGATCAGCGCACCCTCGCCAAGCAACAGGCAGGTGAGGGCAGGGCGCGTCAGTCCGATGGCCCGCAGCATTGCAAAATGGGTGCGCCGGCGCAGCGTGGCCAGGACCTGGGTGGAAAATACAAGAAATGCGCCGGTAAACAGCGCAACCAGTGCCAGCATGTCGAGGTTGAGCCGGTACGCGCGCGACATGCCGGTGCTGCGCCCGGACTCGGCATCCGGCGTCGTTGCATGCACGCCGGCGGGCAGCCACTGCGCCAGTTCGCGCTGCACGGCCTGCGCATCGCTTCCCGGGCGCAGGCGCACATCGATGCGGTTAATCCGGCCCAGCTGCTGCAGGCGCCATTGGGCGGATGCGATGTCCATGACGGCGAGCCGCTGGCGGTATGCGCCCGGCGACAGCAGGCCGGCGATCTTCAGTTCGACGCTGGATGTCCCTACATTGACGCGCAGCTTGTCTCCGACTTTGAGCCCCAGCCAGGCCGCGGCGGTATGGCTCAGGAACAGCACATCCGGATCAAACAAGTCGGTGATGCGGTTTTCCGGGCCGGCTAGCAGTTCCGGCTGCACCTGCGCCGCGCGCAACGGGTCAATCCCGGTGATTGTCAGCGCATCCTTGCGGCCGGCGAGCTGGGCTTCGATTTCAATCGCGGGACTGGCCGCGCGCACTTGCGGCAGCCGCGCGATACGCGGATACACGGTTTCGTCGAAGCCGCCGCGCGGTCCGCGGATCACCAGATCGGCCTCGCCCGACAGGCTGCGGACGGCAAGGTTGAATTCGTTGAGCGCGCTGGTATTGACGAGATGCATCGCCAGACCCAGCGCCACACCGAGCGCGATGCCCAGCAGGGCCAGCACCAGACGTCCCGGATTATCGCGCAGTGCGTTTCCGGATACCGCCTGAAAAATGCCGGGTAGCACCGCGCTTCGCATCAGCTTTGCGGCAGTGCCCGCAGACCGCCGGCCGTCAGCACGCAGACGCGGTCCGCAGTGGCGGCAGCGGCGGCGGAGTGTGTGACGAGGATGCCGGCGCTCGCATTGTGTTTGACCTGGTCGCGCAGCAGGTCGAGCACATGGCGCGCGCTGACCGCATCCAGGTTGCCGGTGGGTTCGTCGGCGAGCAGCAGCTGCGGCCGGTGTACAAGCGCGCGCGCGATGGCCGCCAGCTGCATTTCGCCGCCCGAGAGTTCGCGCGGGTAACTGCGGGCGAGAGCCGCAATGCCGACGGCCTCCAGTATTTCGCCGGCACGTTTCGCGCGCAGCGCCGGCGCGGCGCCGATGAGCGCCAGCGGCAAGGCAACGTTCTGGGCCACCGTGAGATGCGGCAGCAGATGAAAAGCCTGAAACACGAACCCCATGCGGTCGCGCCGCAGCAGGGTGCGCGCGGTGTCGTCAAGCGTGGTGATGGCCGTGTCGTCGAGCGTGATGCCGCCGCTGTCCGGCAGGTCAAGGCCGGCAATCATATTAAGCAGGGTCGATTTGCCGACGCCCGATTCACCCATGATGGCGACATATTCGCCGCGCGCGAGTTCGAGGTTGACGTCGCGCAGCACGCCGCCGCCGCGGGTGCCGGCGTAGGACTTGTTCAGGTTGCGTATCGTCAGCACTGGCGCGCCATTCGACGCGGATTATTGATCTTTCACTAATTCGCGACAGAGAATCAGTGCCATTCTCGCCCTTTCCTTGCGGGAGAAGGTCGGGCAGAGGGATTGAGCGTTCCGACTGTCATCCATTATGAAACGCTCAATAGCAGCCTTTCGGACTTGAGCCGTTGATGTTCGGCGGGAAAGGCACGCGCAGCGCATTTTGTTGAGCATCGCGGCGTCAGACCGCTAGCTTTGGACCTTTAGCGAGTGCGCTTCGCCGGCAGCGCTACTGTCCTGTATCAGGCGGAAGAAGTCGTCTTTCGGCAGCGGCCTGCTGAAATAGTACCCCTGCATTTCGTCACAATCATGGTCGCGCAGGAAGCGCAGTTGTTCCTCGGTCTCGACCCCTTCGGCAATTACCTTGAGCCTCAGGCTGTGCGCCATCGCGATGATCGCCCGGGTGATCGCGGCATCGTCGCTGTCCGCCGGCAGGTTCTGAATGAACGAGCGATCGATTTTCACGCTGTCTATCGGAAAGCGCTTGAGGTAATTCAGAGACGAGTAGCCGGTGCCAAAATCATCAATCGAAAGCTGTATCCCCATGGCCTTGAGTTTGGTCAGCAGTATCACCGCTTGCTCCGGATTGTGCATCACCATGCTCTCGGTGATTTCGAGTTCCAGAAAAATCGGGTCCATTCCGGTCTCGCTCATCACCCTTTCCACATCCCGCAACAGGTTTTCGTGAGCGAACTGGCGCACCGACAGATTTACGGCGATGCGCAACGGCGGCAGTCCGTGTTCCTGCCAGGACTTGTTCTGGGCGCAGGCGGTCTTCAATACCCATTCGCCAATCGGCACGATCAGGCCGGTTTCCTCGGCCAGCGGAATGAACTGCGCCGGCATGATCAGC
>CAKKQX010000246.1 GCA_919902235.1 Burkholderiales bacterium
TTTTTTCACTCATACGCTATCTCACTCGTCTTCTGCTCCTGATTTTTGCGGCACTAAGCGCCGCCTGGGCTCAAGCGCAGGAACCCACCGTGCTCGCCCGCGAACTGGTGCAGGCCAAGGGCGGTTATGTCGCGAAAAAACGCCTGCTCGAGGAAATGCGCCTGCGCGCCTATGTCCCGCTCATGCTCAAAGCCGTGGGCAGGGGAATGGAATGGAATCCGGCGCATCCGCGCTGGCAGCCCGTCGAGGTGCGTATCGTAAAAGACTGGTTTGCGCTCAATGCCGAGCATGCACGCAGCCTGGGCCGCGATCCTTCGTACGACTGGTTTGACGACGTGCTGGCGCGCGAATATGCCAGAGCCTTCGATCCGGACGAGTTGCGTGAACTGATCGCGTTCTACCGCACGCCCGCGGGAAAACTCCTGCTGGAACTGGAACTCGAGTTGCTGGCTTTTTATCCGGCCAGCATGGTGAGCGCCCTCGCCCTTGCCATGGTCGCCACTGAAACGCTGTCCGGACGCCAGCAGGATCTGTTCAAATCGCCGGAAAGCCGGGTGCGGCGCGAATTTGTCACGCTGTTCGAGATCGAGGTCATCATCAAACAGGAAAGCGTGCGTGTCGGCGGATCGTACGTAGAGGCCAGCTATCCCACGGTGCAGCAAGGCGCGCTGGCGATAGCGGCCGATCGCATCGACGCGTTGCGCGGCAGGCTGCCGGCGGATGTGCATGGGCAGGCGTTTCTGGCGGGGGCAACGGGCCGCAAGGAACGCGTGTTTCTCGCCAGCGTCGTCCCGCTTGCATTGCCGGCGCCGGAAGATCCCGTGCTCGCCGCCAGGCAGGAAACCGAGTTCTTCAAAAAACTCGAGGCAATGACAGCAGAATGGCGCAGGCTGGCGGCGCTCAGCGCTGCGGATCGACCGTAGTTCGCGCCGCCTGCCGCGCGTTCACGACGGCTTCCATGACCGGCCGGATGGAGTCTGGTTCGCGTCCGGCGAAGCGCTCGCGCAAGCCCATGCCGGCAATTTCGATGATCATCGCCCGCGTCGCGCGCGTCATGCGCGTCGAGGCGCCGAGCGCGCGCAGCAACGCCAGCGATTCGCTCATCTCGTGCACGCGCCGCGCCGCGTGCACCGCCGTGCCGCACACGAAACGCCTGATGGTCTGCTCGAACGGGCGTTCGTCGATGGACCCCGCAATATCCGCTGCCACTGCGTCCATGATGCCGTAGCGCTGCGCCGCTTCCAGCGATTCCAGCAGCAGGCCCGCAACACCTTTCATGAACACGCTGCGGATCAGCTTCATCGCGCTCGCCGCGCCGGGCCTGTCGCTGACGACATGGATGTTCATGCCGTAAGGCGCCAGCAGCGCCTTGAAGCGCCCGGCACACGCGCCGCTGGCCACCGTGATTACCTTGATGCCGTTGAGTGGTACCGTGCCCATGATGGCGGCGTCCACAAAGCCCGCCTTGCCTTCGAGCAGGCGGCCGGCCTGCTCCATCGCCTTGACCGCAGCGGTACTGGCATCGACGTAAATGTGATTGGACCGCAGGTAGGGCTTTATCGAACGCAGCGCCGGCAGCGCGGCACTGCCCTGGGTGACCGCGACGATCAGGTCGGCACGCTCGCACAGCGCCTTCGGGCTCGCGAGCAATTCCACACCCGCCTCGGCCGCGCGCCTGTGCAGCGGATCGTCAGCCGCAGCCTTGGCGCCGGAACGGCTGTAGGCAACGATGCCGGACAAGCCGGCGTCGCGCAGTCCCATTGCAAAGTGATAGCCGGCCTCGCCGAATCCCATGAAGCCGAAACGTAGCGTGTCAGTTGTCATGCCTGCTCTCCCGCGTCGGGATGACCCGGATTATTTTCAGCAATTACCCGCGTCCGCGGCCGCCTCCGCCGCCGAGCAGACTCGGCACAGGACCACGCCGTGCCCCGCCGCGTTGCCCGCGCTGGCCATTGGCGTGGCGCTGTGGCTTGGGTTCGCCGAACACCTGCGCTGATGAGGGGAACATCTGGCCGGCATTGGACATCGGCTGGCGCTCCTCATCGTGCTCATGGGCACGCTGCGCTTCAGGATTCGTTTGTTGATTGTGGTTGTTATTGCCAGGTCTGGAATCGCGATGATTGTCGCGATTTGCCTTGCGCTCGCCATCGCGATTGCGGCTTTGATTGCGGTTGCGATCTGAATCAGCCGATTGCGGAGCGCGCCCGCGATTGTTATCCCTGCGCCTGGCCGGGTTCTGCGGTTGCTTCTGCGCCCGGTCTTCCGGGGGCCGGGTCTGCATCGCCGTGATGTCGTAACCATCGATCACCTGCCGTTCAACGCGCCGCCCCAGCAGTTTCTCGATCGCCGCCAGCAACGGCAGCTCCTCCGGCGACACCAGTGAAATCGCCTCGCCGGTGCTGCCCGCGCGACCGGTGCGGCCGATGCGATGCACATAATCTTCAGGCACATGCGGTAGGTCGAAGTTGACGACATGCGGCAACTCCTCAATGTCCAGCCCGCGCGCAGCGATATCGGTGGCCACCAGCACGCGTACCGTGCCGGCCTTGAAGCCGGCCAGCGCTTTGGTGCGCGCAGGCTGGCTCTTGTTGCCGTGAATCGCGGTGGCTTCTATGCCTGCTTTGCACAACTGCTCCGACAGACGGTTCGCACCATGTTTGGTGCGGGTAAAAACCAGCACCTGGCGCCAGTCACCGCTGGAAACCAGGTGCGCCAGCAGGTGGCGTTTTTTATCCTGCGCCACCGGATGGATGCGCTGCGCGACCAGTTCGGATTCGGCGTTGCGGCGCGCGACGTCCACCATCACCGGGGCATGCAGCAGGCCATCCGCCAGCTTGCGGATGTCGTCGGAGAAGGTTGCCGAGAACAGCAGGTTCTGGCGCTTTGCCGGCAGCAGCGCCAGGATGCGGCGGATATCGCGGATGAAACCCATGTCGAGCATGCGGTCGGCTTCATCCAGCACCAGAATTTCGACATGCGACAAATCGACTGTTTTCTGTCCGACATGGTCGAGCAGCCGCCCGGGCGTGGCGACCAGAATGTCGACACCGCGCCGCAGCGCCTCAATTTGAGGGTTGATGCCGACGCCGCCATAAATCAGCGTTGAGCGCAGCCGCGAGTGCTTGCCGTAAGTACGCACGCTCTCTTCGACCTGCGCCGCAAGTTCACGCGTCGGCGTGACGATCAACGCACGCACCGGATGGCGCGTCGGCGAGGACGAAGGACTGCCCTTTGCCGACAGGCGCTGCAACAGCGGCAGGGTAAATCCGGCGGTTTTGCCGGTGCCGGTTTGTGCGCCGGCGAGAACGTCACGACCTTCGAGTATGACCGGGATGGCCTGCACCTGCACCGGCGTGGGCTGGGTATAGCCCTGCTCGGCAACGGCGCGTGTGAGCTCGGCCGACAGGCCGAGACTTGCAAATGACTGCGTCAAATAAATCTCCCGCGATCGGCCCGCTGCGGCATTACACCGTCAGAACCGGTTCAGGCAGATTCAAATTAGGATTTAGGGATTCGGGGAAGCCTGAAGACCACCACGACAGAACGCGGCTGCAGACCGGATGACGCAGCTCGGATGTTCCGGGAACGCATGATACACGGTTTTTGCCGCGATGGGGCAAAAGCATGCCCGCGCCGCGCGGCAGACGTGGAACCGTTTGCCGCCGGCGATGAGCGGCCGCTGTGTCGCACTCAGCCATGCCGCTTGTTGCCTCGGCGCGCTTTGTTCTTATATGATGAACCCGGCCGACCGTTGCGCCCGCACAATCAGCTCAAGCGGCGAGAACGACGGCAACACGAGCACCCCGGTCGGCAAATTCCACACAGATCCCCGCGCACAGCCAGGAAAGGTTCACATGCGACTCGGTTATTTCACCATGCCCCTGCATCCGGCGCATCGCGACCCTGCCCTCACCCTGCAGGAAGACCGCGAGGCCATCATCCTGGCCGATCAACTGGGCTTTCACGACGCATTCGTGGGCGAGCACCTCACGGAAAAATCCGAGAACATCACCAACAGCTTCATTTTTCTCGCCACGCTGATCCATCACACCAAAACCATCAAACTGGCGACCGGCACTTCCAATCTCTCGCATTCCCATCCCACGTTGATCGCCGCGCACGCAGCCATGTTCGATCACCTGGCGCGCGGACGCTTCATCTTCGGCGTCAGTCCCGGCGCGCTGGCCTCCGACGCCGAAGCGCTGGGCATGCTGAATGAAGACCGCAACAAGCTGTTCGCCGAGGCAATAGACGTCATACTCGCGATCTGGGAGCGCGAGGCGCCATACGACATCGACCTCCCTGGCAACCGCTTCAAGGTGAGCACGGCCAGGACCGGCGTGGCGGAAATCTCGCGTGGTGTGATGTACAAGCCGTTCCAGAAACCGCGGCCGGAAATCGTCGGCACCGTGGTGGCGCCCCACTCCAAAGGGGTTATCGCCATGGGCGAACGCGATTTCCATCCGCTGTCGGCGAATTTCCTGCTGCCGCAGTGGCTGCCCAGCCACTGGGCCAACTACGCCGAAGGCAAGCGCCGCGCCGGCCGCAGCGCGGACCCCGCGGACTGGCGCGTGGCGCGCACCATCTTCGTCGCCGACGACGACAAAACCGCCCTCGATTACGGCCGCAGCAACGCGAGCAGCCCGTACCGCTATTACTGGAACATGCTGCTGCAAAAAATGATGATCTCCAAGCGCCACATCATTTTCAAGACCCACGAGACGCAGGACGACCGCGAACTCACGGACGACTACATGGTCGACCGCCTGGTGCTGTGCGGCACGGTAAACAAGGTCGTCGACCAGATTCTGGCGCTGCGCGAGCAGGCAGGCGATTTCGGCGAACTGGTTTACGCCGGCATGGACTGGGTCGATCCGCAGCTTGCCAGGCGCTCGATGGAACTGATGGCCACCGAGGTCATGCCAAGGGTGAACCAGGCGCTAGGCACGCCGGCAAAAACGCCGGCGCCGGGCCACTGAGCCGAAAACAGCCGGCTGGAGACAGGGCGAACGGGCCAACCGCAGGTCAGCTGGTCACGCCGATATTCCACGGCACGAACTCATGGTCGCCCAGACCCAGGAGCTCGCTCTTCGATTTTTCGCCCGATGCGACGCGCAGCATGTGGTCGAAAATAACTTTTCCCGTCTCCTGCAAGGTGGCGGTGCCGTCGAGAATCACGCCGCAATTGATGTCCATGTCCTCGGTCAGCCGGTTATACATCGGCGTATTGGTGGCGAGCTTGATCGACGGCACCGGCTTGGCGCCGAACATCGAGCCGCGTCCCGTGGTGAACATGATGACGTTCGCGCCGCCGGCGATCTGGCCGGTGGCCGAACAGGGATCGAAGCCCGGCGTGTCCATGAACACGAAACCCTTCTGCGTCACCGGTTCGGCGTAGCGGTAGACCTCCATCAGCGGGCCGGTGCCGCCTTTCATCGACGAGCCCAGCGACTTTTCGAAAATATTGGCGAGCCCGCCCATCTGGTTGCCGGGACTGACGCGGCCATTGATCTGCGCATCACGGCCGACGGTATATACGTCCTTCCACCAGCGGATGCGCTCCACCAGCTTCTCGCCGACCTCGCGGCTGCGCGCGCGCCGCGTCAGCGTGTGCTCGACGCCGTAAATCTCCGGCGTCTCGGACAGGATCGCGGTGCCGCCGTGGCGCGCGAGCAGATCCATCGCCGCACCCAGCGCCGGATTGGCGGTAATCGAGGAAAAACCGTCCGAGCCGCCGCACTGCAGGCCCACCATGATGTGGCTTGCCGGCACCCGGGTGCGCGTCACGCGATTGGCTTCCGGCAGCATTTCTTTCACCGCCGCGATCCCTGCCGCGATGGATTTGGTGGTGCCGCCCTCCTCCTGCATGATGAAAGTGCGCAGCCGTGCATTTACAGACAGGCCTTGTTCCTTGAACAACCCGTTCACCTGATTGCGCTCGCAGCCCAGCCCCACCACCAGCGCCCCTGACAGGTTGGCGTGGCGGGCATATCCCGCCATCGTCCGGCGCAGCAGATCCATGGGCTCGCCGGTCATTTCCATGCCGCAGCCCGTGCCGTGGGCAAACGCCACCACACCGTCGACGTTGGGAAACTCCGCCAGCCGCTCCGGCGTGAAGTACCCGGCGATCTTGTGCACCACTGTTGCCGAACAGTTGACCGTGGACAGCACCCCGATGTAATTGCGCGTGGCGATCTGGCCGTTGTCGCGCACGATGCCCATGAAAGTTGCGCGCTCGGCTTCGGGAATCAATTCAATGGGCTGGTAGTCCTGTGCGTGCGCATAATCGCGGTCGAACTCGCGAAACTCCATGTTGTGCGAATGCACGTAAGTACCTGCCGGAATGTCGGTCGAAGCGAAGCCTATGGTGACGTTATATTTGAGGATGGGATCGCCCTGCTTGATCGCCCGCGCCGCTATCTTGTGTCCCGGCGGCACCTGGCTGCGCGACGTCAACCCGTTTTCCAGTTTGGCACCGATACCGATCTCGGCGCGCGCGATCAGCACATTATCAATGTCGTGCAGCCGTATGGTCTGGCCGGCGGCGGGTTTATCCTTGACTTCGATCATCCGACTTTCCTTTCAAACATGGACTTGCAAGGCGCATTCTACTCCGCCCGTATTCCCGCAGAGACATCCACTAAATATCAACGCCAAGACGCGAGCTTCACCCAAAATCAAAGGGCTCCCGACAGGAGCCCTTTTGTTAGCCACGCTACCGAGCGTTAATTTGGCTTTTCTCCCTTGATCTGGACGCGGTGCATCATGCGGCGCTCGCTCGCATCGAACGGATCACGGCGGTGAATCAGGCAGCGATTATCCCAGATTACGGTATCGCCAACCCGCCACTCGTGCCCCCACACGAACTCGGGGCGTGAAGCATGAGCCCACAGTTCATCCAGCAGTTTTTCGCTTTCTTCCAGCGGCAGCCCGACGATATAACCGTTGCGGCGGCGGCCCAGATAAAGCGCTTTGCGCCCGCTGACAGGATGCGTACGAAACAGCAGGTGGCGCGCGCCCGGCGCCTGCCTCGGGTCGGTAACCTCGTTAAAGCCTTTGCGCATCTGCCCTGCGCTGTTGTAGGTCTCGTCATGCACCAGCATCAAGCCTTCCAGCCTGCGTTTGAGTTCCTCCGGCAGTGTGTCGTAGGCCAGATACTGATTGGCGAAGTAGGTGTTCCCCCCGGCCGGCGGAATTTCCAGAGAGTGCAAAATCGCATACGAAACCGGTTTTTCCCGGTACGACATATCCGTATGCCATACGGCCTCTCCTGCCCCCAGATTGCCCATGGGCTGTCCGTTCTCCAGGATATTCGAGATCACGAGAATGTCCGGATATGCGTCAATATAAGGCTTGCCGATGATGCTCATGCCCGGCGGCTCAAGCGCCCCCAGGCTCTTTCCAAGCGCAATCAGCTGGGGATCCGAAATCTGCTGCCCTCTGACCACCACTACCAGGTGCTGCAGCAGCGCCTGCTTCAGCGCTGTCACCGACGCATCGTCGAGACTGGAAAGACTGATACCGCGCACTTCCGCGCCGCATCCCTTTCCGGAGGGAATGATCTCCGGATCCATGACTGGTGTGGACGTTGCGCCGGATGCATGGGCAGATTGCATAAAATGGCTCTCCTTTACAATACATGCATATCATACGTATGATATACGAAACTTGCAATCTGTTCAGCCTGAAAACGGTATATATAATAATTCATGTTTCTTCCACAAACTGCACATGCCCCGCAAACCCGCTAAAACCGGCCTCGATATCAGCGCCCCCGACCCCCTCTACAAACAGGTCGAGGAACGCATTCTCCAGTGCCTGGCTGACGGTGAATGGAAACCCGGCCAGCAACTGCCGACAGAAACACAACTCGCCGACCGCTTCGGTGTGGCTGTGTTTACGATACGCGCAGGCATCAGCGAACTCGCCGCGTCCAAAATATTAGTGCGCAAGCAGGGAAAGGGCACATTTGTCGCGCGCCATTCCCTCCAGCGCCAGCGCTATCAGTTTTCTCACGTTTACAGCAATGACGGAGTGCAGATTTTTCCCGACCGGGCCTTGCTGTCCTTTGCAAAAGAAACCGCTCCGGATGCCATTGCCGGAATACTTGGCCTGCGCAGAGGGGAACGTCATCCCATATACCGTCTTAACTGTCTGTTGAGCGCGGGCGCAAAACCTGTGGCAGCCATGGAGATCATGCTTCCGGGCCGCATGTTTCCGGGTCTCACCGCGCGCTCGATACGCGAGGCCCAGGAGAATATCTATGCCGTCTACCAGGATGTTTGCGGGATCAATGTGATCCGCGTCGAAGAACGCATTTATGGCGCGCTCGCCAAGGCGGATACTGCCGCAACACTGAAGATTGCCGTGAATAGTCCCATACTGAGAGTGGAACGCATTGCATACACCTACAAGGATTTGCCGGTTGAATACCGTATTCGCATGCTCGACGCGGGCAAATTTCATTATCGTACCGATGAGGGCGGCGTTTAGGCGGTCATTGTCGCAACAATCCGTTCCTGTCGCACCTGTTGCGCGCGCAAAATCCCGCGGTCCATTTCCGGCCAATACCCCGGTTTCAATACAATCGATCCCTGCTCGAAAAGCAGCGGATTCGCCAACAACCTTGTTTTGGGCTTTAGAAAGCCGTTCATATCGCCCGCGTGACTAAGGTACCCCCTGGAAACGCAGGCCTCGATCCAGCATAAAATCTCGGTCGCCACCCCGTCCCCCAGGCAGATACCAAGCCCTTTCTCGCGCGCACGCTGCATGGCTGAGAGCGCCCGCTCTACGCCGCCCACACGCTTAAGTTTCAGTTTTACGAATTTGATACCGTCTATCGTTGCCGCGCGGTCGATATCCGTTTCATTGCGAATGGACTCATCGAGCATCAATGGCACTGTGGATACGCGCGCCACTGCCGCGTTGGCCTGCCACTGATCCGCTTCGCAGGGCTGTTCGAACAGCGCTATTCCGCGCGGATCCAGCGCTGCCGCAAAACGCATCCCCTGCTCCTGATCGTAGCCGCGATTGGCATCTATCGTCAGCGTCCCTCTGTCGCCGGCCGCGTCCTGGACCATTCTTACCCGTTCCAGGTCCTTGTCGACATCCCAGCCGACCTTGACCTTGAAGGCGCGATATCCCTGCTCCAGTCTGGCCTCAATCTCCTGCGCTATCTCAGACGCGGTCACGCCGGATACCGGCACCAATAAGGGGATGCGCGCCTCCTTTTCGGTCACCAGTGCCGTGTTTCGTGTCAGCATGGCCAGGGCGCTCAGTATTGCACACGCAGCGAAAGGCGCGCTTGGCACCTGCCGGTCAATTATCCGATGCGACTCACTGGCGGTTTTCCCGACAAGTTTTTCAGCGTGTTCGGTACAGAATTGCCATGCGCTATCAATCGTTTCAAAAGTGGATCCAGCGGGAATATAGGCTTCGCCCCAGCCGTTTTGACCGTCCTCGGCAACGATCTCCACCACAATCGGCTCGAACTCGGTGTAGGTACGGAAGGAAACCTTGTACGGTTTTGTGAGAGGTAGTTCTAACTGCCGAACAATGATTTCTTTAATAACCATGATCAGGTCGTGGCCTTTGCTTGATGGATAATGGATTAATTACGTATCATACGTATGTTTAAAAAATCCAACAACGGGCCGCAGCCACAATCACTGGAGGAAGAGATGAGACATCCACTGTCGACAGGCGCCGGGATTCTTTGTGCGTTCCTGATCTGCCAAGGCGCGCTCGCCGAAGCTTATCCCGCCAAACCGGTGCGCGTCATCGTGCCTTTTGCCGCCGGCGGCACCTTTGATCTGGTTGCGCGCGTTGTCTCGCAACGACTCACGGAAATTTGGGAGCAGCAGGTCGTAGTCGACAACCGCCCCGGCGGCGCGACCATCATCGCCACGGAAATGACCGTGAAAGCCGCGCCTGACGGCTACACCATATTCCTTTCGCCCAACGCGCTGGCCGCGAATCCGGCATTGCACAAGACGCTGCCGTACGACACCAGGCGCGACCTGAAACCGGTTGTGCTCATCGCGGCGCAACCCATGGCGCTCGGCACTCACCCCTCCTTCAAGGCGAACTCGGTCAAGGATGTCGTCGAGATGGCCAAAGGCAAACCCGGCCTGCTTTCCTACGGCACCGCCGGAATCGGCAGCGGCGGCCATCTTGCGGGAGAGATTTTCAAGTCGATGGCGGGAATTGAGATCACGCATATCAGCTACAAGGGCGGAAACGTCGCGATGATGGACGTCGTGTCCAACCAGATTCCCCTGGTCATGACGGGCCTGCCCAATCTGCTGCCACTGCACCGTGCGGGGAAAATCAGGATTCTTGGCATCACCTCCGCCAAGCGCTCGCCGGTCGCCGAGCAGATCCCGTCGATTTCGGAAACGGTACAAGGCTATGACTTCAAGAACTGGTTCGGCTTCGTAGTCCCTGCGAAAACACCCACCATATTGATTAAAAAAATAAATTCAGCCGTCAACAAAGTGCTTGATAGCGGCGATACGCGGCAAAAACTGGTCGCTTTGGGGTTTGATGTTTACGGTGGGAGCAGCACTGAATTCGAGAACATCGTGAAATCAGATACCGAAAAATTTTCGAATGTCATTCGCAAGGCAGGGATAGTGGCGCGCTGAGTTCTGTTTTCGGCGAGCCGGGTCGCATGCGCCCGCCGCCCTGCGACTGTCATGCGCCTTTGCTGCGCATCCGCCCACGCTCAATCTGCCCGCATGCCCGGCGGACTTGACCCCTTACCCGGCTATCGACTACTTTCATGATCAGCAGGGTTGCCGATGCGCAACCGGCGCCGCCGCCCGAAGGAGAATTGCCAGCATGCCCAAAGTACTGAGTGCCGGGCGCATCGCCAGCTACCGTGCCAACGGCTATCTGTCCCCGAACGACGCTCTGAGCCCGGCCGAAGTGGCACGCTACCGCGAGCAACTGGATAGAACCGAGGCACAGCTGGGCGGATCGTTAATGGCCATCGACAAGAAGTACCGCGGCAATCTGCATTTTTTATGCCGCTGGGTCGATGAACTCGCGCGTCATCCCGCCGTACTCGACGCCGTGGAAGACCTGGTCGGCCCCGACATCCTGCTCTACACCAGCCGCTTTTTCATCAAGGAAGCACACAGCACGGGTGTCGCCGCCTGGCACCAGGATTCAAGCTATTTCGGCTTGCGCCCATACGACCATGTGACGGCGTGGGTGGCATTGAGCGACGTGACCGGGCAAGCCGGCCCGGTGGAGTTCGCGGCGGGCAGCCACATCCGCGGCCAGCTGCTGCAGAAGAGCAATGTGGTCAAAAACAGCGTCAATACCGCCGGCCAGATCATCGTCGAGTGGTTCGACCAGTCGCAGATCGACCGCGCCATACTCAAGCCCGGCCAGTTCTCGCTGCATCACACCTGCGTGGTCCATCAATCCGCTCCCAACCGTTCCGACGAGCGGCGTATCGGATTGGCGCTGAGCTACATCCCCACCCGCACCCGTTATATCGGCAAGCGCAAAATGCCCGCCTGTCTGATGCGCGGCAAGGACGAACACAACCACTTTGAACTGCAGCCACGTCCGCAGCAGGACTTCGGCGCCACGGAAACGCAGCGCCATGATGTGACCTTCAAAGCCTACCTGGAATCGTTCTACGAGCAGCTGGAAATCGCCGAGCAAGACCTGCCCGCCGATGCGGCGGCGACGATGATGCTCCGATAGACTATCTGATGACTGTGATCGCCACTGTCAGCCAGGTGCATGCGCCAGCGACGCACGGCGTTGCCCGGTATCGACGTTATTATCTAACATATTGTTTTTATTAATTATTTAGTAATATATACAAACCACAACATGGCGCAATCCTGCACAACATGCCGCGCTAAGGCGCCCCGCATGCGCTTCAGGCTGCCGGTCGCAACACTTCCGACAAGCGCCGCTTCAGTTCCCTGGCCGCCAGTGCGTAGCCGCCATCGCTGCCATCGACAAAATCCAGGTGGTTGCCGTTGTAGGACTGGACGATACAGGTCAGCAGCGCTTCGCGCGATTTGTGCATGCCGTAGACCAGCCGCCGCGCGCGATATTCGGCCTCAAGATGCGTTTGCAGCTGATTTGCCTGTGCATCGCTGCCATCCATGACCATGCGCAACATGCCATCGAACTTGCGAAAATCGGAATTTTGCACCAGTTCGTCGCGATAGCGGCTCCAGCGCACCGATTCGGTATCGATATTGCGGGAAAACAGGATCACCCCCGCCAGATTCTGCAGCAGCATGCGCATGAAATACGCCAATCGCCGCGCCCAGCTGAAGCGCCCCGAGCGCACCTACCACTCGTGCCACAGCAGGTGCGGGTCGAAAGTCAGCCGCATGCGGTCGGCACGCAGCGGATGATACTCTGCCACTTCGCCATAAATATCCTGAATTTGCTCCAGCACCCGCTGATAAGTTGCGAGATTTCCTTCCGCATCAGGTGATACCGCCGCCACCAGCAGCGACAGCTTGTGGCCATTGAAGCTGGGCACGCCTTGCCAGCGGCATTCGAAACCCTCGAAACTGGCTCGCGCCAGACCACCGTCCTCCTCCACCTGCCGCACGCCGGGAGATCCCGGGGTCTTGACGCGTCGCTCCGCTTCTTCCCAGCCGCGCCCCGACAACGCCGGCTGCATCACATGCGGCGACACAAGCGCACTTTGGCCAGCCGTACCCAAAAACCCCGATCTGACAATTCGTCCACCCTGACGAGACCTACGCGCAAGGCCAAGCCGAAGCGTTCCCGCGCCAGGCGCTGGGCGCCACGCAGGGCGGATTCAGCGCGCACGCGCAACACCTCCGGCACGGCCAGCGTGGCGCCGTCACCGCCGAATACAAACGGCAGGTCGATGTCGCGATCCACATTCGCCACTGCCGCAATACAGGCCACGCCCACGGTATTCACTTTTTTGTAGGCACCGGCCTCGATGGCCTGGGTTGATCCGGTGATGTCCGCGACGACGATCCACCAGTCTCTCGGCACATCGGCATGCAAACGGCCCTTCATCGCCTCGATCAAAAAAGAAAGCACCGGCAGATTGCG